>JAJPZM010000365.1:29313-37185 GCA_021204335.1 Parabacteroides sp. | reverse complement strand
ACATTCATATGATGTTCAATAAATCAACGGACATCATGCGGATAATCATTTTATTAAAAAGTAAAAGACAATGACAAATATAATAAACAAATTCGCACTGCTTCTCTGCTTGCTGGCACTTACGGCATCCGTATTCGCTGCATCGGAAGCCGAATACAAGAAGCCGTCGAAGGCATACACACTGAATACCGACGGAAGCCAGGAGTTCCATTACAGTATGGAGCTTACGCTTTTCACTCACACCGCCATGAACGGTACTTACGGCGAAAGCTTCATCGTCTACAACCCGCAATACCAGACGCTAAAGATTAACGCGTCCTATACAAAGCAAAAAGACGGCAATATCATAAAAACTCCCGATAACGCCTTTGTAGAAGTGCTGCCCCGCGCAGCTGCTGATGCCCCGGCATACAACAATCTGAAAGAAATGGTCGTTGTTCACACCGGTCTGGAACTGGGTGCTACTATCTACCTGGATTATACATTGATAACTAAACCGGGATATTTACCGGAGCTGGATGTCTACGACGAACTGTTGCAATCCTCTCCAGTAAAAGAGTACACCATCAGCCTGTCGGCTCCGGAAAGCAAACCACTCTCATACACCTTGCAGAACATCGCAGGCAAACCGGCTGTTACAACGACTAACGGCATGAAGACCGTTACCTGGAAACTCAGCAACCTGCCGGCTTCTTCCCGCGAACTGCTTGTGATGGCAAAGAACGGCGACGTTCCTTTCCTTACAGCTTCTACATACGCTTCCAACGCTGATGCCCTAAAAGCATTATATGCACAATTTGCGCCGGCAACGGATGTACAGCTCTCAGCCATTGCTGCAAACCTGACGGAAGATGCGAAAAACGATACGGAGAAGTTGCAGGCCATCCTGAAACACGTTTCGGAAAACCTGGGCAACAGCCACCTCTCCCTGCAAGACGCCGGCTATAAAATCCGTCCGGTAAGCGACGTTATCTATTCTGCCTACGGAACGGAAGCCGAAAAGGCGAACCTGCTCAACGGCTTACTGAATGCTGCCGGCATCAAAGCAGAAACAGCTGCATCTTATCAGGTAGTTGCCAATCCGGCCAGTTGCGGATTAAGCGCCGTAAAGGAACTGGTTGTTATCGCCAATGTGGATGGCAAACAATACGTCATGTCTCCGTCATCCAATCAAATGGCAAGTGCCGGCTGGCATAATCAGACACCGGTAATCAGTCTGACCAACGCTGGAACACCTGTTTCAATCAACACTCCTTCCAACGAGCTCAGTTATAAAGTAACTCTCTCCGTTACTCCGGAAAAGGCAAATGCCAAAGTAGATGCTACGATTGGCAGTGCATTCTTGCCTTATTATGGCGATTATATCCCCATGTATTCCGGTGGTGACAAGGAAGTTAAAGAGGTGAAGACAAACAATGGTACTACTATATTCTTTACCTCTTCACAGCCTTTAAAGGCAAACAACGGATATGTAATGGTTTCGCTGCCGAATGCACAGCAAAGCCTGGCACACAGCTATTACTGCATGATGAACAGCGAGCGTAAAACAAACCTGTTATTGCCCTGCAAGGCGAACGAACGTTACACCTATACCGTTGAAATACCGGTAGGGATGAAACTCTCCACCCCCAAGACAGCCAAAGTAATAGAAAATGCCGCCGGCGAGGTAGTCTTCTCCGTAAAGCAAAACGGCAACAAGGCAGAAGTAGAACGCAGCCTGCAACTGAACAGCCAGCTGTATACGCCGGCACAATACGGTAACCTGCGCAGCCTATTGACCGAATGGGGAAATACATCTAATCACACGCTGCTATTATCAGTCGATTAATAGAAGCAATCTGATAAATTAAATAAGGATGAAACGACATATTTATGTTGTTCCGTCCTTGTTTTTTATCTGAATGTTAATAACTTTACCCCCATAATCATTCACTTAAACCGTTGATCTATGCGAATACTATCTAATTTACTCTTAATGCTATTACTATGTAGCATGCCTTGGATCGGAAAAGCTCAAAACCTGTCTCCGGAGCTTTTCCCACAACCACAACACGTGGTCATATCCAACCAACAATGTAAACTGACCGAAGGATATGCTTTACAGGGATTAAGCAACCCCGATGCAGATGCCGTCAAGTTACTGAAAGAAGCATTGCCTTTTAGCCAGACAGGCAAAGCCCGGCCGCTCGAGATAAAGAAGGTGAAGGCTAAGGGACCGAAGATGGAACGTTCGGGAGCCTATATTCTGGATATCTCCAAAAAGAAAATCACTATCGAGATAATAGACGACCGCTCGTTATTCTATGCCGCCCAGACCTTGAAGCAACTGGTCAGCTATAATGAGGCCGGCATACGGACATTGCCTATCTGTACCATCGCCGACTACCCGGACGTTCTTTTCCGCGGATCGGTAGAAGGTTTCTACGGCACTCCCTGGAGCCACGCTGACCGTATCAGTCAACTTCGTTTCTACGGTCAGTCTAAGATGAATACCTACATCTACGGACCAAAAGACGATCCTTACCACAGTGCTAACTGGCGCGAACCCTACCCTGCCGACCAGGCTGCCCAAATCAGGGAGCTGACAGCCGAAGCCGCCCGCAACAAAGTCGACTTTGTCTGGGCAATCCATCCGGGACAGGATATTCAATGAAATGCAACCGACAGCAACAACGCCATCACCAAGTTTGACCAAATGTATGACTTGGGTATACGCTCCTTTGCCGTATTCTTCGACGATATATCCGGAGAAGGTACCAACGCTTCCAAGCAGGCAGACCTGATGAACTTCATACAAAAAGAATTCGTTGAGAAAAAGAGCGGCATACAGCCACTCATCATGTGTCCGACAGAATACAACCGCTCATGGGCAAAAACAGATTATCTCGATATTTTGGGCAGAGAACTGGATCAGAAGATCCAAATTATGTGGACGGGCAACCGCGTAGTAGACGATATTACGCTCGAAGGTCTTGAATGGGTCAACCAGCGTATTCAACGCCCGGCATACGTATGGTGGAACTTCCCGGTAAGCGATTACTGCCGCGACCATTTATTAATGGGGCCTGCTTACGGTCTCGATACGCAGGCGTCGAACGCCATGTCTGGCTTCGTATCCAACCCGATGGAGCACGCGGAAGCATCTAAAGTCGCCCTGTTCGGTGTAGCCATGTATAGCTGGAACATCCACAGCTACAACCCGCAGCTGGCATGGGAAAAGGCTTGCGAATACCTGATGCCCAGAGCTGCCATCGCCTTTAAGACCTTCTGCGAAAATAACAGCGACCCGGGGCCTAACGGACATTTGTACCGCAGGGAAGAATCTACCCGCTACCAGGCAATAGCCGACAGGTTCCTCGCAGGCTATCGTAATGGACGTTTCGGCGAAAGGGATACCAACCAACTGGGTTCTTTGTTTGCACAGATACAGGCCGCCCCTGAGCTAATCTACAACCAGGGAGACAATAAAGCGTTGATCGAAGAAATCAATCCCTGGCTGATGCAATTCGAGTTACTGGGAAGATGCGGAACAAATGCTTTACGTATGTCACATGCCTGGTACGAAAAAGACCGCCAGAACACCTGGCAACGTTTTCTGGAAGTCTCAGCCGTTATGGACAGCATGAAGCTAATTAACCGTACTTTCAACCAGAACCCATACCAGAAAGGCGTGAAAGTTAGTACAAGAGTCCTTACCCCTCTTATTGAAGGATTATACAGGCAAACCAGCCGTAACCTTCTTTCAACGGCAGATACTCCTTCCAGCGAGGAGATAAGAGTGAGCACAGCTTCTACCATCACGAATGTGGATCAACTGAAAAATCAACCTTGGTCGGAAGATGAAAACCTGATAGGATACGTTCCCATGCTCGAAGTAATAAAAGTCGAACCGAACCAATATTCGGCCTGGGCTGGGAAATCCAGAAGGATGCTGAATCTTTCACATTCAACCTGCCTCAAAGTAACGTGGACGGACGTGTATTCGAATGGTCAGCCGACGGCAAGACATGGACTGTTCTTCTCGATATCCCTGCCGACCGTACAAAATTCACTACTACCGCCATTCCTTTGAACGCTCATTTTGTCCGGATGCGCAATAACTCGGATAAACAAATGGAACTGAAAGTTGCCGCTTTCTCTGTTAAGACAAAAGAAGCGCCGAACATCAATGAAGAACTAATGATGTACGACCTCAACCTGAGTACTTATAAAACGTTGAAACCGGGTGAAAAGGTAGAGGTGAAATGTGAAGGCGTAGACAAGTATATCGAATTCTTCCTGTCCGGCGATAACGAAAGTATGGTTTCCATCTCCGGTGTCAATGCTGATGGCGAAGACACGATGCTGTATTGCGGTTATGTTGGCTATGTCAAACTGAACAAGATATCATTCGATGATATGCAAACGCTGACAATCATTCCTGTCGGCAAAGCACCTGTACAGATTCATCAGATAGTCAGGGAGTAAAATCTCATAATATTAAGATACGACTATCAGCTATTGAGATTATAACATTACACTCATCGGATCGGGAATCCTCTTTTCCGCATGACGATCCCCGACCGATGGGTGTAATGTTACATTTTTTAGGTGTTGCTTCCTTTTTATCTTTTTTGCAACTGCATTTTTCAGCTTTACAGCCTTTACAGTCAGCTTTGCCGCACTCCTCTTTACATTTCTTTTCACACTTCTTGCTACACTGTTCAGTCTTTGTGCATTTCTGGTCCTTTTTATCGCCTTGGGCATTAACAGAAATAATTGTTCCTGCAGCTACCAGCATCATTACGCATACAATAATCTTTTTCATACAGAATCTTTTTTAGTAATTATTACTTATTCAATTTATTTACCTCTGCAAAGATCCATATATCAGACTTCATTATTATTGGCAATATTGCTTTTAGAATTAGCAATTATCCCTTCATTCTTTCCTTAATCTTTCCCCAAGCATGCGTATCGAACAAACAGCTACTCCGCATCGTTTCATACATTTCCTTAAACCGGGACATCGGTATCATAAAACTCAGGATATCCGGTTCGAAATAAGGACGTACGGAAGGATCAAAGAAGCCGATAAAAGTACGCTTCCCACCTCTCTCATTCTCGATAACGGCCTGTGTAACGACAGCACAACAACCGGAACCAAACAAAGAGGTAACAGCATCGGGCGCATTATTATCGAAAAAAGCCCAGGTAGCCAAACCGGAAAGCATATCGGGTGTTGCCAAAAATAGGACTCCTTCCAAATTATCAAAGCTCTCGACTTTATCCATACGGGCAAAATTCAGATAATCCGTTTTTGATCTGGGTACCTGTAGCTCTTCCAGAAACTCAGAGACATCACCCGGTGTCTGTTTGTATTTTTCCTTCAACGACACAAAACCAGGAATCCGCTCCGGCATATCCGTAAAACCGGTATAGAATTTTCCTCCACCGCAACCGATAGTGTCTACATTCAAAGTAACCGTTTGTCCGTCTCTGACTGCTTTCATATATTTGAATAGACATCCGCCGATTTTGTCTATCGGATTTACAGGTTGTTCCGAATACCAGAAAACAATGGGAAGATCCACTTTATCGCCGAATGCTTCGCGATAATTATTAAGAAATACATTTATGTCCATGATACTGATGATTTTATTGGTTCTGTCAAATATACGAAAAAAAATAAAAATATCTCTACGTTTCAAAATAGGAATGAAATTCATACGTTGATTTTGAATAAATACATATATTTGCCTGAAATTAAAATTGTAATTATGAGAATCACGTATTTTATCATTACCCTCGCCGTTTGCTTCTGCATGTCGATTCATGCAGAAAATAGAGCAAATGATTTTATGAAACAGGCACAGAACAGTCTGGAACAAAAAGACTATACGAAAGCCCGTTATCTTTATTTACAAGCTTACAAAGCCTTCTCGAATGAAGGAGACTATACGCAAGCGATCGATTGTGGAACAAAAGCGACCTGGTTGTATTATCGCGAAAACTATTATCAGGAAGCATTCGAACTCTGCCGGCAAATGACTCAGTTTCTGCTGACAGAAGAACAAAAGGAACAAAAGGTATTCTACAACCAGCGTTTCCAGTTGACAAAAGAACGGTTGCAGATGTATATAAAACTCAAAAATCCGGCACAAGTCCAGCTCCAACTGAACACATTGGATAACTTGGTAAGCCAGGCAGGCAGCGATAAGTTGGCTGAGGATTTATTATATACACAAGCCGGTTATTATTATACTTTCGGACAAAATGAACAGGGAGATGCCAGCTTCAACAAGCTCATCACCCAATACAAGGATAAAAAAGAATATGATAAGGTAAGTGAATGCTACAAACACCTGATCGGAATAGCCCGTACAGCCAACAATGCCCCTTTGATGGAGCGCACCTACGAAAAATATATTGTCTGGACAGACTCAGTGAAAGCACTTAATGCGCAAGACGAACTGGGTGCGTTGCAACTGAAATATGATGAAAGCCTGAAAACAATACTGGAAAAAGACGATAAACTATCAGGCAAGCAATACATGATAGTCGGTTTATGTACACTGGCTGTAATCCTTATTGCCGCATTATTACTACTCGGCTTCCTGTTATTGCGTTTCATCGTTCTCAACAAGAAATTGAAGAACATTATCCAGACAACAAATGAGCACAGCGAACAACAGACCAAGTTCATTCAAAGCATATCGGAACAAATGAAACCGACGCTCGATAAACTGGAGATTTCGGCAGAGGAATTACGCACAATTGCCCCTCGACAGGCCGAAGCCATATCGACACGTGTAAATGCTTTAAAACAATTCAGCATAAATATTCAGGAACTCTCCTCGCTTGAAAGTTCTTTAATGGAACCTTACGAAGTACAATCGTTCAATATGGGTAGCTTCTGCAAAAAGACAATGGATAAAGTAAAAGACAAAATTCACCCCGATGTCGAAGTGATTGTCGACGCTCCCCAACTGGAAGTAAAGACTAATGCAGAAGAACTGGAACGCATCTTATTGCATCTGCTGAATAATGCGGCCTTATATACCACAAGCGGTAAAATATGGTTGGAATTTAAAAGAAAGGGAGCCCATCTTTGCCATGTCGTTGTAACAGATAATGGAACCGGCATACCCGACGAACAAAAAGAGGATATCTTCAAACCGTTCACAGAAGTGAAAGACCTGGTAGATGGCGACGGATTAGGCTTACCTATCTGTGCTTTGATTGCCAACAAATTAAATGGAAACCTTTCAATCGATAAGGAATACAAGAAAGGATGCCGGTTTATCCTGGTATTACAGATTTAATAGATTATAAAATTTCTCATTAATCAGATAGAAGTCTTCCGGTATTCCCGGAAGGCTTTTTTATTTGGAGTTTCCCCAGTCAATATATGCTCAAAACCCAATTTCTCGCAGACTCTGACAGACGCTAGATTCTGATCATACATACGGGCAATAAGTTCCGTACAACCCAGCCGGTTAAAAGCATAGTCGATTAAGCCCAAGCAAACCTCCGTGCCATATCCTCTATTCCAATATGCCCTGTCGATGATGTAACCCAGTTCCATTTTCTTCGGATCAGAAAATGAATCAAACAGACCCGCTTCGCCAATAACTTTATTCTCATCTTTGAGCCTAACGGCAAAGACTCCGTACCCTTTTGAATATCCGGCTTCATTCGTTGCCTTATAGCGATCCTCCAGTTCCTGCAACGTCCAGTCATATTCCCCCGACTGGATATATTGCATGTTTTCCTTTTGAGTATATATGGACAAAAGAGCATCTAGTTCTTCTGCAATAATTATTTCTTTTATTACTAGTCTTTCAGTTGCGAATTGTATCATAAGCCATTTATTATTTATATGTATTGGAT
>JAJPZM010000365.1:0-29303 GCA_021204335.1 Parabacteroides sp. | reverse complement strand
TAATAGTTTTTCATAACAAGGCAAAAGCACCCATATTTCAGATTAAAAGCAAAAGCAATACTATTAATTTCAGATTGATGCAAAAGTATTAATTATTATACCAATTTAAAAGAACAAGATCAAAGAAAGGAAAAAACATTGCTCTTTAACACTAGCTTATATATCATTATGAAAGAAATAACCTATTTTTGTCAAACAATTTGACAAAGAAAATAGGTATTACACAAACATAAGGTCAACAAACAATGAAAGAACAGATCCTTTTGAGCAAGAGACAGGGATTATACGACCCTGCAAATGAACACGACGCGTGCGGAGTAGGAATGCTGGTTAACATCCACGGTGGGAAATCGCACGATATTGTAGAGTCAGCTCTTAAAGCATTGGAAAATATGCGTCATCGCGGAGCAGAAGGAGCTGACAATAAGACCGGTGACGGGGCAGGTATACTTCTTCAGATCCCTCACGAATTTATCTTGCTGCAAGGCATTCCGGTTCCTGAGAAGGGAAAGTATGGCACAGGCTTGGTTTTCCTTCCGAAAGATGAAGCCGACCGCTCGGCAATCCTTAGTATTATGATTGAGGAGATCGAGAAAGAAGGGCTTACCCTGATGCATCTGCGGAAAGTACCGGTGAACAGTGATATATTAGGTAAGGACGCACTGGCAACCGAGCCCGATATCAAACAGATATTCGTAACCGGCTGCGACGATCAGCAGGCACTCGAACTGAAGCTGTATGTTATTCGCAAACGAATTGAAAATCGCATTGCTGCTTCTGACCTGGCTGGCAAGAATGATTTTTACGTGGCTTCCTTATCTACAAAGAATATTGTATATAAAGGAATGTTGGAGTCTATGCAGTTGCGGCATTACTTCCCCGATTTGACAAACAACTATTTTACTAGCGGACTGGCATTGGTTCACTCCCGCTTCAGTACAAATACGTTCCCGACATGGAGCCTAGCACAACCCTTCCGTTTGCTGGCGCATAATGGGGAAATCAATACGATCCGCGGAAACCGGGGTTGGATGGAAGCACGCGAAAACGTCCTCACCTCGCCTACGATCGGAAGTATCGAAAGCATTCGCCCGATTATCCAACCGGGGATGAGCGACAGTGCTTCGCTCGATAATGTGCTCGAGTTTCTGGTGGCATCAGGGTTAAGCCTTCCGCATGCCATGGCCATGCTCGTGCCGGAAAGTTCGAACGAGAAGAATCCGATCTCGGATGATCTGAGGGCTTTTTATGAATATCACTCCATTTTGATGGAACCGTGGGACGGCCCGGCTGCTTTGTTATTCAGCGACGGACGGTATGCCGGCGGTATGCTCGACAGAAACGGTTTGCGCCCGGCACGCTATCTGATTACAAAGAATGATATGATGCTGGTTGCTTCCGAAGTCGGTGTTATGGACTTTGAAGCGAATGAGATCAAAGAGAAAGGCCGTCTGCAACCGGGCAAGATCCTGCTGGTTGATACGGAGAAAGGCGAGATTTATTATGATAACGAACTCAAGAAGGAGCTGTCCGAAGCCAAGCCCTACAAAACCTGGCTTGCCAACAACCGCGTCGAACTGGACGAGTTGAAATCAGGGCGTAAGGTTCCGCATACGGTTGAAAACTACGACAAACTGCTCCGCACCTTCGACTATAGCCGCGAAGATGTAGAGAAGATCATCACTCCGATGTGTACCGGTGGTGCCGAGCCGATCGGATCTATGGGGAATGACACGCCGCTGGCGGTATTGTCGGAACGTCCGCAGTTGCTGTTCAACTATTTCCGCCAGCAGTTTGCACAGGTAACTAATCCGCCGATCGACCCGATCCGCGAGGAGTTGGTGATGAGCCTGGAGGAATATATCGGGGCAGTAGGCAACAATATATTGGTTCCGAACGAAAGCCATTGTAAAATGGTTCGCCTCAATCATCCGATTCTGACAAATACGCAACTGGATCTGCTTTGCAATATCAGATACAAAGGTTTCAAATCCGTAAAAATACCGATGCTGTTCGAAGCCGCCAAAGGGCGGGAAGGACTGAAAGCAGCCCTCGACGAATTGTGCAAGAAAGCGGAACAATCCGTAACCGATGGCGTCAACTACATTATCCTGAGCGATAAGAATGTCGATGAAAAATATGCACCTATCCCCTCCCTCCTTGCTGTCAGCGCGGTTCATCATCATTTGATCTCCGTACAGAAGCGTGTACAAACCGCATTGGTGGTCGAAACCGGAGAGATGCGCGAAGTAATGCATGCCGCCTTGCTGCTGGGTTATGGAGCTAGCGCTATCAATCCTTATATGGTTTTTGCGATTCTGAAAGATCTGACGGAGAAACATGAGGTGCAACTTAACTATGAGACAGCCCGCAAGAACTACGTAAAGTCTATCTGCAAAGGTCTGTTTAAGGTAATGAGTAAAATGGGAATCAGTACCATCCGCAGCTACCGGGGCGCCAAACTGTTTGAAGCAGTGGGGCTGGATGCACAATTGGCACGCACTTATTTCGGCGGTACGACAAGCAACATCGGCGGTATCCGTCTCGACGAGATCGCCCGCGACTCTATTGCCCTGCATCATCAGGCTTTCAAATTGCCGGTCGACACGATGTTGGATCATAAAGGTATCTACAGCTTCCGTAAAGACGGCGAAAAGCATGCCTGGAATCCTGAAACCATTTCGACCCTACAACTGGCAACGCGACTGGGTAGCTATAAGAAGTTCAAAGAATATTCGCACTTGGTAGACGATAAGGAATCGGCTATCTTCCTCCGCGACTTCCTTACGTTCAAGAAGAAGAAACCGATCCCCATCGAACAGGTGGAACCGGCCAGCGAAATTATGAAACGCTTCGTCACCGGTGCCATGAGCTTCGGTTCGATCAGCCGGGAGGCACACGAAACAATGGCGATGGCGATGAACAAGATACATGGCCGCAGCAATACCGGCGAGGGCGGCGAAGACCCGACCCGCTTCACTCCTCGTGAGGACAGACTTTCGCTCCGTTCCGCCATCAAGCAGGTCGCCTCGGGTCGTTTCGGCGTAACAACCGAATATCTGGTCAATGCCGACGAGATACAGATCAAAGTAGCCCAAGGCGCAAAACCCGGCGAAGGCGGACAGTTGCCCGGCTACAAGGTAAATGATATCATTGCTAAAACCCGCCACTCTATTCCGGGCATCTCATTGATCTCTCCTCCCCCTCATCACGATATTTACTCGATCGAAGATTTGGCGCAATTGATCTTCGACCTGAAGAACGTTAACCCAAAGGCGGAGATCAGCGTCAAGCTGGTATCTGAAAGCGGTGTAGGTACTATTGCCGCCGGAGTTGCCAAGGCAAAAGCCGACCGCATCATTATTTCCGGCGCCGAAGGTGGTACGGGAGCCTCTCCGATCAGCTCGATCCGCTATGCCGGTGTACCGCCCGAACTGGGACTTTCGGAAACGCAGCAGACATTGGTGATAAACAGCCTCCGCGGACAGGTTCGCCTGCAAACCGACGGTCAATTGAAAACCGGACGCGATATTATCCTCATGGCTTTGCTCGGCGCCGAAGAATTCGGTTTCGCAACCTCTGCCCTGATCGTACTGGGATGCGTGATGATGCGCAAATGCCACATGAACACCTGTCCGGTGGGCGTTGCCACACAGGATGAGGAACTGCGTAAACGTTTTCATGGACGCCATGAATACCTGGTAAATTTCTTCACCTTCCTGGCAGAAGAAGTTCGCGAATACCTGGCAGAAATGGGTTACAGCAAGCTCGACGACATCATCGGACGCACCGATCTGATCGAACGCAAACCGGCAGACGGCATCGACAAACATGCCCTCCTCGATTTTGCACATCTCCTGCACATGCCGGAGCAGGCGGCTCACACCCCGATCCACCATACGACTCATCAGATCCATCAGATCGATAATGTAAAAGATGTGGACATCATCCTGCATGCCAAAGGCGCCATCGAGTTCCAACAGGAAATATCGCTCGATTATGCCATTGCCAACACCGACCGTTCCGTAAGCGCCATGCTTTCCGGCGAGATTGCCAAGAGATACGGCAACGCCGGTCTGCCTGAACATACGCTCAATATCAAATTCAAAGGTTCTGCCGGACAAAGTTTCGGCGCGTTCCTGGCACATGGCGTCAACTTCCGCCTTGAAGGTGAAGCCAACGATTACCTGGGCAAAGGGCTTAGTGGCGGACGCATCAGCGTGTTGCCCCCTGTCCGCTCCACCTTCATTGCTGAAGAAAATACGATTGCCGGCAATACCTTATTATATGGTGCAACAAGCGGTGAAGTCTATATCAACGGCCGCGTAGGCGAACGTTTCTGCGTACGTAACAGCGGCGCCATCGCTGTTGTAGAAGGTGTTGGCGATCATTGCTGCGAATACATGACGGGCGGACGCGTGGTAGTACTCGGTCGCACCGGACGCAACTTCGCCGCCGGTATGAGTGGTGGCGTAGCTTACGTATGGAACAAGGCAGGCGATTTCGATTATTATTGCAATATGGAAATGGTCGAACTCTCGCTGATCGAAGAAAGCACCGCCCGCAAAGAACTGCACGAACTGATCCGCAAGCATTATCATTACACAGGCAGCCATTTGGCCGGCAAAATGCTTGACAACTGGGATAAATATGTCGACGAATTCATCCAAATCGTTCCTATCGAATACAAAAAAATATTGCAGGAAGAACAGATGAAGAAATTGCAACAAAAGATTGCGGAAATGCAGAGAGACTATTAAAATTCTCCTACTGTCGATCGAATCGCTCGGTTCGAACCAATCGAACAAGGCGATTCGATCCAGTCGAACAGATCGGTTCGAAGCAATCGAATAAGGCGGTTCGATCCGGTCGAACAGATCGGTTCGAACAGATCGAACAAACATTTACATCCATAAATAAAAACAAAACAACAATGGGAAATCCAAGAGCATTCCTCACCATACATAGACAAGAAGCCGGTTATCGCCCTGTAGAAGAACGAATTGACGACTTCAGCGAAGTAGAACAAACGCTCAACAGCAGCGACCGCCGCCAGCAGGCATCGCGTTGCATGGACTGCGGCGTACCATTCTGCCACTGGGCATGCCCCATCGGCAACAAACAACCCGAATGGCAAGACCTGCTATATAAAGGGAAATGGAAAGAAGCCTACCATGTGCTGGAACAGACCTGCGACTTTCCGGAATTTACCGGACGCATCTGTCCCGCCCTCTGCGAAAAAAGCTGTGTCTTAAAACTCAGTTGCGAAGAACCCGTCACCATTCGCGAAAACGAAGTAGCCATCGTAGAGGTAGCCTTCCGCGAAGGTTTCATACAGGTTGCCGATCCGGTCAGAAATGGGAAACGTGTTGCCGTAATCGGTAGCGGGCCTGCCGGACTGACCGTCGCCAACCAGTTAAACCGCAAAGGATACGAAGTAACTGTCTTTGAGAAAGACGAACTGCCGGGCGGACTGCTCCGCTTCGGTATTCCCAACTTCAAACTGGGAAAGAATATCATCGACCGTCGCATCCGCCTAATGGAGAAAGAGGGCGTCAAGTTTAAGGTAAATACAATGGTAGGCAAAGAAATCAGCACGAAAGATGTTGTAAAAGAGTTCGATGCCGTCTGTGTCGCCATCGGCTCCGAAACGCCGCGCGACCTACTGATAGAAGGACGCAACATGAAAGGCATCCACTTCGCCCTCGAACTCCTGGGGCAGCAAAACCGCCTGCTGGAAGGCATCTCCATTCCACCTAAAGACATTATCAACTGTAAAGGCAAAAAGGTACTGGTCATCGGTGGCGGAGATACCGGTAGCGATTGCGTCGGAACGGCAAACCGTCATGGAGCCGCCAGCGTAACGCAAATCGAAATCATGCCGAAGCCGCCTGTCGATCATAATCCGGCAACCCCCTGGCCCATGTATCCGCAAGTGCTGAAAACGAGCAGCAGCCACGAAGAAGGTTGTGTGCGTCGCTGGAATCTCGCCTCCTGCCGCTTTGTCGGAGACAAGAATATCTTGAAAGGCGTCGAAGTGGAAGAAGTGGAATGGACGACACCTGCCGCCGGCGGACGTCCCGAAATGAAAATGACCGGCAAGAAAGAGATCATCGAAGCCGATCTGATATTCCTCGCCATGGGCTTCGTCCATCCGGAACAGGAAGGCCTGGTAAAAGAATTGGAACTTGCCGTTGACGGACGGAAAAACATTGCCGTCGACAGCAACAACCGGATAGCCGGCAGCAAACTCTTTGCCTGCGGCGATGCCGTTAGCGGCGCCAGTCTAGTCGTTCGTGCCATGGCATCTGGACGCAAGACGGCAGAAGCAATAGACAAATTTCTAACCAAATAAAACAAATAGATTATGTGTGGCATTACAGCAATATTCAATATTCGTGAAGGAGTCTCCGCCCTTCGTGGGCAGGCGTTGGAAATGAGTAAACGCATCCGTCACCGCGGGCCCGACTGGAGTGGTATTTATCAAGGACGCACAGCCATCCTTGCCCACGAGCGCCTCTCGATCGTCGATCCTGCCTCCGGCGGCCAACCGCTGAAAAGCAAAGACGGCAAGCTGATCCTTACCGTCAATGGTGAAATCTATAACTGTCGTGAAATACGCGAAGCGCTGAAAGGCGAATACGAATTCATGACCGGTTCCGACTGCGAAGTCATCCTTGCCCTCTACCGCAAATACGGTGTAGGATGCGTAGAAAAGCTAAGCGGTATCTTCGCCTTCGCTCTCTACGACGAGGAAAACGACACCTACCTAATTGCCCGCGACCCGATTGGCGTGATCCCTTTATATATGGGCTACGACGACAAAGGCCACCTGCTTGTCTCTTCCGAACTGAAAGGATTGGAAGGCTTTGCCACCATGTACGACCAG
The DNA here is from genome assembly GCA_021204335.1 of Parabacteroides sp. Taxonomy (GTDB): domain Bacteria; phylum Bacteroidota; class Bacteroidia; order Bacteroidales; family Tannerellaceae; genus Parabacteroides. The sequence continues at coordinate 22,414 of JAJPZM010000365.1, read as the reverse complement.
TTTAAGCCGGGACATTACTTCTACAGTAAAGACACCGAGCTGACTAAATGGTACGTGCGCGACTGGATGGATTACGATAATGTAAAAGACAATCCGGCCAGCGTCCAGGAACTGCATGATGCGTTGGAAGCCGCCGTCCACCGCCAGCTGATGAGTGATGTGCCCTACGGCGTATTGCTTTCCGGTGGTCTGGACTCATCCATCACCTCTGCCATTGCTAAGAAATATGCAGCCAAACGTATCGAAACGAACGGTAAAGCCGATGCCTGGTGGCCGCAACTCCACTCCTTTGCCATTGGCCTGAAAGGCGCCCCCGATTTAGTGGCCGCCCGCAAAGTAGCCGATGCCATCGGAACCGTACACCACGAAATCAATTATACGATTGAAGAAGGACTCGATGCCATCCGCGACGTAATCTATTACATCGAAACCTACGATGTAACGACCGTTCGTGCTTCCACCCCGATGTATCTCATCTCCCGCGTTATAAAAAGCATGGGAATCAAAATGGTACTCAGCGGCGAAGGAGCCGACGAAGTATTTGGCGGCTATCTTTATTTCCACAAGGCGCCCGATGCAAAAGCCTTCCACGAAGAGACGCTCCGCAAAATCAGCAAGTTATACATGTACGATTGCCTGCGTGCCAACAAAAGTCTTTGTGCCTGGGGAGTGGAAGGACGCGTCCCCTTCCTCGACAAAGAATTTCTCGACGTTGCCATGCGCCTGAATCCGGCAGCCAAGATGTGCCCCGGCAAAACGATCGAAAAGAAAATCCTGCGCGAAGCCTTTGCCGATATGCTTCCCGAAGAAATCGCCTGGCGACAGAAGGAGCAATTCTCCGACGGCGTTGGCTATAGCTGGATCGATACGCTGAAAAAAGTAACGGAACAAGCCGTCAGCGATGCGGATATGGCGAATGCAGCCAAACGCTTCCCGATCAACACGCCACAGAACAAAGAGGAATATTACTACCGCACCATCTTTGAGGAACACTTCCCCAGCGAAAGTGCGGCACGAAGCGTCCCCTCTGTCCCCAGCGTTGCCTGCTCGACCGCCGAAGCACTTGCCTGGGATACCGCATTCCAGAATATGAACGAGCCCAGCGGACGTGCGATCAAAGATGTGCACGAATCTGCTTACTAAAACACACTCGGATAGAAATTTCATTTCTCTCGAGAGAAAATAAAAATACATTCGGATGGAAACAAATTTCCTTTCGAATGTATTTTTACTTTAATTGCTCTCTTGTCGCATAACAAATTATCTGTTTACATCACTTATGATGCAAATATGGAAACAAATGTTGCCATTTCTGGCCTTTTGTTGACAAAAAGATACTGCAAATTCCTCTTTAAATGAACCATTTAACGATATTTCAACAACTTTTTCGCCTACACAACTTACAATATATATCAAATACCTGTTATATAGTTACGAATTATAACACAAAACAGACGTATTAAAACAATTTATCACCACGCATATATTTATAGGACATTTGTACACACTTAACATATATATTATATCAAAACGTCGTATATTTGTATCGTAATAAGACAAAAGGAAACAATATAAGGAGTAAAAAGAATGAAATGACAAATCCAATTAGATTCACAAAGATGCACGGAGCCGGTAACGACTACATATACGTAAACACAATGGCTTATCCCCTGGAAAACCCAGAAGAACTGGCCATCAAGTGGAGCGCTCCGCACACAGGCATAGGGTCGGACGGATTAGTCTTGATCGGCTCATCCGAAAAAGCCGATTTCAGCATGCGGATATTCAATGCCGACGGCTCCGAAGCCATGATGTGTGGAAACGCTTCCCGCTGCATTGGCAAATATGTATATGAAGCCGGTTTGACGACAAAAGAAACAGTCACCCTGGAAACCTTATCCGGTATCAAAGAGCTTCGCTTGACAGTTGCAGATGGCATCGTCACCGAAGTAACCGTCGATATGAGAACCCCGGGAGTCGGCGAAATAGCCCTCGAACTGGAAGCCGGAGGACAAATATATACCGGTACAGTCGTATCGATGGGCAACCCTCACCTAGTTATTTTTGTTAATGATATAAATGAGATTGACTTGCCGGCGATCGGACCTGCGCTGGAAAACCACTCCTTCTTTCCCGACCGGACAAATGTTGAGTTTGTACAGGTACTGAAAGACGATGAAGTCCGAATGCGGGTTTGGGAGCGGGGCTCGGGTATCACCCAGGCCTGCGGAACAGGCGCCTGTGCAACAGCAGTGGCAGGTGTGCTATGCGGCAAGACAAAACGTAAAACAAAGGTAATCATGGACGGCGGGCCACTGACCATCCAATGGGATGAGAGCACCGGAAAGGTCTATATGACCGGTGGGGCAGTCACCGTTTTTGAAGGAACAATCAAGGTATAACACAAAGGACAAATAAAAGATACCCCTGCAAGACAACAACATAAAACAATAGAACGAATATGGCACTGATTAATGAACATTTCCTGAAACTACAAAACAGTTACCTCTTTTCCGACATTGCGAAAAAGGTAAACAGTTTCAAGGTAACGCACCCTAAAGACAAAATAATTCGCATGGGAATCGGTGATGTAACACAACCTTTGGCACCGGCCGTTATCACAGCTATGCACAAAGCGGTAGACGATATGGCAACCACCGAGAATTTCCATGGCTACGGCCCCGAGCAGGGATATTCCTTCCTAATCGACGCCATCATCAAGAACGATTACACCAGCCGCGGCGTATTCCTTGAACCCAGCGAAGTATTCGTCAGTGACGGTGCCAAAAGCGATTGCGGAAACATAGGCGATATTCTTCGCCACGATAACAGCATCGGGGTACTCGATCCGGTCTACCCCGTTTATATAGACTCCAACGTCATGAGCGGACGTACCGGAGTGCTCGAAGACGGCAAATGGAGCGACGTGGTTTACATTCCCTGTACGGAAGAAAACAACTTCACTCCCGAACTTCCCAGCCGCAGGGTGGATATCCTCTACCTCTGCTACCCGAACAACCCGACAGGCACGACGCTCACGAAAGACGAGTTGAAGAAATGGGTAAACTATGCGCTGGCAAACGACGTCCTGATCATGTACGATTCGGCTTACGAAGCATACATACAGGATCCGAATATCCCCCACTCGATCTACGAGATCAAAGGGGCGAAGAAGGTAGCTATCGAATTCCGCAGCTTCTCGAAGACAGCAGGTTTCACCGGCGTCCGTTGCGGATATACGGTCGTATCGAAAGAACTGAACGGCTTTACGCTGGGCGGCGAGCGGGTGCAGTTGAACAAACTGTGGAACCGCCGGCAGACAACCAAATTCAACGGAACCAGCTACGTCACCCAACGGGGCGCCGAAGCCATCTACACCCCGGAAGGCAAAGAACAAGTGAAAGCAACGATCAATTACTATATGACTAACGCACGCATTATGAAAGAAGGACTCCAGGCTTGCGGCCTGAAGATGTACGGCGGTGAAAACGCCCCTTACCTCTGGGTAAAGACACCGAAAGGCCTCACTTCCTGGAAATTCTTCGACAAGCTGCTCTATGAAGTCAACATCGTTGGTACACCGGGCGTAGGATTCGGCCCGAGTGGCGAGGGTTATCTGAGACTCACCGCCTTTGGCGACAGAGACGACACTTTGGAAGCAATGGCCAGGCTGAAAAAGTGGTTGTTATAAGTCTTCCGTAACATACGGACAACCGCATGCAAAAGTCCTGACCGGAAGACGAGGTATTAGGTTAAAACAAAAAGAGTAAGATTATGAAAACAATGACTTTCAGGCAGTCGGTTTTGACTGCTACAGCTCTACTTATGTCTTCAGCGACCTTTGCACAGGAAGAAAAAACAGTTTGAAATCGCGCCGTCTGCCGACCTGGTCAGCAGTTATGTATGGCGCGGAGTGTACCAGACAGGACCGTCCGTCCAACCGAGCATCGCACTGTCGTATGCCGGTGTCTCTCTCACAGCGTGGGGCTCTACGGATTTCTCGAGCATGAGCGATCCCGACAAGGGCAAGGAATTCGACCTCACATTAGGCTACGGAATCGGAGGATTTAGCGTAGGAGTTACAGATTATTGGTGGTCGGGCGAAGGCAGTCGCTACGGCAATTACTCCAACAGCCACTTCTTTGAAGGTACGGTTGGTTACAACTTCGGCGAATCGTTCCCCTTAGGCCTTATCTGGAGCACGATGTTTGCCGGAGGCGACAAGAAAGCCGATGGCGACCAGCAGTTCTCCACATACGTGGAAGCCAGCTACGCATTCAGTGTCTTAGGGGTCGACGTCACCCCCAGCATCGGGGTATCGCCCTGGACAGGAATGTATCACCGCGAAGGCACCGACGGTTTTGCCCTTTCTACGATAGCCCTCAAGGCAAGCAAAGAGATCAAAATAACCGACTCTTTCTCGCTGCTGGTCTTTGCCCAGTGTATCGTAGCTCCGAATCAGGATAACGTGTTTTTAGTTTTCGGAATAAGTATAAAGTAGGATACAACAATTAGGTTATCTCATAAAAAAAAGAAAGGAATGTATAGAGAAGCCGGCCATTGATTTTATAGAATGTTATACCGTATGACCAGCTCCTTGACTATGGCGGGCAACTCTATACTCCTCTTTTCTAACTAAGTATTAATCCGGGCGCAATAATCGCCCAAACTCTATTTAAGGTTATGAAAAAGATTGAAGCTATTATTCGTAAGACGAAGTTCGAGGACGTGAAGGAAGCACTTCTCGAAGCAGACATTGAATGGTTTTCTTACTACGACGTGAGAGGAGTCGGCAAGGCTCGCCAGGGACGTATCTACCGCGGGGTCGTGTACGACACCAGTTACATCGAACGTACCCTCATCTCCATCGTTGTTCGCGATAAGAATGTGGAAAAGACCGTACAGGCCGTTATCAAAGCCGCACAAACCGGGGAGATCGGCGACGGACGCATCTTCATCATCCCGGTAGAAGATTCTATCCGCATCCGCACCGGCGAACGGGGCGACATCGCTCTCTATAATGCCGAAAAGGAAATATAACCCGCGAGACCATACAAATAACAAACTTTATAAATAGGATAATTATGGATACTACATATACAATTACAGATTTAGCCCTCTCCCTCGATACGGTGTGGATGCTGCTTGCCGCCATGCTTGTGTTCTTCATGCAGCCCGGCTTTGCCCTGGTGGAAGCCGGTTTTACGCGCACCAAGAACACCGCCAATATTCTGATGAAGAACCTGCTCGACTTCTCGCTGGGCTCACTGCTTTTCTGGGCGCTCGGCTTCGGCTTCATGTTTGGCGCAGGAGGGTTTATCGGAATGCCTCATCTGTTTAATATCAGTTTCTATCAGACGGAATTGCCTGTCGAAGGCTTCTTGATCTTCCAGACCGTATTCTGCGCAACGGCTTCTACCATCGTGTCGGGAGCCATGGCAGAACGTACCAAGTTCTCGATGTATCTGGCCTATTCGGTGCTGATCAGCGTATTGATCTACCCCGTAAGCGGTCACTGGACCTGGGGAGGCGGTTGGCTGATGAATGGCGAAGAGGGAAGCTTTATGATGAATACCTTCGGAACCACCTTCCATGACTTTGCCGGATCGACCGTCGTACACTCCGTAGGTGGCTGGGTAGCGCTGGTAGGCGCCGCCATCATCGGCCCACGTATCGGCAAATACGGGAAAGACAAGAAATCGCGCGCCATACCGGGGCATAGCCTTACGCTTGCCTGTCTGGGTGTTTTCATCCTCTGGTTCGGCTGGTTTGGGTTCAACCCCGGCTCGCAGCTGGCAGCCTCGGGCGAAGGCAACCGTATCGCCATCTCGCATGTATTCCTGACAACTAACCTGGCTGCTTGCGCCGGAGGTGTATCCTCGCTGCTCGTCGCCTGGTTCAAATATAAGAAACCGTCCTTGTCGCTTACCCTGAACGGTATTCTGGCAGGATTGGTAGGCATCACAGTCGGTTGCGACCTGGTTTCGCCCGTCGGAGCCGTTCTGATCGGGATTATCTGCGGTACAGCAATGGTATTCGCCGTCGAGTTTATCGACCTGGTATTGAAGATCGACGATCCTGTCGGTGCCTCTTCCGTACATGGAGTCTGCGGATTCCTCGGAACCATCCTCACCGGATTGTTTGCGACCGACGAAGGGCTCTTTTACAGTGGCAGTGCCAACTTCCTGCTGGCTCAGCTTTTCGGAGCCGTAGTGGTAAGTTGCTGGGCGGCCTTTATGGGATTCGTGGTATTCAAAGGGCTTGACATCGTTCATGGTCTCCGCGTTCCGGCACGTGTAGAAGAAGAAGGCCTCGACATCTATGAGCATGGCGAGACGGCTTACAACAGCTAAGTGGACAATGCCTCACCCGGATGAGGCAATAAACCTCACCAGGATGAGGCTATTAACATCATCTTGATGAGGTAATCAACATCATCTTGATGAGGCAACACAGACTAAGGTAAGGCAGGACACTCCTCTCTTACCGTATAGACAAAGACAATCAACATTTCAAACTATATACACTATGTCACTAATTATTCCAAAAGACTACAAACAGACGCTTACGCCGGAAATGACCGAGCAAGCGATCCAGATGTTAAAATCCAGTTTCCAGGAGAAACTGCTTAAGTCACTCAACCTACGCCGTGTTACGGCACCGCTGTTCGTCCTTGCCGGCACCGGTATCAACGACGACCTCAACGGCGTTGAACGTCCCGTCTCCTTCCCCATCCACTGCATGGGCGACCGCAAAGCCGAAGTGGTTCATTCGCTCGCCAAATGGAAACGGATGAAGCTGGCTGCCTACCGCATCCCTGCGGGTTACGGGCTCTACACTGATATGAATGCCATCCGCGGCGACGAAGACCTCGACAACCTTCACTCGCTTTACGTCGACCAGTGGAACTGGGAAAAGACCATCCGCCCGGAAGACCGCAATCTGGACTATTTGAAACGAACCGTAAGAAGTATCTACGCGATACTGAAAGAAATCGAGGAGATGGTTTACTACCGTTATCCGCACATTACTCCGACCTTGCCGGATAGCATCACCTTCATCCATGCAGAAGAATTGCAGAAGATGTACCCCGGCATCCCTCCCCGCGAACGCGAAAGCAAGGCCGCCCAAAAGTTCGGCGCCATCTTCGTAATCGGCATCGGCGGCGAACTGACCAACGGCGAGAAGCACGACGAACGCGCCCCTGACTACGACGACTGGAGCTCTGTCAACTCCGACGGCTTCAACGGGCTGAACGGTGACATCATCCTCTGGAACGATGTGCTTGAATGCGCCTTCGAGCTTTCCTCAATGGGTATCCGCGTGGACAAAGACGCCCTGTTGCGCCAACTGAAAGAACGGGGATGTATGGAGTGTACCGAACTGGAATTCCACAAGATGTTGCTTGAAGACCGCCTGCCCCAGTCTATCGGCGGCGGCATCGGACAGAGCCGCCTTTGCATATTCTTCCTCCGTAAAGCCCATATCGGCGAAGTACAGGCTTCGATCTGGCCGGAAGAACAGATTGAGATTTGCAAACAGAATAACATTATCTTATTATAAAATCAGGTATTATGTCAAAGTTAAGATTCAGAGTTATAGAGTCGGCCTTCAAGAAAAGAGCCGCAGAAGTAACCTCTCCGGCCGAACATCCGGCTGATTACTTCGGAATGAACGTGTTCAACCGCGAGAAGATGTTCAAATATCTTCCCGAGAAAGCCTATACCAGACTGGTAGATTCCATCGACAACGGCGCCCCCCTCGACCGCGAAACTGCCGATGCCGTTGCCGCCGGTATGAAGAAATGGGCCATCGAAATGGGTGCCACACACTACACACACTGGTTTCACCCGCTAACCGAAGGTACGGCCGAAAAGCACGATGCTTTCGTTGAGCACGACGGCAAGGGCGGAATGGTGGAAGAATTTTCAGGCAAGCTGCTTATCCAGCAAGAGCCGGACGCATCCAGCTTCCCGAACGGCGGTATCCGTAATACGTTCGAAGCGCGCGGTTATTCGGCATGGGATCCCTCCTCGCCTGCTTTCATCGTTGGCGATACCCTGTGCATCCCGACCGTCTTCATTGCCTACACCGGCGAATCGCTCGACTACAAGGCTCCGTTGCTGAAAGCGCTCGAAGCTGTCAATAAAGCCGCCGTCGACGTATGCCACTATTTCAACCCGGATGTAAAGAAAGTTTACTCCTACCTGGGCTGGGAACAGGAATACTTCCTGGTAGACGAGGGCTTGTATGCCGCCCGTCCCGACCTGTTGCTGACCGGCCGTACCCTGATGGGACACGAGAGCAGCAAGAACCAGCAGTTGGAAGACCACTATTTCGGTGCCATCCCGACCCGCGTCATGGAGTTCATGAAAGAATTAGAGATAGAAGCCCTCAAACTGGGTATTCCATTGAAAACCCGCCACAACGAAGTTGCTCCGAACCAGTTTGAGCTGGCTCCTATCTTCGAAGAATGCAACCTGGCCAACGACCACAACCTGCTGGTAATGGCCGTAATGCGCAAACTCTCCCGCAAGCATGGCTTCCGTATCCTGTTGCACGAAAAGCCATTCAAAGGTGTAAACGGTTCGGGTAAGCACAACAACTGGTCGCTGGGCACCGATACAGGTATCGACCTGATGGGCCCGGGCAAGACACCGGAAGATAACCTGCGTTTCGTCACCTTCGTAGTCAACGTTCTCATGGCCGTTTACCGCCACAACGGATTGCTGAAAGCCAGTATCTCTTCGGCTACCAACGCTCACCGTCTGGGAGCCAACGAGGCACCTCCTGCAATCATCTCCAGCTTCCTCGGCACACAGCTTTCACAGGTGCTCGACCACCTGGAAAAGAGCGAACCCGAAGATCTGATGCTGGCCGGCAAACAGGGTATGAACCTGGGTATCGCCCGCATCCCCGAGTTGCTGATCGATAATACCGACCGCAACCGTACCTCGCCTTTCGCCTTCACCGGCAACCGTTTCGAGTTCCGCGCCGTAGGTTCAGAAGCCAACTGTGCTTCCGCCATGCTCGTGCTCAACGCAGCCGTAGCCGAACAATTGAAGCTTTTCAAAGCCGAAGTAGATGCGAAGATTGCTTCCGGCAAAGAGAAATATGCCGCCATCCTCGAAGTACTCCGCAAGGATATCAAGGAATGCAAGGCCATCCACTTCGACGGCAACGGTTACAGCGAAGAATGGAAGGAAGAAGCCAAACGTCGCGGTCTGGATTGCGAAACCAGCGTCCCCGTCATCTTCGACAACTATCTGAAGGATAGCAGCATCAAGATGTTCGAATCGACCGGCGTCATGACCCGTAAGGAACTGGAAGCCCGCAACGAAGTGAAATGGGAAACCTACACCAAGAAGATACAGATCGAAGCCCGCGTATTGGGCGACCTGGCGATGAACCATATCATCCCGATCGCAACCAGCTACCAGTCTGCCCTGATCGACAATGTATATAAGATGAAGGAACTGTTCCCGGCAGAAAAAGCCTCGGTTCTCTCCTCTCGCAATCTGGAGATCATCGAAGACATCGCCTGCCGCACCAACTTCATCAAAGAGAAGGTAGACGAAATGATCGAAGCCCGCAAGGTGGCCAACAAGATCGAATGCGAACGTGAGAAAGCGATCGCCTACCACGACACGATCGTCCCGATGCTGGAAGAAATCCGCTACCACATCGACAAGCTCGAACTGGTAGTAGACGACCAGATGTGGACGTTGCCGAAGTATCGCGAACTATTGTTTATCCGATAAACCACACATATCCATAGAGACGTTGCGTGCAACATCTCTATTATCAGACAGTAGTTTTTTTGTTGATTGTTTTGTGTTTGCAAGGGGAGCATGCTGCGAAGTATGGCTTCCCTTCTTTTTTATTCCCGCAAAATTACCTACCTTTGGAGCATCATTATATAAGAAAGGAGTTTACGTTATGACGGCAATGGAATTACAACAATGGAAAAAGAACTTCGTAGAGGATTATCTGGACGAGATAGATGATCTGGAAGTGTTGGAGAAAATCAAGAAATACGTGAAACGCGTTATACCCAAGAAAGAGAATCCTCGCCCTTGCGTGGTTCATTCGCAGGAGGAGATGATTGCGGCTGTTCGGGAAGCAGTAGAAGATGTTAAACATGGACGTATCATATCCAGTGAAGATCTGGAGAAAGAAATGGAGACATGGTTCTAAAGAAAAATACTCCCTACTGGACTAATAAAGCCAAAAATGACTTGAAAGAAATTGCGAAGTACCTCAAAAAGGAGGCATCTAAAGGTATTGCATCCAAACAAAGTAGAAATATCAGATATTATGCAAATCTTTTAGGTGCAAATCCATTATTGGGGTTTAAGGAGCCTTTGTTGGAAAGTGAACCGGAAGGATTTCGTTCACTTATCCATGAGTACTACAAAATAGTTTATTACATAGAAAACGACTCTGTTTATATTGCCCGTATCTTCGATTGCCGGCAAGACCCCGATAAACTCAAACACGCTATTCGATAAAATATAAACAAATATGAATTACGGATTTGTAAAAGTAGCAGCAGCCGTCCCCCACGTACAGGTGGCAGACTGTTTTTATAATATTCAACAGATAGAAAGCCTGATGCGCCAGGCTGCGGAAAAAGGTGTGCAACTGATCGCCTTCCCCGAAATGTCGGTAACGGCTTATACCTGCCTGGATTTGTTTGCCCAGCAAACGTTGCTCAGGAATGCCGAACAGGCTCTATTGAAGCTGGTCAGCGACACAGCCGACCTAAATATCCTCGCCATCACAGGTGCTCCGTTCGTTACCGGAAACAGGCTGATCAATGCAGCTATCGCCTTCCAAAGCGGGAAGATATTAGGCGTAGTGCCCAAAACTTATATCCCGAACTACAAAGAGTTTCAGGAGAAACGCTGGTTCACCCCGGCAACAGAGTTACAGGAGACTACGATCCGAATTGGTAATAACGATTATCCGATGGATAACCATCTGCTATTCACATCCGGACAGGTAGCCGTCGGCATCGAGATATGCGAAGACCTGTGGGTACCCGTCCCTCCCAGCTCCCTGCTGGCTATGGAAGGAGCGAATATCCTTGTCAATATATCGGCAAGTAACGAGCTGATCGGGAAACATCATTACCTGCGTTCGTTGATCTGCCAGCAATCTGCCCGTTGCATGGCCGGATATGTCTATGCCTCCGCCGGATTCGGAGAATCGAGCACCGACCTGGTATTTGCCGGCAACGGTATTATTGCGGAAAACGGGAACCTGTTGGAAGAGTCACCCCGTTTCACCATGCAGGAACAACTCATCATCAGTGAGATCGATGTAGAGAACCTGCAGAACGACCGTCAGGTAAATACCAGCTTCATGCATGGAACTTCCGAGCTACTGACCAGTGCAACTACTCGGATTCCATTTGCCATGGCAGAAAGTCCGGACAAGCCGATATTAACCCGTACCATCGACCCGCATCCGTTTACGTCTTCCGGCGACGCACTGAAAGAACGTTGTGAAGAAATTTTCCAAATACAGGTAGCCGGATTGGCCAAGCGTATCGTACATACCCATTCGCAAACGGCGGTAGTCGGTATCTCCGGCGGGTTAGACTCAACATTAGCCCTGCTCGTTACCGTTATGACATTCGATGCTCTGAATATTCCCCGTAGCCAGATACTCGGTATCACCATGCCGGGATTCGGCACGACCGACCGCACCTATACCAATGCCTGCGACCTGATCCGTTCGCTGGGTGTCACCTTGAAGGAAGTATCCATCAAAGATGCCTGCATCCAGCATTTTAAAGACATCGATCACGACCCATCGGTTCACGACGTCACTTACGAGAATAGCCAGGCACGCGAACGTACGCAAATCCTAATGGACGTAGCCAACCAGGAAAACGGCATGGTAATCGGCACCGGCGATCTTTCAGAATTAGCGCTGGGCTGGGCCACTTACAATGGCGACCACATGTCGATGTACGGCGTAAACGGCAGCATCCCCAAGACACTAGTTAAATATCTGGTAGAATGGGTAGCCTACAACCGGGTAGACGAAGCATCGCGCGCAACCTTGCTCGATATCGTCGATACCCCGATCAGTCCCGAACTGATCCCTGCCGACGAAAGCGGCAACATCAAACAGAAAACGGAAGACTTGGTCGGTCCATACGAGTTGCACGATTTCTTTCTGTATCACTTCCTCCGCTTCGGCTCCTCTCCTACCAAGATCTATTTCCTGGCTCAGCAAGCATTCGGAGGCAGTTATGATAAAGAATCAATCAAGAAATGGCTTTATACCTTCTTCCGCCGTTTCTTCCAGCAACAGTTCAAACGCAGTTGCCTGCCGGACGGTCCGAAAGTTGGTTCCGTTAGCCTCTCCCCTCGTGGCGACTGGCGCATGCCGAGCGATACAATGGCTACGCTTTGGCTGAAAGAGATAGAAGGGTTAAAGTAAAAAATAGTACTTTAAAGAGAAGCCGTAAGATTAGGAACTCGGCATTATTAGCACAGTAGTGTTACCAGCTATACTGACATAGTAGTGTGACCAACCGTAGGACTACTGTGCTATTATATAAAAAAGGCTACCGGAATCCCGATAGCCTTTTCATCTATATTACGCTTGCGCTTATTCTTACATTCCGAATTCCGGTGTACGGTGAATCCATTGTCCGCGAGTGAAGTCGGGGAAGTCGACCAATGCGCCGCCACGGGCGATAGACATTTCAGACAAGCCGGAGATTGCACTCCATGCCGCCGCATCGTAGCAATCCATAGGAGCCGGACGTTTATTCCGGATGCGGTCGATCAGGTCGTACATCATAATAAAGTCCATACCACCATGACCGGCTTCTTTTGCCTGAGCATCCAACTGAGCCCACAATTTGTGGTCATATTTCTTGAACCATTCTTCGGAATCATCCCAACGGTGAGGTTTGGATTTACCCTGCACATATACATGATCGCCATCGTTCATCCACAAACCTTCAGTACCCTGGATACGGAAACCTAAAGAGTAAGGACGCGGAGAGTTCGTATCGTGTGTAACAATGATCGTCTGTCCGTTAGAACATTTAATCATAGAAGTTACAATATCACCCAGGTTAAAGCGAACCTTTGCCAACGGATGATTCTCACCACCATTATCTACGATAAACTTATGCAATCCACTAGATTGTGTAGCCATAGCCGACAGGGAAAGGAAACGGTTATCGCGATTGATGTCCATGCAATTGGCAACCGGCCCGATACCGTGAGTCGGGTAAATATCACCATTGCGATGTACAGAGTGGTTCGTACGCCACTGAGCTTCGGCAAAAGCCGTCGGGCCCATACGCAGGTCACCACTACCCGGCACATAGTTATAGTTCTTTCCATCATTGAATTTCACTTCACGCAAATCGTGCTCGTAACCGCAACCTCCGTGAAGTAATTCGCCGAACAGGCCTTCGCGAACCATGTTCAACGCGGCCATACAATCACGACGATAACATACATTTTCCATGATGTTCAAATGGCTACCTGTAGCTTCCGATACGTTCACCAGATCCCAGCATTCTTCCAATGTATTGGCAGCAGATACTTCCACTCCTACGTATGGCACACTGGCTTTCATGGCGGCCACCGACATCGGCACGTGCCATTCCCACGGGCTGGCGATGATCACGCAATCGAATTCTTCGTTATTCAACATATTCTCGAATTCGCGTTCGCCACCTTTATATACTTTAGGTGCGGGCACGTTGAACTGGGAGATATGCTTCAGCGTACGGTCGATCGGGCCTTGCTGGATATCGCAGATAGCAACGATCTTATTCCCTGGAATAGCCAACACGTTATTAATGTGTTCATGACAACGTGAACCTGTTCCGATAAATCCGAAACGCAATTTACCATCATCTTTTCCGGCTGTTTTTTCTTCTGAGGTTCAGATGAACCTGTTACTGTTGTGGCAGAGGCATTTCCAGCCATAGCCAAACCTGCCGCGCCAACTCCGACGGCGGTCATTTTCTTAAGAAAGGAACGACGAGTGTTTTCCATGTTCTTTATTTAGTATTTTATGTTAAGTGGGCAAATTTATAATATTTAATTAACTTCTCAAACTGAATTAAACAAAAAGATACAGCTATTTCACCATTTAGTAATCGGTGATCTTTCCGGTCTCCCTTTTCAGCTTCTCGAAGGTTATCATCATCTGGCGCAAACGCTTGGGTTCTTTCTCTGCCAGGTTATGTTGTTGTCCAATATCTTCCTTTACATTATATAATTGATAGCAATTGCCCAATCTGGAGAAATCGGCTTCTTCCTGATCGCCATAATAATTTGGATAAGGCGGGATCATTACCCAGTCGCCCTGGTGGAAAGCGTAATTGAAATACCCCTCTATCACCAACTCCCGACGTCCCTGGTTGCTTTTGCCCAGGAATACGGGAAGCGTATTCTGGCTATCCGTCTTATCGGAATAAGTCTGTCCGGTCAATGCCGCCAGCGATGCAAGCAAGTCCATCTGGCAAACCAGGGCATCCGATACACCGGGCTTCACCATAGCCGGCCAACGCAACATAAAAGGTATGCTTGTTCCGCCGTCATATAAACTGGTCTTTCCACCTCGCAGAGGACCCGCCATTTTATGATTGCCAACCATTTCTACCGCCTGGTCCTGATAACCGTCGTCGAGCACCGGACCGTTATCGCTGGTGAAGATAACCAGCGTATTCTCTGCCAATCCCTGCTTATCCAGCTCTTTCAGAAACTCCGTCACACACCAGTCGGCTTCCAGGATCACATCTTCGCGAGGGCCCATGCCCGACTTTCCGGCAAACTTCTGGTTAGGCACGCGCGGCACATGCGGCTGATGCAAGCCATAATACAGGAAGAAAGGTTTGTCCTTATTCTCTATTACAAAACCTTTGGCTTTTTCGAGGAACAACTCGGCCATATCCTCATCCTTCCATTGGGCGGCCTTTCCACCTTTCTGGAAACCGATGCGCGGCACGCCATTCACAATCGCCCCGTCATGCCCCACGCTCGGATGCATGCGAAGCAACTCGGGATTATCTTTTCCGGTAGGCTCGCCGGGGAAATTATGTTTATAGCTTACGTACAACGGATCGTTCGGGTCGAGCCCCACACCTTTGCCGTTCTCGATAAAGATACAGGGCACACGGTCGTTGGTGGCCGCCTGGATAAACGAATAGTCATATCCTACTTCTTTTGCGCCGGGATAAACCGTCTCGTTCTAGTCGACCGCCCCGTCGCCCAGTCCTAGGTGCCATTTACCGACCGAACCGGTCACATAGCCGGCCTGCTTCATCACCTTCGGCAAAGTGACCTGCCGGGTGTTGATGATCAGGGCAGCATTGCCGGGAAGTATCTTCGCATCCCTGTTTGTCCAAGGATATAATCCCGTCAAAAGAGAATAACGGCTTGGCGTAGAAGTTGCCGCCGTACAATAACCTTGCGTGAAACGCAATCCTTCGTTAGCAATCCGATCCATACCGGGCGTATGAATGTCGGTAGCGCCATAACAACTTAAATCGCCATACCCCAAATCGTCGGCTACAATAATTACGACATTGGGCTGTTGGGTTGTTTGTGCAAACACATTTGCTCCGGACAAAGCCCCTGCCCCGGCAACCAGGCATACTAGTTTTTTCTTATCCATGTTTTTCATATAAATAATACAGGCGTTAATTGTAATAATCAACGCCTGCAAATATAATCAATCCAACGGATTTCAAAGCATATAGCTTATGGATTTTGTGTTAATGTACCCGGATATGCATTAATATCATTCTGAGGAATGTATTGTACAACACGCGGATGTGTAGCCGGAATATCGGTCATAGCATCGTGTACGCCCGGATAACGGCGTTCCATCGTCCAACCCTGACGGAATACATCGTAAGCACGATCGGCTTCGTAAGCCATTTCCAACTGACGTTCTTCCGAGATACGTTGAGCGGCATTGTCCGCATTCAATTCAGTATAACCGCCACCGATAATAGCACGTTCTCTTACAGTATTCAGGTTTACCAGTGCTTCCTGATAATTACCCTTCTTTGCACAGACCTCCGCTTTTGTCAGGTATAACTCGGCCAGACGAGAGATAATCGGCGAATGCAGATGCGAATGGCCTTCCTGCATAGAACATTTATAAATGTAATACAGAGGATAACCATTATCTTCAATCATGCGATAGTCTTTTTCTCCGGTATAAGTGGTACCGTAAAAGTCAATCGTGTATGAATTATCCTTTTCATCGACTGTTTTCAGCGTATAGGTCTTCTTATCCACGATCGGTTCATTCTTTCCACCTCCCAGGTCTTTCGCACCTATTTGTTCGGAAATCGTCACCTGATACGGTTTGATGAGTGAACCATCGCTATTCTTCAACAATTCAGCCTGGATATATTTGTAACCGGCCTGTTTCTTGCTTCCGTCTGTACCGAAGTTCCACATAGGAGCGACAAAACGGAAAACATCCGTCTTATTACCCGCATCGTCTGTCAGGTATTGCGGTTTGATAAAGCTCCAACGAGCATCTTCTTTGTATTTAGTCTTACGCAACAGGTCGAGATATTTGGCACTGGCAAAAATCTGTCCGTAACCCAAACCATCGATCACCGCATACATACCACCTAAACCATCATCATAATCGTCTGCCGTAAATTCAGAATCGACCATCTTGATAGCGAAGATCGTTTCTGTCTGCGACTTATCTTCCGGTGAATATTCATTGTACTTTTTGAAGTTCTCGTGAGATAACAAAGCATAGTTACCGCTATTGATTACCGCATCGCAATAATGGATAGCAGAATCGGCATACTGTACATTGGGATTGTCATAAGTGTCACTCATATAGATGTAAATTCTTGCCAACATAGCTTGTGCCGCCCCTTTGGTTGCATAAGCAGCCGTTTTCTGAATATTCATCAGTTGTTCTGCTTTTTCAGGTCGTTGGTAGCCTGTTCGTACGTTTCCTTTACGGTGGCACGGTCCAGCAATTGCAGGTTGTCCATATCTTCCGGAGTACCATTGATGATAGGTACACCCAGATTGGATTCCGGAGACTGGTAATAAGGACGGCCGAAAGCACGACATAAGTAGAAATACAACATACCTCTCAGATAATAAGCTTCACCCAACTGCTGGTCGAGTTCTTTGCTCTTGCCTTCTTCGATCAGGTCGACAATGGAACTAGATTGTGCGATTACTTTATAGGCATAATTCCAGAAATAACCCACCCCATAATTCGTTGTTGTATGCTGATACGAGATAAAACGGAAAGAAGCGCCACTGGAAGTAGCCTGTTTCATCATGTTATCCGCTCCGAATTCGCCGGTATAGTGCATCCATTCCGACCAGCTCTTCAATCTTCCATAACAACCGTTCAGAAGAATATCTACGGCTGCTTCTCCCGATTCGTTAATCTTTTCATCCGTGTACGAATCGTAAGGCAAACGTTCCACATCGCACCCTGTAAATCCCAGGGCTGCTATTAAAGATGATAATATTATGATCTTTTTCATATTCTATTCTGCTTAAAAAGTAACATTTAATCCAAACATATATTTACGTGTCTGCGGATAGACCGTAGAAGCCACACCCGTAACTTTACCGCTCGATGTCGGTGGAATTTCAGGATCGACACCAGAGAAGCCCGACAAGACGAACAGGTTTTCACCGGAAGCAAACACTCTCAGATTAGAGATGTGCCATTGTGGGATCGACAAATTATAACCAAGTGTGAGGTTACGCAAACGCAGATAACTACCGTTTTCAAGGAAACGGGTAGAAGCCTGGTTTGAATTGGTACGGTTCTGATAAAGAGGTTGCGGGTGAGTTGCGATATCGCCCGGTTTCTCCCAACGGTTCCATCCCTTATGCAACTTCATCTGGTTCGTATAAGTGTAAGCACCGTCAGAGTCGAATTCCAAACGGGAATAGTTATAAATCTTACCACCTACCGAATAACCGAATACAGCCGACAAATCGAAGTTTTTATAATTCAGATTCGTTGAGAAACCACCGAAGAATTTCGGAGTATAGCTATCTTTTGCGATAGGAGTTTTAGCGGCCTCCGCATAAGTAAATGTTTTCACGCGTTCGCCGTTTTCATCAGTCTTGTACCAGGTAGCCTGTCCTGTTTCCGGATCGACACCGGCCCATTCTGCCAGATACCAGGTATCGACATCCAGCCCCGGTTTCAATAATTTCTCGGCCGAACCGGCAATACCGGAACCATCGCCTACGATGATCTCCTGCTTGTCACCATACAGTTCGGTCACTTTGTTACGGTTCAAACCGATATTAGCCTCGATATTCCACTGAAGGTCCTGATTCTTAATCACGTCTACACTGGCGGAAGCTTCAAAACCGTTGTTCTTCACACAACCTACATTTCGCCAGATACCTGTTACACCGACAACGGCAGGAAGCGGTACATTATATAGCAAGCCGGAAGTATTCTTGTTATAATAATCCAACGTAATATTTACACGGTCAAACAAAGAAATATCCAACCCGACACCTGTCGTATAAGTCTTTTCCCAAGTCAGGTCTTTATTCTTCAACTGGGAAATAATAGCAGAAGGATGTTCGTTGTAACTTGTGGTCAACGAATACAAAGCATATTGCGGATAGAGTTCCGACGGACGGTTACCGACCGAACCGTAACTGGCTCTCAACTTCAGGTTATTGATATAATCGAGTGTAAAGAATGACTCACGATGAATATTCCAGCCACCACTTATAGAGAAGAAATTACCGTATTTCGCATTTTCACCGAAGTTGGATGCACCGTCACGACGGAAAGAAACCTGTGCCAGATAACGGTTATCGTAAGCATAATTCACATTCAACAGATAAGATTGAACAGCCCAACCGTTTTTCGATCCGGTTATCTCCTTAGGCACAGCAGCAATATCGGAAACGGTAAATTCAGGAGGGATGCCACCTGTCAATGCACCATTGGTCGTTTCGTTATATTCATTCCGCTCGTAAGCGGCGATACCATTTACCGAATGATCGCCAAATGTCTTGTTGAAACGCAACAACTGGTTAATGTATAAACGGTTGTAGGATTTATTAGAGTCTTTGATACTTCCACCGTCTGCCAATCCTGAATAAGAACGGGGATCGACATAATCTTTGGTAGTTTTTGTTGAATAACGATAGTTGTTGATAGAAGAAAAAGTCAACCAGTCGGTAAACTTAATATCGAAATCGAAACCACCACTTACTTCATAGGCCTCCGACTCTGTGTAATTCCATTGCAGGTCATACATATAGTTCGAACTGGATGTGTTCACCCAACTCGGTATCGGAGCATGTCCAACCATCGTTCCGTCTTCCAGATAAGGACTATCCCAAGGCAGGTTGGAATACATCACTCCTACACTATGTTGCTGGTCATGGATATTTTTACTGGAGCCGCTCAATTGCGGTTTTACCGTCAACCAGTTATTTACTTTATAGTCGACTTTCAAACGAGCGTTGTAACGGGTATAATCATATCCTTTTACAGCACCGTTTTCATCATAAACGCCAACAGAGATATAGGTCTTCAACTTTTCTGTTCCGCCATTGATAGATATGTTATAATCCTGTGCGAAACCCAGTTGTGAAGCATTATCCCACCAGTCGAAATTTCGGTTACGCAAATCTTCCGTATACCAGTCTCCTGTGATACTTCCCTGATTACCGAAAGATCTGAAATAATCATACAGCTCGGCACCATCCATCATCTCAAAGTTACCGGTACTAAGTTGCGTAACACCCAACTTGGCTGAAACGTTGACCGCCGCTTCCCCTGTCTTTGCCTTTTTGTCGTAACGACAATAACGCCGTTAGCACCTTGAGAACCATAGATGGCCGTCGAAGCCGCATCCTTCAGGATAGACATCGATTCGATATCGGCCGGATTCAGATCGTAAGCACTACTACCTACGATAACACCATCGATAACCCACAACGGGTTAGTACTACCATTGACGGTCGACTTGCCTCGAATCACGATCTTACCGGCGTTACCCGGCTGCCCGGAACCGGCATTTACATAAACGCCCGGCGCTTTACCTGACAACATATTTTCTACCGCCGGAGTAGTAGCATCGGTCAGCTTCTCGCTATTTACTATCTGCATGGCACCCGTAAGACTTTCTTTCTTCTGAACGCCATAACCCACTACAACCACTTCGTCGAGTGCTTGCGTATCCTCTTTGATCTTAATAGTCATTTTACCTGATTGCGCTTTCACTTCGCTTTTCAGGTAACCGATATATGAAATCTCCAGTACAGCACCTTCGGGTACTTCCAGATCGAAGTTTCCGTCAAAGTCCGTACTTGTACCGTTCAAAGTGCCTTTAACGACAACGTTTGCTCCGATAATCGGATCATTGGTCATACCGTCGATAACAGTACCTTGCACTTTCATTGTTTTTTTGTTGGGATACCTGTGCAGAAGCAGCAGCAATTTCTTTGCCTTGCTTAGATGCAATCTTGTAAACAATAATTTTGTTATTGTTTACAATGAAATCAGCATGCTGATTCTTAAGGGTGTTTTTCAGGATTTCTTCAACCGACCGATTCTTCGTTTCGACCGAAACACGTTCAATCAGGTCGATGTCGTTATTCCTGATAAGGAAGGAGTAGGAAAACTCTTTTTCGATCAGGTCGAAAAGTTCTTTTAATGTAGTGGTTTCCATTTGGACAGACACGTAACATGTCTGCAATTCAGAAGCCAACATAGTACCCGGGATCATCGGTGCACTTGCTATAAGGCATGCCGATAGCATCCATTTCCCGGTTCTCTTAAAATAGTTTATTTCCATGTTAGTCAGAATATAAATAGTTCAGTTATTTATTTGTCTTTAATCACTAATTCATTTGCTGTTTGTTTCCAGGTATACTTATGTTCTACATCTATCTCGCGTAAGACATCATCGAGCGTATAATAACCGGAGAAACTACCGGTAAACACCTCTTTTTTCAGCTTATCGCTAACTATGTGTATATGAAGATTGTATTTGCGTTCAAGGTCTTTAGCTATTTGCACGAACGATTTTTCTTCAAAACGGAGCGTACCGTTTATCCAGTCGTAGGCGTTGCTACCTTCTATCTCTTTCATTTCCACCCGGTCGGTTTCTTTGTCATAACGCAACATACGGTTGGGATGTAATTTCACTTCCCCTTTATATTCCATCTTATCGTCCAGACGAACATTTACTTTTCTGGAAACCAGGCTGACATCGATTGTCTGGTCGTCTTTATAGGCTTTTACATTGAATTTCGTCCCCAACACCCGCACGCTCAATACGTCCGATTTAACCAGAAACGGTTTCAAGGTATCGCGGGCCACTTCAAAATAAGCTTCTCCTTCCAGATATATCTCACGATCTTTCTTATTGAAATCTTTGCTATAACGAAGTGAGGAGCCGGCATTGACCCAGACAACAGATTGATCCGGCAGGATCACTTTCGACTGAGATCCCATCGGGGTCGCCGTTTTAAAATAAGCCAGTTGCGTATCATTCAGAGTTCTGTGACCAAGCTGATAAGAACCGATACCTACTGAAATAAGCAACAGGCCGACCGCGGCCACTTTTGACCAGCTAGTCCACAGACTATGCTTTTTAGCTTCAGAACGTTCGCTTTGCATCAGGCTGCCAAAATGTTTCTCAAAATCAGCTTTCATATTGGAAGCATAAAGGGGTACATGAGCAGTAGCCCACCATTCGGCCATCTCGAAAAGGACTTTTTTATTATCTTCGTCAGCCTCCAGCCATACCAACAACTCTTTTTCCTGTTCTTCCGTCAATTCACCGACGAAATAACTATAAAGTAGATCTTCTATGTATTCGTTTTTTCTTTGCATATAATTTGCAAGCCCGTTTTATCGGCTTGTCTCTCTTATATACACAGGAAATGTCGGTCGCGTTTAAAAGAAATGCAATTATTTTTGATAGAATTAAATAAAAGAAGAAAAAGAGGGTATAAATCTCCTAGATGGTCTTTAAGTTTGGCTAATCCGATCTTGATTTGCACACGTACCATACTCGGACTTATATTGTTTGCCTGCGCTATTTCTTCGTACGATTTATTATGGTATAAATATTGAACAAAAATATCCCTGCACTTTTTGGGTAATTGGCCTATCGCCTTATAAATCTTTTCCTCGAATTCCTTGTTTTCGAGATAAGCCAACGGATGAGATTCTGCCATGATCTGTTGTTCCTGGATAGAAAGCAGGTGTTCCTGTACCTCCGAGAGAGGAACCAATTGGAGATGTTGCCGGCGAAGATGATTCAGGCAACGGTTCTGTACGGATCGGATCAGGTAAGGTTGTATCGGATATGTCAGAAGGTGTCCTAAAAGGATGCCTTCTTTTTTGTTATGCGGCCAATTCATTATCC
>JAJPZM010000259.1 GCA_021204335.1 Parabacteroides sp. | reverse complement strand
AAACATTCATATGATGTTCAATAAATCAACGGACATCATGCGGATAATCATAAAACCTAATTACTGGGTAAAAACCTTGCATCATACCAATTACTGGTCGGCGAAACCGGCCGAACAACATGACAATATCTGGTGTACTAATCCGGAAGAAATAATTGCATATATGAATGGCCTGGAAGAACCCTGGATTGCATTTAAAGTGCTGGCTGCCGGCGCGATCCATCCGAACGAAGGTTTTAAATATGCCTTTGAAGGCGGTGCCGACTTTATTTGTGTGGGTATGTACGATTTTCAGATCGTTGATGATGTGAATATCGCGGCGGATATATTGTCGCAGCCTTTGAACAGGCAACGTCCATGGAGATGCTGATGTGAATGACATATTTTTAAATATCTGATATTATGAAATGCAACAGACGTGATTTTATTAAACAGTGTGCCGCTTTATATGGCAGCTTGTTATTGCTTCCGGCCTGTAATATGACAGGAAAAGAGAAGACATACATGTCTTTCAGCAATATGCAATCTGATTGTATTGGGGCTATTTGTGAGCAGATTATTCCGACCGATGAATATCCCGGAGCTATAGATGCCGGCGTTGTCAATTATATTGATAAACTCTTATACCAGCGTTTCCCGGAATTGAAAGAACGTTATCTTGCCGGAATTCAAGCACTCGATACCTATTGTACCGAAACATTCGGTAAAGTGTTTGCCGCTCTCGAATGGGACCGGCAAACAAAAATCCTGAAAGAAATGGAAGCTAACAAACTGCCGGAGAAATATTGGAAAGATCTTTCTCAAGGTGGTTTCTTCTGGATAGTGCGCACCCATACGATGCAAGGTTTCTACGGGCCTCCCCACCATGGCGGGAACAAAGATTATGTGAGCTATCGTATGATGAAATTAGATTATCCATTTTTAGTAGGACAGAACAGGTATGGCAAATAAACAATATACAGCAATTGTGGTAGGAGCGGGTGCCGGAGGTGACATTGTCGCAAAGGAACTGGCTTCGAATAATATAAAGGTTACTCTTTTCGAACGTGGGGAATGGCCTTCTTATGATAAGCATTTTAATGACGAGCTGATTTCCCAGCGCGTTCAGGATTTAGGTGCTTCGTTCGGACCGGACGGAAAGAAAAATCCCCGGGTATTGATTTCTGCCGACGGTACGCAAAGGGTGGCTGATTATGCAGTCAACCATGTGGCGGCATGTGTCGGCTCGGGTACTGTTTCGTATGGTGCGATGGCGTGGCGCTTTACGCACGAAGATTTTAAGATGAAATCGACCTACGGAGCTGTCGAAGGTTCGACCTTGGGGGATTGGCCTATCTCTTACGAAGATCTGGCTCCTTATTATGATAAGGCAGAACGTGAAATAGGGGTGGCCGGCGATATGTCAGATAATCCGTTTACTCCTAACCAGTATAATCCGTATCCGATGCCGCCTTTTGAATATAGTAAGGAAGGAAAGTATTTGGCAGATACTTGTAGAAAGATGGGGTTGCATCCTTTTTATGTGCCGATGTTGAGAAATTCGGTACCTTATAACGGACGCGGGGCTTGTATCCGGAACCGCTATTGCGTGGGGTTCGCATGCCCGGTAAACGCTAAGAACGGAACGCATAATACGGTTATTCCGGTAGCTATGGAAACCGGAAATTGTGTGGTTCGTACCAATTGTATGGTTTATAAAATACATACGGATGGCAAGGGGCGTGCTACCGCTGTTTCTTTTTTTTGATGAAAATGACAAATCCTGCACCATGGAGGC
Source organism: Parabacteroides sp. (assembly GCA_021204335.1). Taxonomy (GTDB): domain Bacteria; phylum Bacteroidota; class Bacteroidia; order Bacteroidales; family Tannerellaceae; genus Parabacteroides. The sequence goes on along the minus strand of JAJPZM010000259.1, from coordinate 10,185 downwards.
GGATATCATTGTTATTTCCGCTTCGGCTACCGAAACGGCCAGATTGCTGCTTAACTCCAAAACTCCGGAATTCCCGAATGGCATAGGTAATAATAATGACTGGGTAGGGCGTAATCTGCAGGGGCATTCGTATACCGGAGCTTCGGGCTTGTTTGATTTCGAGATTATGGATGTGACGACCGGACCGAATACGACGATGGGCATTATGGATTATAATCATCATAACGAAGGTATTATCGGTGGCGGTCTGCTGGCAAACGAATTCTTTATGGGCCCGTTCTCTTTTTCCGGCCATCGCCCGCCCGATGCTCCGTGGTGGGGAAAAGAGCATAAGAAGTTTCAACGTGAAAACTATACCCGCATTGGCCGTTTGTTCGGACCGATTCAGGAAATGCCGCTCTTTGATGCCCGCGTAACGGTTGCAGAAAATGTGAAAGATTACTGGGGTGTTCCGGTGGCTGCTTTTTCCGGCGGACATCATCCGCTTGATTATAAACATTGTGAGTTCCTTTCGCATAAAGCTGAGGAAATATTGAAAGCGGCAGGTTCGTATAAGACCTGGCGTTATGGCGGAGGTGAAGGCGACCAAGGGGGCGGACAGCACCAGGCGGGAACATGCCGTATGAGAAATGATCCGGGTACCTCGGTTACCGACCAGTATGGCAGGATCCATGACTTGGAAAACCTGTATATCGCAGATGGCAGTATCCATGTTACGAATGGCGGTCTGAACCCGGTATTGACTATTATGGCGTTGGCATTCCGTATTGGTGAGCATATAGTGAATAAATGGACGAAAGCTTAAATGAATAAGTAAAAACAAAACAGATATTCGAATGAAAAAGAAAATACTTTATTGGCTGATAGTTCCTGCCGGTTTGCTAGTGATGGCTGCTTCCTATGCTACCTGGAACCGTTTGAATCCGAATTATACCTGTGCTATGTGCCATGAAATAAAGACGGCTTGTGCGAAGTGGGAACATTCGGTGCATGCCGATGTTGCCTGTACCGACTGCCATGGAACGGCTTTGGAAAGTTTCCGGAGCGCTACCGAGAAATTGAATATGGTTTATACCCATTTCAAAAATAAGAAAACTTTTGAAGATATTCATTTAGGCGAACAGCAATCGCTGGATATCGCGAACCGTTGTGCGGAATGCCACCAGGCGGAACATGCGTTGTGGACTGCGGGGGCGCATGCTACGACGTATAAGGATATTTTTATGGATGCCGGACATAATCAGATGGAACGTCCTTATTGGGATTGTTTACGTTGCCACGGCATGTTTTACGATGGTGATATCGACCAACTGATGAGCCTGGAAGGAAAACCGGAAGACTGGTGTATTAGGGATGCCGCGCAGGCAGATAAACCGACTATCACTTGTTTGGCTTGCCACCAGATACATCACGAACAGCCCCGTAATATAGCTTTTCAGGCGATGGATGAGGGTATGAAAAATCAATTGGCAGAAAAAGAGAAATATCCGCCGACAGCTTTGTATATGCGGTCCGACAGACGGCACATGCCTTCTACCAAATTGTATAAAGAGCTCATCTTCGACGGAGATTCTTTAGTGAAAGAGGTTACGGATCCCAATACATTGCTTTGTATGCAATGCCATGCTCCGGACAGCGCCCGTAAGTTGGGTACGGAAGATGACAAAACGACGATTGGTATGTATAAAGATATGGATTGTATTTCGTGTCATGACCCGCATTCAAACCAATTGAAGATAAGTGCAAGAAATGTACATAAAAACATAACTCTGAAGAACCAATAACCGGAATTAGCATATTTTTTTACGAGAGTGATTAAACTTTTTCTTTGTCGCGGTGTCTATTATATCGAAGCGCTTCACAAACAGAAAAATATTAATTTAGTAATAAGGTATTAGTTTATGAAGAAGGTAATAGGATTGTTTTTGGTTATCCTGATTAGTACAGTAACGGTATTTGCCCAGAATGGCAATCGTAAGGGGAAGAAGGGAGATCCTTCCCAACGTAGTGAAAAGATGATCTCGGAACTGAAACTTGATGATAAACAAGCGGCTGAGTTCCGTAAAGTAGAAGCTGATTTCAGAGAGCAAATGAAGAAAGAACGCGATGCCGTCAAAGAAGATCGTCAGAAGATGCGTGAAAAGATGATAGCTATGCGTACGGAGAAAGATGCTCAGATAAAAAATATTCTGACGGATGAACAGTACAAACTGTATCAGGAAAAGCAGAAAAAATCGGATAGCCCTCGTAAAAAGGGACATGGACGTAGATGATAATAATAAAAGACAAAGAGCATAATGGCAACCATTATGCTCTTTGTCTTTTTAAGAAATGAATCTGCTATTGCGCGGTAAGTTCAATAACGTGGCTCTGGGTCGGTTTAAAGCCGAATACTTCCAATCCGACTTTCATCAGATAATCGCCTGAATAGGTCTTTCCATTGGCATCCAATTCTGAATCAACGGAAGGCATCAGGTTGATTTCTTCCACTTTATATTGCTTGTTAGGGTCTAAGCCTTGCAGTTTCACCGCCATCAGCTTTTCCTGGAAACGCGGGTGGACATCATAGGCGAACAGCACCGCCTTGCCGGCATCCTTGCTTACATAATTCACCGCCATGTGATTGCTTTCGTACGGAGAAACCAAACGATATTGGTCACCATCCATAATGGTATTCTGCAGACGCTTCCAGTTGGCAACCGCCGTTTGGCAATAAGTCAGTTCTTCGGCAGTCAATTCCTTCAAGCCGAGGTCGAAACCGAGCTTACACATAGACGCTACGTCGGTGCGGAATTTTATGGAAGTGTCTTTGTTCCAACTGGTGACATGTGCACACATGGCTTTTGTCGGGAAGAATTGGGAGAAGCCCCACTGGATATAAACGCGCTCTACCGGGTCGGTATTATCGCTGCACCAAAATTCGGTAAAATACTTCAATGCTTCGTAGTCGCAACGTGCGCCGCCACCGGAGCAAAGCATCATCGGAACATTGGGATAGTTCTCTTTCACGCGTTTCATTACATTATACACACCGCGCACATGGTCGATGTAGAGTTGTCCCTGTTTGTCTTTCAGATAGGCCGAATAGATATTCGTGATGGGGCTGTTGCAATCCCATTTGAAGAAGGCAACTTCGGGATTCTCTTTCATAATGGATTCCATAACACCATATACATAGTCCTGTACTTTCGGATTGCTGAGGTCTAATACGAGTTGGTTACGATAGTAATAAGTTTCGCGGTTAGGCAGGGCGATCACCCAGTCCGGGTGCTTTTCAAAGAGTTCACTCTTGGGATTTACCATTTCCGGTTCGATCCAGATACCGAATTTCACACCTGCATCTTTGGCTGACTTCACCAGTGCGGGAATGCCGCCGGGCAGTTTGTCGTGCATCACTTCCCAGTCGCCCAGGCCGGCATGGTCGTCTTTGCGGGGATACTTGTTACCAAACCAGCCGTCGTCCAGCAGAAACATATCAACTCCCAGATTTTTAGCTTCCTTCATCAGTTCGGCAAGTATTTCTTCATTGAAATCGAAGCCGGTATTTTCCCAGTTGTTCAGGAGCGTGAGACGGCTGCCTTTTCCGTCTTTCAGGCTGTAATTGCGTGCCCACTCATGCAGGTTGCGGCTGCCTTGAGAAGAGCCGTTGTTGCTAAGCGTGAAAATAAATTCGGGCGTGGTAAACACTTCATTCGGATTCAGTTCATAGTTCGAAGCATAGGGATTGATGGCGGGGATAACACGTAGATTACCTACGTTGTCTATCTCGAAAGTGAAACGGAAATTGCCTGTCCAACCCAATGTACCCATCAGCACATTGCCTTGATGTTCGCTGACCGGTTGTTCCAGTCCCACTTCAAAGAACGGATGCGTGTGCATGGCGGCACGGCTTCCCAATTTCGTGTCAATCACTTTCTTGCCGAATTGCAACTGTTGGCTGCTCATCTGCGCTTCTTTCGCCCAGTCGCTGCTGAACTCGGTCAGGTAATAAGCGCTGCTATTGAAGTAAAGCATGGTGGAAGCATAGGTGGAAAGAATGACCGGCTTCTTCTCTTGATGCTTGATTTCGCTCCATGTCTTGATGACATTTTCCTTCGGATAAGCCACATAGTGCAGGGTTACATCTACCGGATATTGATTGTCGCGCAGGTTGATCACCGTTTCCGTTCCGCCTTCGACAGCCCGGGAGGAAGAAGATTTATAATATAAAGTGGTAGACGGATTACCGTCGTTGTGGGTAATGCCGATGGCAGGTTCGAAGTAATCTTCATTGCCGGAGCCATTGTAAACTTCCCAGCCGCGTTTGGTGACACTGCCGTCTGAACCGGCATGTACGTCCCAGCGGAAGTTCTTCACGTCTTGTTCATGCAAGAGTTTCTCACCCAGATAGGTTTGATACAAACGGCCGTTTTCACCTACCTGAAGTACCAGGTCTGTGTTGTCCGTAGAGATGCGGATTGTCTTGTCTTCCGCTGCATTGGCATACATAAGAGATGCACATGCTAAAATTGTTACGAATACCTTTTTCATGGTGTACAATAAATTTAGTTACAAAAATAGTTTTAAATAATTTTAGAATGAAATGCTTGCGCTGAGTTCCAGTGTGAGAGGACGCAAATAGTTGCCACTCATATAGTGGTCCTTAAACTTGCCGGCTTCTTCCTTGCTCAACAGTTCGGCTCCGTTGATGGTACCGCTGGCACCTTTCTGGTTGAGGAAGTTTACTACGGTAGCTCCTAAAGAGAGATGCTTGTTCACTTTCCAGTTCACACCGCCGAAGGTTTCCCAGCGGCCGTTGAAGTGAAGTGCGTTGGTCAGGTTGGCATAAGTTTTCCCGAAATAACGGAAACTGAGCCATACGCGCAGGTCGGGAGTGATGTTATAGCTGGGATCTATCTCTATAAGAGTCTGGGGAATTTCCTTTACTATATTACCGTTCGCATTCAGGTCGTCTACTCCTTCAAACGGCGATTTGATGAAGTAATTATTGTATGTCGGCTTCTGGTAAGTGAACAGGGCATGCAGGTGGAAACCTTTGAAAGGATCGATTTCCGCAGAGGTAGTCCAACCTAACGTCTTGATGTCATAAATCAGCAGGGTTGTTTTTGATTGCGTTGTGCCGGGTTTGGTCACATTTTGCTGGTCAATATTGTTCGACTTGGAGATATAGGCAATCATGGAAGTCAGGTTGATCCAGTTGTTGTGATAGAATAACCCGCCACGCAGCAAAGGGATGGTGACGCGCTTGTATTGTTCTTCGGTAGGGCCTGTTCCTGCATATTCGTTGATACGTGGGAAGCGGGTGGCGATGGTTCCGTCGGCTGTAAGACCGAAGTTCCGGGTCATATTATAGGTGAACTGGGCTGTGGCGGCATAGTTCAGTTTGTCTTTCGTTACTTTGTGTGGTTCTATCTTTTCGGTGGAAAGAATATTGCTTTCATTGTCCGTATAGGTATGGGTATCGCCGATATGGAAACCGGAATAGCGTCCGTAGGGAATCTGGTCGGCAGACATATGGTAATATTCCAGGCGGCCGCCGTAATAGATATTGAATTTAGGAGCGGGCTGCCAGTTGTCTGTAAAATAAGCAGCCAGTTTGTTTTCTGCACCTTTGGTATATTCCGGGCTTAACTCATTGAATCCTCTGAACTTACTGGAGCTTCCGTCTGCTTCCACGCGGGTGAGTATCTCCGGATATTCGGTAACGGTGCCTGTCCATTGGAAAGAAGAAGAGTAATAATTCAGATGATAATACCATTCGTTCAGTCCCAGGCGCATATCATGGTTGCCGGCTTTCTTTTTCAACTCAGAAGTGAGTAACGCATTTTGAACTTTTCCGACATGCAACCAGGTGCGTCTGCCCTCTACCAATCCGGTGTAGGCATCTGTCGATCCGTCTGCGAAAAGACCGTCCGCAGCAGTTGCTTTGCTGATGTTGCTGCCGCCGAAATCTACGAAATTGGCTTCAGGGGCATTCATGTACTTGGCATTGACTGTCCAGTTCAGGTTATTGCGGAAAGTATAATCGAACAACATGGCAACTTCGTATGCTTTGTTGCCGGTGAAGTCGCCGAAACGTCCGCTCTTCATCTTTCCATCCATCACGTCCATGTACTGAAAACGTCCGCCTTCGGGAGCATATGAGGAGGTTCCCAATTTGAAGTCCGGAATCTCTTTCACGCTGCCATCACCCACATAAATAAACGGAGCGGCATTAATCATCGAACCTAGCGCATTGCTTTTCGAGAATTTATAGAAAACGGAGAGTTTCCCGCGGTTGTTATTGAACAGTCGAGTGATGCCTGCATGATAGAGCTGGGTGCGGTCGCTGAAGTCCTCGAACTTGGGGGGGCGAAGCTGCCCGGGTCGAAATTTTGGTACACACTAGCAGTGTACAGCCAATGTTCTCCAATGTCACCTGAAATGTTCATATCGACGTTTTGCCAGCCGAAGTGGTTGGTGTGGTAGTTGACCACTCCCTTAAATTCTTTTTGCTCCAACTTGGAAAACGCATTTACGGAGTAAGCGATGTTTCCGGTAGTGATGGCTGATTCGGACGGTGTCATCAATCCCATTTCGCCCAGGCTGGCATCGCTGCGCCAATGGGTAGCCAGTTTATGTACGGTCGAAGAATAGACGGCAGGAAGTCCATTCTCGTATACATTCACATCTTCACTGGGAAGTCCGATCTGAATCTCGCGGGGTTTGTTGGCATCCGAAGCGTTCAGCATTACATTGCGTTCGCTTGTTTCTGCCTTTTTACTGTTGATGGTATCATTGACTGCTACCGGCTGATTTGTTATCGCAGATGAGACTGGTAGCATGATTGCCAACATGACATGGGAAAAGAAGTTTGCTTTCATATATATTAATTGGATTTAAAATTAAACTTGCTGATGAAGGAACTGACCCGATGTTTATCCTTTAATCGTTCTGTGACGGCAAAGTTAGAGGGGCGGATAATGTTCTGTTTCCACAAGTAGTCAGCAGGTAGATCGAAGGGAGGTTTGTTGTGTATGCATGTATTTGATAATTAGTATTTTATATTTGCTTGTTTGATGCGGTCAGGTAGATATACTCATTTACCGAAAAGTTTTAATATCTTTGTATTTGTCTACTTTTAATGAATTACATACTATGAGAAACAACTTATTATCGATATTATTACTGTTATTCGTTTTGTTGCCGTTTTGTGCGGTAAGTAAAGTTGACTTATCTGATGATTTGGAGTCTGTATTGAAACAGCGCAGCCAGTATTCTCACCAGAAGGGAATGCGGATTGACAGTTTGAAACAGTTGCTTTATCCCTCTATGGATGATGATGCACGTTTCCGGTTGTACAATGACATTTATGAGGAATATTATACGTATCGTTTCGATTCCGCCATGCTCTATGTGGACAGGGAAGAATAGGTCGCCATGAAACTTTCTAATCCTACTTATTGCAATCTGAGTATTATCCATCGTTCGATACTTCTTTCTACCTCTGGCTATTTCAGCGAGTCTATTCAAAACTTGGAGCAAATAGATTCGCAGACATTAGACAAGACTACGCGAGTAGAATATTATACGGTTTATGAATGGGCTTACAGTATGTGGGCGGAATATTCCAATGATAAAGTGTATGCTCCCCGTTATTATGAAAAGGAAATGCTCTATCAGGATTCACTGATCAGCGTGCTTCCGGCAAGTTCTTCGCTGCATCATTACTGGAAAGGGGAAAATCTTTTCCGTCATCAAAGATATGCAGAAGCAGAAGATTGCTATAAAAAAGCATTGGAGGGAGTACCTGTGAATGTCCGGTTGTATGCGATGGCGACTTACGGGCTGGCATTGGTTTACGCAAAGCGTGGAAATTGGGAAATGTATGAACAGTATCTGATTAAGGCGGCTTCTCCGACCAAGTATGCCCGCTGAAAGAAAATCTCGCCTTGCAGGAACTGGCATTGTATATTTTTAAAAATAAAAGTGGAGAAGTAGCTCGTACCAACAGTTACCTGAACTATTCCATGGAAGATGCGATGTTCTACAACAACCGCCTCCGTTTGCTCGAGATAGCCCGGAAGTTTCCGTCCATCGTGCGCTCTTATCAGAAACAGAATCTTATAAAAAGTAAGCGGTTGCAATGGTCGTTGATATGTATTAGTATATTGTCTATTGGGCTGGCCATTTCCCTGATTTATATTTACCGGCAGATGTGGCAGCTTCATAAGCGAAGAAAGGTACTGGATGATATGAACCAGGAATTGCAACATCTAAACAAGGCATTGGTAGATACGAATCATACGCGTGAGGAGTACGTAAGCCTGTTTATGGATTTATGTGCCGCCTATATAGAAAAATTAAATAAATATCAAGACTTGGTGAAGCGTAAAGTAAAGGCGAAACAAACGGATGATTTATTGAAATTAGTCAATGCGACCCGGCTTTCTGATACGGATGCCAAAGAATTCTTTATGAACTTCGACACGGCATTTCTAAATTTGTATCCTGGCTTTATAGCGGAGTTCAATTCCCTGTTGAGGGAGGGAGAAGATATTGTACCCAAAAAAAGGAGAACTTCTGACTACGGAATTACGCATTTTTGCTCTGATACGTATGGGAATCAAAGATAGCTCCAAAATAGCAACTCTACTGTTCTATTCTCCGCAAACAATTTATAATCATCGAAGTGCCGTGAAAAACAAGGCTAGGAAAAGGGATGATTTCGAAAAACAGGTGGAGGAACTTTGTGCGGTGATGTTATCTTAAAGTCCCCTCCTTCTTCTTCTTGGGAGAAGGGGACTTTAAGAAGTTATAAATGGTAATTACAATGTTTTTAATTTCAGGTTGCGCCACAATACTTTGATACCGCCGCCATCATGGATCTGTAAAGCGATGCGACCCTGTCCGGCTCCGATTTTTTCATCGTTGATGTTGACCATATCTTCACCGTTCAGCCAGGTTTGTACATTGTCGCCCTGCACTTTGATACGCATTGTGTTCCAGTCTCCTTCCTTCAGGATTGTTTCTTTTTCGTCCGGAATTTGAACCAACCATCCGCGTCCGTATGACTCGTAGATGCCGCCAGTATCGTGTCCTTTGGGAGCAACTTCAACTTGCCATCCGTTTACTTTTACATCTTCTTCGATGAAAGAACGGATGAAAACACCTGAGTTACCGTCTGCTTCCTGTTTGAACTCTACGGTTAAATCAAAATCGTCGTAGTAGTCGCGGGTTGCCAGGTAACCATATTTTTTGTCGGGACCGCTTTCGCAAATCAGTAAACCGTCTTTTACATACCATAATTCAGTTCCGTAGGCTTCCCAACCTTTCAGATCTACACCATTGAACAAATTAACTTCTTTGGATTTGCGAGGAAGTTCTTTGATCTTTAAATTACGGGAAGAAGCTGGATAACCATGATCCTGTAAACAAAGAACACCTTTCTTTGCCAAGCCATATTCCGGGGCATTAGACCATTTTCCGCTGTTTTTCTTTTCGTACCAGTCATCTGTCCAGGCTTTGAATTCTAAAATTTTCTGACCGTTCAGCCAATGTTCTACATGACCGTTATCGAATACTATTTTAGAATTGTTCCATTCGCCTTGTGGATTCACTTTCATTTTTGATTTGTCGGGTAGTTGCATGGCATAGTCAACGCCCAGTTTCTGCCACTCTTCCAACGGTTCCGGGAAATTAGGCTCGTCAATCAGCTGATATTCCGAACCTGTTACATAAGGTACGGCAAACTGCGGACGTTCGACAACATGGTAAAGCATGCCGCTGTTTCCTCCTTTAGATAGTTTCCAATCCCATGACAATTCAAAGTTTTCATACTGCTTATCGGTTACGATATAGCCGCTGGCGTCGCTTCCGTCGCCTTTTGCCTGAATACATCCGTCAACGACATGCCAGGGTTGGGTGAGAGTGGTGCCGTTATAATCTTTCCACCCGTTGAGCGTTTTTCCATCGAAAAGGAATTGCCAGCCATCGGCAACTTCTTCGGGAGTAAGTGTGTTTTGCTCTGTGCCTGCACAAGAAGTAAACAGGGCTAATGATACTGCATTAGAGGCTAACAAACTTGCGGTAGTTGTTTTTCTCACTACTGATTCCATTTTAGGTTAAGTTTAAATTGATAATGATATGGGGCAAAGATAGAAAAACATCCAGTGTAAAATCTATAAAAATTGTATTGTAATGAAT
>JAJPZM010000278.1 GCA_021204335.1 Parabacteroides sp. | reverse complement strand
ATTATAGAATATGTTGGTGAAGGTGGTATGGGAACTGTTTTTCGTGTATGCAAAGATGGAGATTATTATGAATTAAAAACTTGTAGAACAGATGATGAAGAATCAATTTTAAGATTTAAACGTGAAGTTAGAATTATGAAATCGGTTCATGATTCTAATATAATCAATGTAATTGACGAAAATTTGGATGCTACTCCACCATATTTTATCATGCCATTATGCGAACAGTCATTAGAAGATGCTGTAGATGGAATTTTAACTGAAGAAGAAAAATTCGACTACTCCTTACAAGTATGTGAAGGAATTAAGTCATTGCATAGCCAAAAGATTATTCATCGGGATGTTAAGCCAAGTAATGCTCTATTGCATAAAGGAATTATCAAAGTCGCAGATCTTGGATTAGGAAAATTCATTAATCGTGATTCTGTATGTCTGACTCCTACAAATGATAAAACTATAGGAACTTATGATTATGTAGCCCCTGAAATATATAAAGACGGGAAAGGTCGGGATGCTGATGAAAGGAGTGATATATACTCTATTGGTAAATTGCTCTATTATGTCTTTTCAGATGAGGAAAGTCCACTTTTGTTAATTCCTCAAAAGTTAGTGCCGATATCTTTTCGATTATTGATAAATGCACTAAAGTGATGCCTAATGACCGTTATCAAAACGTGTTAGAAATCATTAACGCATTGAATATTTGCAAAAAAACAAGAACAACAGCTTTGTCTTTAGAAGATATGGTTTCAATACATAAAGTAGGAGTGAATGATGTACAGTTTGCAGAAGATATTTATCAATATTTACTAACCTTACAAAATGATTTGGGACTTTTAATTCAAGATCTAAAAGTATTGAAGAAAGATAATTTTCAATTACTCCTTAAGCATAAGCAAGAAGAAATTGGTAATATCATAAATCTGTTATTGACGACATATAAAGAAAATCATTACTATTGGATTCAATTTGAGGATGTTGATGTTTTAGTAAGCTATGCTCGTTTATTGATGCAAAGTACACAAATATTGCAAGAAAAACAGGAGCTTTTAGAATTCGCCATAAATATATCAATAGGTTATAATCGTTGGGCAGCTATGGGAGTTGTTGTGAATATGTTTGCAGATTTGTCAAAAGATGAAATTAAGGCTATGGCTCCATTCCTCGTTGCAAATAAAGATAGTATCAATCAAATAAAAGAAAATGTCAATAAGCCTCTTCCTGATACTATGAAGATGTTGATACGTTGAATAGAGCTATTCTATTATAATAATTCCACTCTGCTGCTTCGGTGAGAAGCTGGCGAAGTGGAATTGTTTTATGGCTTCGGTAATAAACGGCTATAGCTTCAGCTTGGGCTTCGGCTTGTCAGGTTGATCTGAACTGGGATCGTCCTTATTGCCGGACTTAGAAATGCCGCCGATGATGAGCTTATCTCCCAGGGCGTTCATTGCATCTTTGATGCTGAAACTTACAGGGGGCTGGTTTAGGTGGGGCGGCTTCTTTTCCGGAGGGCTGGCAAGGAAATCGGGCGTTTTGTGAACGTAGGGTTCAGGGGATGCGCCGGCGGCTGTACCGTTGGGGATGCCGTTAGCGGTTTCCATGCCGGGAGATGTGTTGCCGCTGGTCACTGTCATACCAGAAGTTGTGTCGGAACCTGCGACGGAACCAATGCCGGATTGGGGCATGGGGTGAGCTTCGGTGATCTCGATCACGCCGTCGGTATTGCCCTCTATGGCTTCGATGGGCTTCAGGGATAAAAGGATTTTGCGGTCGAGGGCGGCAAGGTCAGCCTTGAGTTGCTTTAACTCGTCCTCTTTCTTCCAGACTTCTTCCACGACTTGCCTTAGGACGGGGAGTTCTTTCTCGATGGCTTCGTTATCCCTCGTGTATTTCTCTATTAGGCGGGGGATGCTGTCGAAGGCGTTGATGAAGTTCTGGCAGGCGGTCTTGGGATCGGTTGCCAGGCGTCCGTTGTTGTGGTTGTACAGGAAGTTGCCCTCGCCACGAACAAAGAAGCGGTTCTCACAAAAGTCAAGCCCGTCCTTGACGGTGGTTTCGGTCTTGACAAGGATGTCGAAACCGTACAATGTACCGATCTTTTCGGGAATACCGTGAGTGCGTGCCTTGTCCTCTATCTCGTGAAGCTTGGCGGCAATGACTTTGGGATCGTTGCCGGTCACACCGTCAATTTGCAAAAGGTTGATCTTGCCCCCTCCTTGTCGTACTGCATCCGGCTTTCAATGGCTGCCTTATCCTTAAGGACACGGGAGATGATGTCGTTGTTGGATGCCTGGTTCTGCAAGAAGTTTTCCAGACGGATACGGGAGTCGCCTTTACCACGCAGGAAGGCTTTGCGCTCACCTTCCATGCCGGCTATTTTCTTTTCCAGACGGGCTTTGTCCAACAGTTCCGTGTTGCCGGAAAGGATGGCGACGTATTCGGAGTAGTTCATCCCTCCCTTTTCGTCCATGCTGCCCTCGTCAATGGTACGGCTACCCATATTGTTCTGTTTGAGCTGGGTGATGAACAACTGCTTGTTGTGAAGCAGGTTGAACTTGTAACTGTCGAGCGATTTCTCTACGACGTAGATAATCACATCTACCTTGTTATCTGCGTAGAGCTTGGCTATTTCATTGCCTTTGCGGATGCCACGACCGTCACGCTGCTGAAGGTCGGACGGTCGCCACGGCGCATCCAGATGATGGATGGCCACGCAACGCTTCTGGGCGTTGACTCCCGTGCCCAACATCTCGGTGCTGCCGAACAACACCCGGATTTTACCCTCGTTCATAGCGGCAATCATCGCCTTGCGCTTCGTCTCGGTCTTGGCTTCCTGAATGAAGCGTACCTGGTCTCCGGGAATGCCATGATCCTCCACCAACTTGCGCTTGATTTCACTGTACGGGTTCCATTGGTCGGGCTTGTAGGTTCCTAAATCCGAAAAGACGAACTGTGTCCCTTTATGCTCGGCATATTTATTGTAGTACTTCGCAATCATATCGGCACAATGGGTTGCCTTGTTGTCCTTGTCGTCACCGTACGAAAGCGGATCAATGAGGCGCATATCGAGCGACATCTTGCGTGCGTAGTCGGTGGCGATGAGCATTTTCGCTTTTTCCTCTTTCTTGCTTAAGGGAGGACGACCTAAAACGGTGGCGTTGCCGGTCTTGGCAAACTCCATGAGCTTCTGTATAAACTCCTGCTGATCAGGCGTGGGCGGTATGTTATGCAAAATCTCGTTCTTTTCCGGACGGTTGATGCCGATGTCGGCAGCGGTGCGGAAGTCGGTAATCTCGGCATAGAACGCTGCCAGTTCCGGCACTTTAATAAAGTAGCGGAAACGCTCTTTCTGTACGATCTCGTTAGTGACGGAGAACTCGTAGTCAATAGACTTGCGGGCGAAAACGGCTGCCCATGCGTCGAATGACTTGATGCCCTGACGCTCCAATTCACCCGGACGAAGGTACTTGAACAGCAGATAGAGTTCGGTTAGGGAGTTGGAAATGGTAGTTCCGGACAGGAACGTCGCTCCCAAATCCTTGCCGGTGCGTTGCTGGATGGTGCGCAGGGCGAAAAGCATATTCAGGGCACGCTGGCTGCCTTCGCTGTTGCCCAGACCGGCTACACGGTCGTGGCGGGTGGTAAACATCAAGTTCTTAAATCGGTGCGATTCATCTACGAACAGGTGGTCTATGCCCATGCGCTTGAAGTCTGCCACATCATCCTTGCGGGTTTCGATTTCGTGGAGCAAGTCTTTGAGCTTGGCTTCAAGGTTCATCTTACGCTTTTCCATGCCCTTGATCTGGGCGTTGCTAACCTCTGCGCCTTGCTGGTAGAGGACTTCGAGGTTCTCTTCCACGCTGTCCAATTCCTGCCGCAAAATATCCCGTTGGATTTCGGGTGACTGGGGTATCATGCCGAACTGCTCGTGCGTGAGGATGATCGCATCCCAATCGTTGTTCTTCATCTTATGGAAGATTTCAACACGACGTTCCGGGGTGAAGTCCTCCTTGCCGGGATAAAGAACCTTTGCGTTCGGATAGGCGGTGCTGAAAGTCTGCGCTATCTCGTGTACGTTGGCTTTCAAACCGGTGATAAGCGGCTTGTTCACCAATCCCAGACGCTTCATCTCGTAGGAGGCGCAACACATAATCAGGGTTTTACCTCCACCCACTTCATGATCCGCTATGCCACCGCCGTTCTGCTTGAGCATCCAGATGCAATCTTTCTGGCTGGGGTACAGGTCGGGAATGCCCAACCCCTTGAGGTCAAGGTCGGGGAAATTCTGGTGCGAGCCGTCGTACCTGGGACGGACGAAGCAATTGAACTTACGGTTGTACATATCCGCCATTTTCTGCTTGAACTCCGGCGACTGCTCACAGAGCCAGTCCGAAAAGCCGCTCCGTATCTCGTCTATCTTGCTGTTGGCAAGCTGGGTGACTTCGGGATCACGCACCTTCATTTCATCACCGTTCTTGTCGATAACGGTCTTGGTGATGTTGGGCGACGTGTTGTGAATGGCATGGCGCATGAGTGCGATGCCATTAAAGATATGGCTCTCGGAACGGACTGAATACTGGTTCAGGATGCGTGGGGACATTGCGGAAGCGTCGATGTGGTACTCGTCGCTGCTGGACGTGTAACGGACGGACACGTCGGTGTCGAACAGCCATGAGGCATACCGGCTGTAAACTCCCGCCGGTATCCAACGCTCACCGAAATTGAAATCCAGATCCTCGAAAGGGATGGGCGTGGGAAGTGCCTGCCGCAGGGCTTCGAGGGAAATACGTGCCTCGTTGTTGTCGGGATGCGACTGCAAATATTCTTCGATATGTTCGGCTTTGGCTACGACGTTGCTGGAGATGAAACGGTCGGCAATCTCGTAGTTCTTCGACAAGGGATTATAAAATACCTGCCCACGCAGTTTTTCCAACAGGGAGGACTGCGCCTTGTCGGTCAAGGACTCCATGTACGCCATATTCACGTTGCCGTATTTGTTGAGCGAGGCGGTCAGGGCTTCGTGCACATCGTCAGTGTGGGTGATCTCGTTGATGTTGTACGAAACGGGATGGTCGAAGATGTCGGCTTTGACAGCCAGATCGTCCGTGTAGCGTTCCAATGACAATATCTCACGGTTGCCTGCGTCCATGCGGAATAGGTCGATGTTCTTCTTGTCGTTCAGATTGCCGAACTGACGGATGAAATCATCGTAAAGGGTGTTGAGCATGGTACGCAACGCCGGGTTCTCGGCATGGGTGGCGGCTTCGTTCTCGTACAGGTGGTGATAGGTGTCACGGATCTCGATGTAGAGCGAGGCACGGCGACGCTGGCGTTCCGGCAGATCCAACGGGTTGAATACCGGTGCACCTTCATCCACGGCGGAAAGAAAACCTATTTGCCCGTCATCATCCACGAGGGAGCCGTTGCGGTGATGTTCCAGCAGGTCTGCCGAATATGGACGGGGCTTCATGCGCTCCTAACGTGCGGCTTCTTCCTCCCGCTGGCGGCGTTCCCGCTCCTGCCGTTCTTTCTCTTGGGAAGCCGGTTCGACAGGGGCGGTCTGCATGGCGGAATGTTGTTCCAACGGCGGCATATCGAACAGGGAAAGCTGGGCGGAGTCCTCCTTCTTGCGCCTTGTTTTCCGCTTTTTGACTTGGGAACGTTCTTCCTGGGTGAAGCCAAAAAGGTCGTACAAGGACATGACCGGCTCCTGCATGACGGCGGTCAGCCGGGAAGCCTCCGGCGCAGGCACCGGTATTTCAGGCGGCGATGCAGCCGGAGAGGAATGTCCGCTGACTTTGCCCAACTGATTGACCTTTTTCACTTGTGCGATACGTTGCAGGATGGTTTCTGTCGGCTGGCTGACCAGCTCACGAAGTTCCCGCACTGGAGAGTGGCGGAGATACAAGTCCAAATCAAGACGTTCCATGAGATCAACGTGAAGAATACCCCTGATGTCTTCTGCGATGGCATCCGTCCCACCGTCATGGAGATAGATGCGGGCAGGCTTGCCGTAGGGATCGGTACCGATGCGCCCGCTTGTATGGACAATCGTTCCGGCACGCTCGATGTAGTCGTTCTGCGTCGTACCGTCGGATTGGGTACTAACCTCGACAAAGGCTTTCTCGGCTGCGGTATATTCTTTTTGAGAAGCGGTGTCTTTCTGCAAGATAATCAGGTCGCTGCCCACCTCCGTACCGGCATAGTCGGTACGGAGGTTGTTGGGCAGGCGGACAGCCGATAACAGCCGGGATTGGTTCATCAGGTATTGCCTTACCGGATAAGCCATAGCGGAGTTCATTACCCCCTGCGAGGTGATGAACGTAAGGATGCCTCCCTCACGAACGGCATCCAGCCCTTTGATAAAAAAATAGTTGTGCAGGGCATTAAGCGCAAAACGTTTGGCAGTGCCGTTGTTGAAAGAGGGATCGAAAATGCGTATATCGCCAAAAAGAATATTGCTGCTCACCACATCATAATAACCGTTTTGTCGTGGAGGCAGTTCCTCGAACCCTTTGATATTGACCTGCACTTCGGGATGAAGCTGTGCCAGGATGCGTCCGGTAAGCAAGTCCTTTTCATACGTGGCTATTTCGGGGACGTTGCTGGTGGCGGAGTAAAGCCGGGGCTGGAAGGCTGAAACAAAATTGCCGGTTCCCGACGAAGGATCAAGGAAACGGCTGGGCGATACTCCGTGTTCGCCCAAAGAAGAGGCAATGGCGTTGATGATAGCGGGCGGCGTGTAGAAAGCGGTGAAGGTGGAAGCCTTCACGCTTTCCACCAACAGCCTGTACTCACGCTCGTCGGCTGTCCCCTCACGCAGGACGTTGTGAAGTTCCGTGATCAGGGGGAAGAGTTCACGGTCGCTCTGTGTCCAGCGGAGTATGTCGGTGAGTTTTCCAAAAGGAGAAAGAACCGCCTTGATACCTCCAAATCCGGAATAGGCAGCGAGTATGCCCATTTCTTCCGGTGTGGCGGTGCGCCGTTCCTTCTCCAAACGGAACATCAGCCGGATTGCCTCGATATTGTTCCTGAGATGCGCCTTTTTATTATAAGCCATTCTCTTCCAGCCAAATTACAATCGTACCGGTCAGTTCGCCATAGAGTTGCTCGAACTCCGGGCTGAACATGAAATCATCCGAGAGGGAATAACCAGAAAATACTTTCTGACATTCGGGAAGCAACTGCAAGGCGACGTTGCGGGCATTGCCTTCGGGCACTTCGGTGGCAAACTCGTTCCAGAGGACGGTCACCAGCGTATCCAGACGGGAAAAGTGCAAGCCCCGGAAGAGCAAGGCGTTCACCTGCTGCGCCGCATCGTCGTAGGTCAGACCTGACCGGACGGCTGCGCTGAAGGCTTCGGCAGCTTGGTCGCTGCGGGAGGTTATGAAGGCTTCGTCGTCCACCAGGTCGGGATGTGACTCACGCAAGTAGGACAATAAGGTAAGACGGTAGTAAGATAATTCGTCCGGTTCTTCCGCAACGGATACCGGCACGTTGGATTTATTCTGATTCATATAATTATCGGATTATTAAGTGATACAATTCTGACCGGATTATTTCTTCTTGCCGCTTTTCTTTCCCTGCGGCTTCCTGTCGGGAAAGGAATAGCCTACGGTAAAGTCGGGATTGAGCACCAATGCCGCATCGAAACTCTTGCCCTCACGGTTCTTGAAGCCTTTGATGAGAGGGGTGCTGCCTTTGGTCACCAGCTCGACGATCTGTTTGTCGGTCAATTCCTTGCCTCCCTTGTTCCGGAACAGGGTGAAGCTGCAATCGACATCGGCGCATTTGGCGACCTTGCCGAAGAACAGGATGCGGTTCTTCTTGCATTTAGGACAGACGCATTGCTCCCCTGAAGGAGCGACATCGAGGGTGGCAGCCAGCAGTTCGGTGACGATCTGTGCGGTGTAAACCTCTATATCCCGGTGGAAAGAGAGGGGATCGGCTTCGCCGGTTTCTATCTTGGCGAGGGTGTTTTCCCATGTTGCGGTCATTTCCACATTGGCAATTTTCTTATCCTTGACCGTATCATATACCGCCAGTCCTTTTTCGGTGGGCACAAGGTTCTTTTTATCCCGGCGGATATAGTCACGGGCAAACAATGTCTCGATAACGGCTGCACGGGTAGCCGGAGTGCCGATACCGACCTCACGGATTCCGGCACGGAGCTGTTCATCGTCGATCTCCCTGCCGCAATGCTCCATAGCGGATAGCAAGGAACTTTCGGTGTGCAGCGGTTTGGGCTTGGTCTGCTTCTCTACCGTTTCGGAAATGAGCAGCGGCAAGGTTTCACCCGTTTGCAGCTCCGGTAACGTGGTTTCTTCCCCTTCCTCTTCAGGCTCGTTGCGCACGGCACGCCAACCTGCGGACTTGATAACTGCACCTTTAAGGGTGAATGCCTCACCGCCTGCGGACAAGGTTACTTCGGTCACTTCCTTGATGCAACGTGGGGAGAAGGCTTCGAGCAGGCGTGCGGCCACCATTTCGTAGATTGCCTGCTCGTCCTGCGACAGACCTTCGGGCAGGTTCTCGGTGACGAGCAGCGCATGGTGATCGGTGACTTTCGTATCATCGACCGACCGGCGGTTGAGCGATGCGTCCCGCAGGACGGATGCGGTGGCGGTGAAGCGTGGATATTGCTGCAAGAGCGTTATCCGTGAGGGGATCTCGTCAAAAACATCTTCGGATATATAACGACTGCCGGTGCGTGGATAGCTTAGCACCTTCTTCTCGTACAGGCTTTGCGCAAGCGTGAGCGTCTTGTCGGCAGAAAAGTTCAGCTTGCTGTTGACTTCTTTCTGCAAAGCAATCAGGTCATACAATAACGGCGGTTCCTGGCTGGCATCCCTGCGCTCGGCGGAACTGACGGACAGCGTGCCGCCGCTTTCGATGGTGCGCAGCGTGCCGGAGGCTGCGGCAAGGTCATCGAAGCGGTTCCGTGACAATGCGGAAAAGGCGATGCCGTCTTTGGCTGCCGAAATCTTTATCTGGAAATATTTCCGGGGTACGAACTGTTTGTTCTCCCGATAGCGTGAGCAGATCATCGCCAATGTAGGTGTCTGCACCCGACCTAAAGAGAACACGCCTTGTCCGGCGGCAAGGCTTAGAGCCTGCGAGCTGTTGATGCCCACGAGTCAGTCCGCCTCGCTGCGGGCTTTGGCGGAGAGGTAAAGGTTGTCGTAAAGCCTCCCTTCCTTGAGGTTCTGCAACCCCTCACGGATGGCTTTGTCGGTGAGCGAAGAGATCCATAGACGGGCAAAGGGCTTGATGCAACCGAGGTAGTTGTACACGTAGCGGAAAATCAACTCCCCCTCACGACCTGCGTCGGTAGCCACGACAACCGACTCGCACTTGTCAAACAGCTCCCTGATAACTCCCAACTGTCTGACTACTCCGGGATCGTCCTTATAAACTTTACCCTCCCGTACCTGACGGGGAACAAGCGTAAATTCCTGCGGTAATATGGGCAGATGTTCCCGGCGGAAACCGGAGAAACCGTAGCTTTCGGGCATGGCAAGACCGACCAGATGCCCGAATGCCTATGTCACGGCATACCCGTCGCCCATTAGATACCCGTCTTTCCGTTGGCGTGCGCCCACTATGGACGCTATGCTCTGTGCCACGCTGGGCTTTTCAGCAATGATAACTTTCATATATATATATTGTATTATAATGTGAATGGTTAAATGGATACTCCTTTTTTATCGGCTTTCTGCACCGGGCGGCTCCGGCTGACTGTGTTTGCCGGCTTCGTGTCGTCCTGCCGGACGGCTGTATGCTGCGACTGATCCTGTTTCTTGCTCTTGTCCGGATTCCATTTGAAGAAATCGAACTTCGCCCTCTCGTAATTGGCTCGCACAAAGGCACTAAACGGGTTTCCCTCGTCATCGGTCATGCCTTTGATGTAGGTAGCCTTGCCCTCCGCTAATGATTTTTGCTACTCTTCGGTGAGATCCTCCCCCTTCAGGCGTGCGGGAATTACCAGTTTGCGCTCTTGCGGCTGACTCTGCCCTTGACTGCGGCTTTGCTCCTGCTTGCGGACAATCCCCTTGAAGTCGTAGTCGAACCCGCCCTTGCATACATTGTATTGCAAGCGTGCATCGTAGTGGCGTTTCTTCTTCTCCGACCACATATTCTCCACAAGGACGGGTTCGCCGCTTGCGATGCTTTTCATCTGCTCGTCGGAAAGACCTATGCCGTTCACTTCCCGGGGAACGGTTATTTCGCTGACCGGCACATGGTGCAACTGGTTGGTCTTGAGATTGAGCGATACCAGGCACGGCTCACGCACGCCTTCGACCAGTTCGAGTTCCACGACACAACCAGCATTGCCTTTTTCCAGCAGGTTTTGTTTCACTTCGGGCGTAAACTCCACGTTGAAGTACGGTGTATCCAGTTCCGGGTAACGCTTGCAACACTCGATGTTGTTCCGAAGCGTACCGTCGGGATTCTTCGTCAGGCGGATACAGGCAGGAGTTTCAAACTCTATCCCCTCGAAAACGGTTTTCAGGGTGAGTACGGCGGATTCGTTGCCGTTGAGCAACCGCTTGACACCCAAGTCGCCTAACGCTTCGGGTGTCACCCCCATGCGTTCAAGCTGCTGCCAGTCCACCTGTTCCATGCTCCAGCGGGTGGATTGCTCCGTGCCGCTCCCGTCGGACTGCTACTGCGCCTGCTGCCGGTTCTGTGCGTACTGTTCCGTATCGATGCGGTACTCGTCAAGCAAGGCGGAGTTGTCTTCGGGCTGCTTGAACAGACCGACAAGTTCTTTGGCGGTGGCAAGCAAGTCCGCCGGAAGGTGGTAGAAGCGGAAATCGGACGGTCGCTCGAACTACTGCTTCATGTTGGAGAAAAAGGCTTCGATGATAGACTCGTTGCGGTCTATCCGCATGAACTGATCCGAAGGCTTTGCCCCCGCCAACGGTCTGGTTTTGAGTCCTCCTTCGGGTTCGATGCTCTCCACCACGTGCGGGGTGTTGCCGTCGGCGGCATCGGTCACAACCAATACCTCGTCTTTTAAATCTTTCAGATTTTTGTCCATAAAATGAATAAATTTAATTGTGATACAATGAGTTAATTGCAGCACGAAAGTAGAGGTAACACGTTATGACGCAAAAGGAAGGAATACGGTGGAGAGTGAGTGGCTATGGGTTGGCGTGAAGTGGCTCGATAACGGTAAAAAACAAAAAGGCATACACGGGTATGTATGCCTTGACAGGGTTTTATGACAATATGTATATTATAGCTGTGCGACGGTTTCCTCCGGCAACTCCGTACACCGCACAATCACCTCGTCGGAAATCTCTTCCTTCTTCATGCGGCGTGCAATCTCCACTACCTTGTTACGCTCTTCAAGTGCGTTGAACACCAGCCCGCACAGATAGTCGAGTGCGGTGTAGAGCCGTTCCCGGTTCTCCCGTCGCTGGTAGTCCACGCCCCAGAAGGTGGAACGGCGGCGGTGCAGTATCAGGTAATAGGTTCCGGCGGTGAGAAGCCCGGCTATGATGTCTATCGGGATGCCCGTATCCTCAAACAGATGGCTGTACTCTTCTATCGCCGTGCGGTAATGCTTCTCCCGGCTGCGTGCCATGCGGCGGGTGGTGGGATTGTCGGCTTCGAGCTCCCACACGAGCAGGTGCTGCATATCCAAGTTGTCATACAGATAGACAGCCAATGCCTTCAAGGTGCTTTTCAGTATGTCCTCGCTGGCTTTGTCGGTGGGGTGCTCCTCGTCGAAGAGGTCGTGCAGCCAGTAATCGGAGATGTAGGCGTACTTGTCCAGCACCCGCTCCATGTTCTTGTAGTTGTTGAGCAGGACGGACATTTGTATGCCCGCCCGCTGCGTGATGTCCGTAAAGGAGATTTGCGCCAGACCTTTCTCGCTTGCCAACTGCCGGACGGCATCAAACACGTCGGCTTCAAGTTCGGCACGGGTGCGGCGGTTGCGTCTGTTCTTCGGTTGTTCCATGTCGTTTTTTCTATATGCACGCAAAAGTATAAAAAATAAGTGTAAGTCGCTTGTTTTCTGCCACAAAACAAATTTCAAGGGGTAAGACGAAAAAAATCAGTCCATTCATTTGTTCACACAAGGGGAATGATGTAATTTTATGACATTTTATATGGCTTGATATATAT
>JAJPZM010000302.1 GCA_021204335.1 Parabacteroides sp. | reverse complement strand
AAAAATATGTTTATAACAGCTATAGGTATGGTTATTATAGGTCTGTATTTTGTTTGGCAGGAAGATCGGGAAGAACGTAAACTGAATGATGACAAACAGAAACCCAAAAAATAAGCGAAAAGACGACCTCGAGCGTCAATACCGCGATCACTACATTGAATAATCATACTTTCCTTTAAATAACGAAGTCGGTTAAGGATAAACTTAACCGACTTCGTTTATTTTTAGAAGATTCAACAATCTGTATGTTTAATCTGTTTTAAAGGAAAACAAATATTGTAGTATGTCATACAAGATTGCATTTTTTTGGAGCTAAACCTTATGATATAGCTTCTTTTGATAAAGTAAACGAGAAGTATAATTACGATATCAAGTATTACAAGGGATATCTGAATCCCAATAATGTCGTGCTTACGCAGGGGGGCCGATGCCGTTTGTATCTTTGTAAACGATACGGCCGATGCGGCGGTTATCGATGCGATGGCAGGCTACGGGGTGAAGTTACTAGCCCTGCGTTATGCCGGTTTTAATAATGTAGACCTGACGGCGGCCAGGGGGAAACTTCCGGTCGTACGTGTCCCGGCTTATTCTCCATACGCCGTTGCCGAATATTCCCTGGCTTTGATGCTTTCGTTGAACCGGAAGATACATCGTGCCTACTGGCGTACGCGTGACGGCAATTTCTCGTTGAACGGATTGATGGGATTCGATATGCATGGCAAGACGATCGGTATTATCGGCACCGGAAAGATTGCCAGGATACTGATTAAGATACTGAAAGGCTTCGGTATGCGCATCCTGGCATACGATGTCTATCCCGACCATAAGTTTGCCGAGGAGGAAAAGATAAGCTATACGACACTGGATGAATTATACCACGAGTCAGACATCATCTCACTCCATTGCCCGTTGACGGAAGAAACACGCTACATCATTAACGATGATTCGATTGCCAGGATGAAAGACGGCGTGATGATCATTAATACTGGCCGCGGGCAGTTGATCCATACCAATGCGCTGATAGAAGGACTGAAAGATAAGAAGATTTCGGCAGCCGGACTGGATGTGTATGAGGAAGAGGGAGATTACTTCTACGAAGATAAATCCGACAAGATTATCGACGATGATGTGCTGGCGCGTCTGTTGTCATTCAATAATGTAATCGTCACTTCGCATCAGGCCTTTTTTACCAAGGAAGCTATGCATAATATTGCGGAAACGACCTTGCAGAATATAGAAGATTTCCGTCAAAACCGTCCTTTAGTGAACGAAGTTATTCTGTAAACAGACTATTTTTTATCGCTGATTTATTATATTTTTGTGGCCATTGTCCGGTGTGAACCAGGCAATGGCTTTTTAATTTGAATGAATATGGAAATAGATAATCAGACAGGACTTGTATTGGAAGGCGGTGGGATGCGTGCTACATTTACGGTAGGAGTGTTAGACTGCTTTATGGATCATAACATTTGGTTTCCTTATACGATCGGGGTATCGGCGGGAGCCAGCAACGGCATATCCTACGCATCCCGGCAAAGGGGGCGTTCGCGCTATGGCAATATCGATTTGTTGGAGAAATATAACTATATCGGCCTGCGCCATTTTCTGAGGGGCAGGGGATATATCGATATGAAGTATTTGTTCTATATCTATCCCGATAAATATTATCCGCTCGATTACGATACCTATTTCAAGTCGAAAGACCGTTTCGTGATGGTCACCAGCAATTGCCTGACGGGAAAGGCGGAATACTTTGAAGAAAAGAAGGATAAAGATCGGTTGGTGGATATTTGTTGTGCTTCCTGCACGTTGCCGGTTCTTTGCCCGGTGGCGTATGTCGACGGAATCCCGATGGTCGACGGCGGGGTTTGCGATGCTATACCTATTCAACGGGCCATTGATGACGGTTTCCATAAAAATGTGATTATCCTTACCCGCAATAAAGGATACCGGAAGAAAGATAAGAACTTTTATCTGCCCGGATTCATCTATCGGAAATATCCGGCGATACGAGAACAGCTTAAATATAGATACAAACGCTATAACGAAGTGCTCGACTATATCGACCAACTGGAAGCGGAAGACAAAGCCTTTGTAATCCGTCCCGAAAAGAAAATAGAGGTTACCCGAACGGAAAGCAACTTGAAGAAGCTCCAGGATTTGTATGATGAAGGGTATGCGATAGCCGAAAGGTTGATAGGGGCGGCCCTTACGACCGCCCTTTAATATCTTTTTAGTCTTTACATTCCTTATGCAAGTCTTTACTTAGGCGCATGGCGCAGAAGTTGGGACCGCACATCGTGCAATATTCGCCATCGGTGACAGCGCTTTCCTTATAATATTGCAGGGCGCGTTCCGGATCGAGCGACAGATTGAACTGGTCTTTCCAACGGAAGTCGAAGCGGGCTTTACTCAGCGCATTGTCGCGTACCTGGGCTCCGGGATGGCCTTTTGCCAGGTCGGCGGCATGGGCGGCTATCTTATAAGCGACTACGCCGTTACGCACATCTTCCTTATTAGGTAATCCCAAATGCTCTTTCGGGGTGACATAACAGATCATGGCGGTTCCCTGCCAGGCAATCTGGGCGGCACCGATAGCCGAGGTGATATGGTCGTAGCCGGGGGCAATATCCGTAGTGAGCGGGCCTAAGGTGTAGAAAGGCGCTCCATGGCAGGCATATTGCTGCTCTTTCATGTTTTCGTGAATCTTGTTCATGGGGACATGTCCGGGACCTTCGATAATTACCTGCACGAATTTCTCCCAGGCAATATTGGTCAGTTCTCCCATTGTATGCAGCTCGGCAAACTGGGCGGCATCATTGGCATCATAGATAGAGCCGGGACGAAGGCCGTCGCCGATAGAGACAGCCACGTCATATTGAGCCAGGATATCGCATATATCAGAGAAATGAGTATAAAGGAAATTCTCCTCATTATGCAACTGCATCCATTTCGCCATGATCGAACCGCCGCGCGAAACGATACCGGACAGGCGGGTGGCGGTCAGGTCGACATGCTTTTTCAATAGTCCGGCATGGATCGTAAAATAATCCACTCCCTGTTCAGCCTGCTCAATCAGCGTATCGCGATAGATTTCCCAACTCAATGCTTCCACATCTCCATCGACCTTTTCCAAAGCCTGGTAGATAGGAACGGTGCCCATCGGAACCGGGCAGTTGCGGATAATCCATTCGCGGGTTTCGTGGATATTATCGCCGGTAGACAAATCCATCAATGTATCGCCCCCCCATTTGCAACTCCAGACCGCTTTTTCGATCTCCTCGCTGATGCCGGAAGACAGGGCGGAATTACCGATATTGGTGTTGATCTTAACCAGGAACTTCTTGCCGATAATCATCGGTTCGGCTTCCGGATGATTGATGTTGGAAGGGATGATGGCACGTCCGGCGGCTATCTCCTTGCGGACAAAGTCGGGGGTGATATACGATTTCAGTCCCAATGCTTCGATCTGCTGGTTTTCGCGTATGGCTACATATTCCATTTCGGGCGTGATGATACGGCGTTTGGCGTAATACATCTGGGTGATTGTTTTCCCTTCTTTCGCCCGGTAAGGAAGATGGCGCTCGGGGAAGCGGATAGCATCCAGGTTTTTGTCTTCGAGGCGGCTACGTCCGTATTCCGAAGACAACTGGCTCAGCTGTTCGATATCTTTGCGTTTGCTGCACCATTCTTCGCGGATACGGGGGATGCCGGCATTGATGTCGATGTTTATTTTAGGATCGGAAAAAGGGCCGCTCGTATCGTAAACAATGACCGGATTGTTTTTCTTGAATGTCTTTTCTCCTTGCTCGTCTATGGTAACCGTATCGAGCAGTTTGATTTTACGCATGGCCACTTTGATCTTATTGATCTCGCCCGGAATATATATCTTCTCGGACGAAGGGTAGGTGATGCGCATGGTATTCTTCTTGTTTGCCATTATTATAGGTTGTTTATTTTATCGATGTTCATCTTCTTCGTATATTGCAGTAGCTTCGCGCAGAAGCGTTTCATCTCCTTAACAGGATCGGGAGCCTGGGTAATGGCGGACGATACGGCTATGCCTGCAATGCCGGTATTCATCAACGGGCCTATATCCTCGTAGCGGATACCGCCGATGGCAATGACCGGAATTTTAAGTCCGGCTTCCCTGCATTGCCCCATGATCCTTTCATATCCTTCCAGGCCAAGTATCGGGCTAAGGTTCTTTTTCGTTTCGGTAAAACGGTAAGGGCCGAGACCGATGTAGGAGGCACCCCGCCTGTCCGCATCGACAATGTCCTCAAAGGTGTTGGCCGTAGCCCCCACCAAAAAGAGATCGTCGTAGCCTCTCTGGAAAATAATTTTCCAGGCTTCATCTACCGGCATGTCGTTTTTGCCGAGATGTACGGTGAAAGCGCCGCTTTTAATGGCGATCTCCAGGTCGTCGTCTATGCATGCCCGATTGGAAAACTCGACAAGACGAACCAACTTTGTGGCAGCTTCGAGAGTCAGGTTCTCTTTCATCCGGATCTGTATCCAGGTGCAACCACCTTCTTGAGCCATTAAAACTTGCTGCTCTTCCGTATATCTTTCAGAAGGGTGCGTGATGAACATGATTGGTGCAGAGTCATCCCCTTCGAAACAAGCGTATTGACTTCTGTTTAACAATAGCATAATTGTATCTTTTTATATTGATTGATAATCGTATTTATTTGCAACGTTTCGGGTGTTTCTCCCCATAAAGCACCCAGTATGGCCATTCCGCCGAACCCCAAATCCCGGATCATCGGTATGGTTTGTTCGCATAGACCACCCAAAGCTACTACTTTTTCGTTAATAATCCCTTGAGATGCGGCATTTCTCAGCACCTCCGTAGAAAAATTACTGCCGTAACCCTCTTTGGATATGCTCGGGAAGATGGGGCTAAGGAATACATAGTCCAGTTGCCGGTTGTCCTCTACTTCCTGCAATGAGTGACAGGAACGGCTGACGCTTCCTTTGAAACCTTCGGGTATCGTATGGTTACGGCTGTTCAGATGGATGCCTGCCAGTTGATACTCCGATGCCAGGCTGAAATGATCGTGCACGACGATACGGGAATGGTATTCGAGAGGAAGCGCTTCCAGCATGGCACGCAATTCCTCTTTATCGCTCCGGGGCTTACGCAAATGCAGCTTTTCCATTCCTTCCCGGAATAGGGCGGACAGCATCCGGCTTTCGCCTTCAAAGAAATGGGATGTTGTGATAACGATCAGTTTCATGGCTTGTCCATCTTTATTTTAACCAGGGGCTTCGGAGCAAAGAAATGATTGAGCGGGCCATGTCCGTGCCCGGTTCTCACTTCTTTTCCTGCCTCGATGGCGCAGGTAATATATTCTTTCGCCAAGCGGACGGCATCAGGCAGGTTGTTTCCTAAAGCCAGATAAGCAGCGATGGCGGAAGACAACGTACATCCGGTTCCATGCCCGTTTGTCGTTTCTATTATTTCGGTAGATAATCGAACAGGAGCACTGTTCTCTACAAATAATATATCTATCATCTCCTTACCTTTTAAATGACCGCCTTTCATCAGGACGGCATGGCATCCGGCTGCCAATAACTTTTCGGCTGCCATTCCCATCTCTTTTTCGGAAGAGATGCTTATCCCCGACAGGTATTCCGCTTCATCGATATTCGGAGTAACCAGCGTGACCCGGTGGAACAGCTCACGGACAATAATTTCGATGGCATCGTCCTGCAATAGTTTGTTCCCGCTGGTAGAGATCATGACGGGATCTAATATAATGTAGGATGGCGAAAACTTATCTATTGTGCCGACTACGATCTCTGCGGCGGTTTTATTATGCAGCATTCCTATTTTGACGGCATCGAACGTTATATCTTCAAAAACGGCATCGAGCTGTCCTTTCAGGATTTCGGGGTTGACGGCCTGTATACCTCTTACCCCCAAGGTATTCTGTGCGGTGATCGATGTAATAACGGAAGTGCCGTAAACTCCCAAAGCAGAGAATGTTTTAATATCCGCTTGTATGCCGGCTCCACCGCCGCTGTCTGAACCGGCGATTGTAAGTGCTGCCGGATAGCGATACGTTGTATCTGTTTTCATTTTTACATGCGAAAGGGGGAAAAAGCTTTTATCTGTCTTTCCTACGGCGGCATTACCCGCATCAGGTTCACAGGGTATAATCTCAGCCCGTTTACAGTATGGCACCCCTTTTCGCGGACAAAGGTAGAAATAATTGATAAGAGAAAGCAAAGGCAAATTGTTAAATTTAAGACAGTATTTACAGTAATAGGAAATATTCCTGTATCTTTGTCGCGGAATTATCTAAAAGTAAGTAACAAATGGGATATTTGTAGTCAATTGGAATATAATCGGTTCAATTTGGAACATTCAAAGAAAATATTCTGTTATAATTTTGCGGAGTTTTAACGAGGGAGTTAGTAAAGTGATGAGGAAAAAGATTGTTTTTATACTGACATTTATCTTGATTGCTCTAGCATCAAAAGGTCAGAACACGATAATAAATGGAGTGGTAACGGATTCTATAACAGGGGAAACGTTACCTTATGTTTCAGTTATACTTAAGGGTACAACGATCGGAGCAACGACGGATGACGATGGAAAGTTTTCATTGACCACTTCGTCGAATGCCCGTACTTTATCTGTATCCTACCTGGGATATGAAGAAAAAGAGTTTAGAGTAGCTCTCGGGAAGAAGAACTATTTCAAGGTGGCTTTGGCGCCATCCAGCATTGCTCTGAATGAAGTAATTGTCAAACCGAAAAAAGAAAAGTATACTAAAAAGGATAATCCGGCAGTCGCCTTTGTTAAGAACATGATCGACAAGCGCGAAAGTAACGATCCGCGTAATCATGACTACTTTAGCTATAGCCAGTATGAGAAGATGGTTTTCGCGATGAACGATTATCATCCGAAGCCAAAGAAGGAGAATGGGAAAGCCAGCAAGTTCGACTTCCTGATCGATTATATAGATACGTTGGATATAGGTAAAACGATTCTTCCGATATCGGAAAGGGAGAAAGTGGAAGGTGTCTTTTACCGCAAAGATCCCAAATCGGAGAAACGGATCGTGCTCGGTGCCAAGGCTGCCGGTGTGGATGAAGTGTTTTCGCGCGATGGGATACAACAATTCCTGGGCGAAGTATTCCGCGAGGTGGATATCTTTAAGAATGACATACCTTTGTTCCTGCAACGTTTTGTAAGTCCCCTTTCAACGATCGGTCCTAACTTCTATAAATATTATTTGCTTGATAC
Source organism: Parabacteroides sp. (assembly GCA_021204335.1). Lineage (GTDB taxonomy): Bacteria > Bacteroidota > Bacteroidia > Bacteroidales > Tannerellaceae > Parabacteroides. Next base: position 4,901 of record JAJPZM010000302.1, on the reverse strand, counting down.
GCTAGAGGTTAACGGGCATCAATGTGTCGACCTGGGTTTCGTGCCGTTCGTTTCCGAAGGCTTTGGTTTTACCGGACATCTGTTCGTGAACCTCGACTCCACTTATTTCGTGCAAAAGGCAGTTCTTAATGTTCCCAAAAACATTAACCTGAACTTTGTCAGCGGAATGAAGATCGAGCAGTCGTTTGAAAGAACAGAGAATGGTACACGTATCATCACTAAAGACGATATCACCGTCGATTTCAAACTGACGGAGAAATCGAAAGGGATGTATGCCCGACGCTTGAATATTTATAGTGACCATTCGTTCGACCCGCCTGAAAACCAGGATATATTCAAGGAAAGTGCCCCTGTCCTTACGCTTGAGAATGCTTACAAGCAACCGGAAGATTTCTGGGATTTGAACCGTCCCGAAGAAGCCGGCAAGCGAAAGCAGAATACGGTTGAGAAATTGATGGCCAAACTACGTGCAGTCCCTGTCTTTTATGTGACGGAGAAAGTGATTACCATCCTGACATCCGGCTATGTTGGCACCAGCACCGATCCGGTGAAGAATAAATTTGAAATCGGTCCGGCTAATACCTTTATCAGTGGTAATGCAATTGAAGGAGCCCGTTTCCGTGTGGGTGGAACCACGACTACGGCATTCAGCAAGAATTTGTTCTTGGAAGGATATGCCGCGTATGGTACGACTGACAGGAAACTGAAATACGATGCGTTGGTAGAATATTCGTTCAATGACAAGAAAGAATACCGCAAGGAATTCCCGGTCAACTCTATCCGTCTGGAATATATGTACGATATCAACCAGTTGGGACAGCAATATATGTACACCAATAAGGATAATATCTTCCTGACATGGAAACGGCAAAGAGATACCCGCGCGACTTATCTGAGAAATGCGGAGCTGACTTATTACCGCGAACATTATAACGGAGTTGCTTACGGCGCCGTCCTGAGAAATCTGAAAGAATACTCGACCGACTATGCCGTTTTCGACCGGATAGAAGGGGATGGGCATATCACCCCGATCAAATCGTATTCGATGACGGAGATGGAATTCAAGTTCCGTTTTGCTCCGAACGAGAAGTTCTATCAGACCCGTAATTACCGTTATCCGATTACTTTCGATGCTCCGGTATTGACATTGAGCCACGTAACGGCTAAAAAGGGTGTTCTGGGTTCTGATTATACTTACAACCGTACGGATATCGGCATTCAGAAACGTTTCTGGTTCTCTGCCTTCGGCTATATCGATATCATCGGTAAAGCGGGTAAAGTATGGGACAAGGTGCCTTATCCGTTGCTGATCCTGCCGAATGCCAACCTGTCGTATATCATCCAGCCCGAGTCGTACACGAACATGAACGCGATGGAGTTCATCAGCGATGAATACGCATCCTGGGACATTACCTATTTTATGAACGGGCTTATCCTGAACCGTCTTCCTTTGGTGAAGGAGTTGAAATGGAGAGAAGTGTTGTCTTTCCGCGGTATGTGGGGTAACCTGACGGATAAGAATAATCCTTATTATGGCGGCAAAGGTTTGTACCTGTTCCCGGAAGGTTCTTATACATTAGGCAACACGCCTTATATGGAAGCCAGTGTGGGTATCGAGAATATCTTTAAATTCCTTCGTCTCGACTACGTCTGGCGTCTGACCTACCGCGACAATCCGAACATCCAGACCAAGGGTGTCCGTTTCATGATGAAGTTATCGTTCTAGTTTCCCTACCTGGAAACTAGAGTTTCCTCCTTAGGAAACACCAGTTCCCCAGGTAGGAAATTACAGTTTCCTCCCAGGGAAACGCGAGTTTCCAAATGAGAAAACTACGAGGAAACTGTAATCGATTGGGGATTAGCTTACTAATGCTAAAACGGTAATCCGGCTAAAAAGCCTCTGTCATATTCATGTAAATCTGTACTCCGTCCAGTCCCGGTTCCTTTCCAATATCCAGTCTGAAGTTCTTTCCCGGTTGCATTTGCACGCGCACTCCGGCACCGAAATTAAGTTTCCATTTATTCCAGTCGAACGGAGTATTCCCGATCGTTCCGGTTCCCATCCAGGCGACAAATCCGCATTTCGCCCAGAAATTTCCGCTTTTATATTTAGCCGGCGAGCCGAACATGTGACGGTATTCGAGAATGCCGTAAGCCATCGATTTATCCCTGTATTTTCCCCAGTAATATCCCCGCAGGTCGAAAGGAGAGCCGAATGAGGGCAATTCGGAGTAGGGGACGTCTCCCATGCCGATCTGACTCTTGGCAATCCATGCCAAGGTGCTTCGCGGGCGGAATACGTTTACAAAGTGACGGTATTCGAGTTCCAGTATTTCATAATTATAGGCTCCACCCAGGTATTTGCCGAAAGCTTTGATATTGCCGCTTAACAATACGCCCTGTGTAGGCGTGGCTACATCGTTCCTCGTATCGTACTGGATTAATCCTCCGATACCGACATTGAGGTATTTCAATTTGAACTTATTAAAATAAGGATCCTTGTCCATTACCGGATTGATGTCCGAGGCATCCGTATAGTTTATATCGAACAGGCCTCCCAGGTAAAAATGGGGGCGTATTTTCCAGACGAAGCGGGGATACAGTTGGAAGTAACTTCTGTGATATTGGATCGTCGAGTCGCTTCTATCCACATGCTCTATCGTTTCGTATCCTTTTCCGTAATAATGGGCGGGCTCGTTCCTGTATCCATAGCTGGCATAAATGCGGAACTTGTTTTGGTTGAAGAAGAAAGTGCCGGCTCCGGCAACCACAATCGTTCCGTTTAATGACAGGTTGATACCCGCCGGCAGGAATGAACGTTGCGAAATTGTGTCGTTTTTATTCATCCTGAAGCTGGCAAGTACGGCTCCGCCAACGCCGAGGGATGCTTCCGGTGTATAAGAGGGACCGCCCAGGACAGACCACCAGATTTTTTTATGTGCGCGGATAGAATCTTTACGCAACTGCTTATAATGACGCTTGAGTTGTTTTTCGTTGAGCTGCTGTCCGTCAAGGATAATGCTCTCTTTAGGAATGGTATCGGTGGAAGATGTCATATCCTGTGCTTTTCCGGGCAAAGCAAACGTGAACAGAGTTGCTGTTGTAAGAACGATTAAATGTTTTAGCATTGACGTTTTATATTAGGTTGCAAAAGTATGAAAAAGAAAACATACTAATGGCTATTTGAGTTCGGAGCCTTTGTGATTCTTTAGGTTTATTCAGGTTTCTGCACAGGAATTACCAACCAGAACAAAGAACCTTCCCCTTCTTTGGATTCGACTCCGATCTTTCCTCCGAATTTCTCGGCGATCATCGCGCAGATAGGAAGCCCTAAACCTGTTCCCTGGATGAAAGTATTCAGCTTGACGAAGCGGTCGAATACTGTGTCGATCTTGTCTTCGGGTATGCCGATTCCGGTATCTTTTACATAGAAACGAATGTCTTTATCCGACACCATTGTATATCCGAATTTAATGGAACCTTTCGTGGTAAACTTCATCGCATTGGTCAGGAAATTGATTATTACCTGCATCAGGCGGTTCCGATCGGTATGGATAATGCATTGGGGCAGCTTCTGGTCAAAACAGATTTCCACTTCGTCCGATTGGTTTTTCAGCTGCATCTGATGCAGGATTTCTCCCATCAGTATATTAACGTCCGTATCGGTGTATATGAAATCGAGAGAACCCGACTCTATCTTTGACATATCGATAATGTCGTTGATCAGTTGCAGCAGGAGCTCGTTGTTTGTCGATATGATATTCGTGAATTCCTTTTTTCTTCGGGATCATCCGTCTCTGCCAGTAAGTTTGAAAAGCCGACAATAGCATTGAGCGGTGTACGTATCTCGTGGCTCATATTGGCAAGGAAGGCCGATTTCAATCGGTTGGCTTCGTCTGCCCTCTGGACCTCGGTCATTAAATGCTCGATTTTCTTTTTGTCGGATGCGTCTTCTATCTTCATCAATCCGCCTAATACGGTGGTGTTGGTATTGTCGTAGACAACGGTGGCGCTGACTTCGAATGTGCAATTGTTTTCTGTAAATTCCTTTCTGACAAATTTGCCTGTCTGGATGGTTTGGGTCAGAGGGCAATATTCGCAAGGTTCTGTCCGTCCCATTACAGTTTCATAACATATCTTCCCGGGAAGATATTGTAACTTTTTTGTCCTGGCTTTTAGATGGGCTGTCGATTCCCATTGTACCCGGTATTCCTTATCGATATAGATCAATCCGAAATTGATGCTGTTCAAAACCAGGTTCTGGGTTTTGATTGCATTCTCTAACTCTTCTTTTGCCCGGATAAGTTCCTTTTCATATTCCTTATCTTTGGTTATATCCCAGCGTATGCTCCAAAGCCACCGGTCTTTATCCTGGGCAATGATGAACTTATGGATTATGGTATTGTGTATTACGCCATCGGGGGTTATGCAATCTTCTTCCGCCCGGTAGTTTTTATTCTTTGCAACCAGCTCTTCGTCAATCTTTCTGTATCTGAGTCCGCGTTCTTGCCCAAAAAGATCAAAATCTGTGAGTCCCAATGCTTCTTCCTGCTTAAAGCCTGATTGCAGGCCGGCTTCTTTATTCCAGAAAGCATATTTAAAGTTGTCGTCGATGTTTTTGGCAAAAATCGGAAAAGGCAGGTTGTCCAGAATATTCAGATAGAAAGCATCTCCTTCTTTATTGGCTTCCTGTTGGATATTTGATGCTTCTTTGTTTTTCCGGAGTTCACTCAAGAGGAGTCTGTTCCTTTTTAATAAGAGCAGGACGACGGTGGATAATATCAATATTACCAGTGTGCTTATAATTGCTGCCATTGCCAATAATCAGATTACAATAATTTATATAAAGAGTCTTTCCAGGATAATTTTTACAAAAGTATCATTTATATTTAGAATAACTC
>JAJPZM010000339.1 GCA_021204335.1 Parabacteroides sp. | reverse complement strand
TTTTTATTATTCTACATTTAATGGAGCGAGAAAAATATGCCCTCTAACATAAATTAAATGTTAGGAGTTACTTCTTTTTCTTAAAGAGAAGATTCGTAAACCAGCTTTGAGCCTTTCTGATTCCCCATGTCAGTAAAAATGGTTTCGCTACGTCCCATGCAGCGGGGAGAAGGCTTTGCGCAATACCCAAATAATCGGAAATACCGAGATGTACTGTCGGTAGAATTGGCGGGGTAGCTGTCTCTGTCGATTCAGTCTTTTTAGATTTTGTGTTTGGGAATAGTAAGGTGGTAAATCCTGACAGCAAAAGACTTCCTGCATTTTCCTGGATATAGGAAAAATCATCATTCAGCTTCTGTTCCTGTAATACACATTGTCTGCGGATTCGCTTTTTATCAGAAATCAGCTTCTCCAGCGGTGTCAGCGTCTTGTTTTGTATCTGTTGCATCGTCTTTTTCGTCATTACCGTTTAATGCTGCAATTACTACATTCAGTACTATTTTGCAGATTTTTTGTTTGTTCAATATGATTAGCCCGATCAATAGGAGATATATTACTGCCACGGCAGCAAATCCGGCTGCCATCGAACCGAACAGATCACCCAAAAAGAATCCCAGAGTCAGGAATATGAACAGTTTAGCAAAGAATGCCATACACAATAAAATTAAGCCATACGAAAGAGTCGCGATCAGTTGCCCGCTTCTTTCGTATGTGCTTAACTTTAAAAGTTCAAGCTTTAACTCTACATAAGTCGAAACGTCTTCTTTCAACTCATGAAAGACTTTTCCTGAATCTTTTTCCATAGAGATTATTCAGCTACAATTTCTTCGGTAGCCTTTACAGCTTCAGCTTTACCTTCTTTGTACTTGGCGAGAGCGGAATTAAAGCCTTCTTTTACTTTTCCAACTACACCGTTCAATTCTTCTAGTAACTGTTCTCTCTTATCGGTAGCTGCCAGATATCCTACTACGACGCCTACTGCGGCACCTACTACCAAACCTAGTAATAATTTAGAATTTACATTTTTCATAACTCTTATATTTAAATGTGTCTACTAAAATAACGATTTTATCTGAATGATAGTTTATATCTGTCTTAACTTTTAATGTTAAATAACGTTATGGCTTCTGCGTCTTGACGGCTACCCGGTTGTTTCTTTCAGTGTAGGATAGGAAAGTCAAACCGTTGCGCTCGCATTCAGCTTGAATGGCCGGAATATCCTCGGTATAGAATCCGCTCATGAAAAGATGAGCTCCGGGTTTCATACAGCCGGTATAATGTTTGATATCGTTGAGCAGGATATTGCGGTTGATGTTGGCAAAAACAATATCGAATTGTCCGAAGGCCGGGATTTGTTCGGCTCCGCCCAGGGCGATTTGAATATCTTCCGTATGGTTCAGGCGGATGTTTTCGAGGGCATTGTTGTAAGCCCATTCGTCGATGTCGATGCCTGTTACCTTGCCGGCTTTCTTCATTTTGGCGAGGATGGCGAGCACGACTGTGCCGCATCCCATGTCGAGCAGGTCTTTGCCTTCCAGGTCGAGTTTCAGCATTTCGGTGATCATCAGGTAGGTGGTTTCGTGGTTGTCTGTGCCGAAAGCCATTTTAGGATCTATTATTATATTATATGTATAGCCGGGCTCCGGTTCGTGGAAAGAGGCGCGGATGATGCAGTCGGTGCCGATGCGGATCGGTTTGAAGTAGTTCTTTTCCCATTCCTCGTTCCAGTCTTTGCTTTCCACCAGTTGTTCGGTGTAGCGGATGGCAACGTTTTTCAATGGAAATTCTTTTAGTTTATCCTGTAAAGCCTCTACATTATATAATTGTTCGGAGATGTAGGCCAGCAAGCCGTCTTCGCTTTCGCTGAAACTTTCGAAACCTGTTTCTCCCAGTTCGGATGCCAGGACATCGTTGATAATGGTAGTTTCGATTGGCGACTCGTATGTGAATTTCAGTTCGTAATAATTCATAATGCTATTCTTTGTTGTTTGTGGGGGCAAAGGTATCGAATATATTTAAATGTGATACTTTTTGTAATAAACTACATTTGTATCAGCAGGAAAATATATATATTTGTCGCGAAATAATAAAGTACATAAATATGTCCTTGAAACGTTTTGGTGTCTCTTTGGAGGACAATCTGTTGGATTCTTTAGATCAGTATGTGAACGATAATGGCTTTGCCAATCGCTCGCAGGCTATCCGTTTTCTGATAGAGAAGAACGTGGCGGAACAGAAATGGCAGTGTAATCATATCGTAGCGGGTACTATAATAATAATGTACGACCAGGAGAAAAAAAGCATTGCCTCTAAAATTGTCAGTATCGAACAGGATTACCAGGACGTGATATTATCTTCTTCCCAATATTATATTAATAAGCATTTTTGTCTGCACATCGAAACAGTGATGGGTACGGCTCAGCGTTTAACCGCATTGTCGGATAAACTGACTGCTATTAAGGGTATTAAACATAGTAAGTTGGTAATGAGCCGGGCGGATTGAGTCTATTTTTTTGCCCGTAGGGTGACACGTTTTATTTAATAGGTGCTACTTAGTGAAGGATTAACAACTATATGAGAATAGATTATGAAGAAAAGACTTTTACTTATTCCGGGGTTGCTGGCAGGAATGTTAGCCCAGGCAGCCGAGCCGGTAGAACCGGTGAAGCCGATAGATGTAGACAGCCTGATCAATTTGCAAGGCGTAGTGGTATCTGCCAATAAGATACAGGTAAACCGCAACAGTGTTCCGCTTTCCATTTCTGTGATCGGCAGGGATGAGATTGAAGCGAGTAGTGAATCGGCATTATTGCCTGTCCTGTCGCAATGTGTCCCCGGTTTGTTTGTTACCCAGAAGGGAATTACCGGGTTCGGAGTGAACGACGGCTCTGCCGGAACAGTGAATATCCGTGGGGTAGGACAGAGTAACAAAGTGTTGATACTGTTCGACGGACAACCGCAGTGGGCGGGAATTTTCGGGCATGCTTTACCGGATACTTATGTCGCATCCGATGTGGACCGGGTGGAAGTGATTCGTGGTCCCGGCTCTTTGATGTACGGCTCCAATGCGATGGGTGGGGTGGTCAATATCATTACCCGTCATCATAAACAGGAGGGACGGCGCACGCAGGCCCGTATCATGTATGGTTCCTACAACACCCAGAAATATATGATAAACAACGGGTATAATGTGGGTAACTTCAGCAGTTTCATTTCGGTCAACCACGACCGTACCGACGGTCATCGCCCAAATTCCGATTTCCATATCACCAACGGGTTTGCCAATCTGGGATACAAGATAAACGAGCATTATAAGGTGACCGGCGACCTGAGCCTTGCCAAGTTTAAAACACAGAACCCGGGTGCAGTCGATTCGCCCATACTCGACTACCTGGTAGATGTACTTCGCGGTACGACTTCTTTTGCCTTTGAGAACAATCATGAAAAGACGAGCGGTGCTTTGCGTGTATTCTATAATTGGGGAAATCATGAGATCAACGACGGTTATCAGCCGGGCGGTACACCCCGTACTTACCTGTTCCGTTCCGACGACCATAATACGGGCGTTTTGTTGTATCAATCGTTCCGTCTGGTAGAAGGAAATACCTTTACTGCCGGTATCGATTACAAGAATTGGGGCGGTCATGCCTGGAACGACAGCATCAATGGCAACAAGGCTGACATCATCGACAAGACAGTCAACGAAGTGGCCGGTTATGTAATTATGCAGCAGGATTTGTTCGATATGCTGAGTCTTAATGCCGGCGTACGCTATGAACACAACAGTGTGTTTGGTGGCGAGTGGGTACCCCAGGCAGGGCTTACCTTCCGTCCGTTTGACGGAAATGTGATTCGTGCCTCTTTCTCTAAAGGCTTCCGTAGCCCGAATATCCGCGAAATGTATATGTGGGGAGCTGCAAACGATGGTTTGAAGCCGGAGAGTATGCTGAACTATGAAGTGGCTGTCGGTCAGTCGTTCCTCGACGGCAGGTTGTATGGCGAGGTGACGGTTTTCTTTATCGATGGAAAGAATATGATCCAGTCGGTAAGCCTTTCGGGCGACGGCAAGCCACCTTATAAGAACCAGAATGTCGGTACTTTTACAAATAAGGGAATTGAGTTTGAAGCGCGTTACCAGATATTGAATAATTTGGGTATGGATATGAATTATAGTTACCTGCATACCAGCAAACCGTTGTTGGCTGCTCCGGAACATAAATTGAATGTCGGTGCCACTCATTCCCCGGGACGTTTCACGTTTAATGCAAACGTGCAGTCAGTCTACGACCTGTATGTTCAGCTGGCGGCAGGGAATGCTCCGGAAGTGAAAGAGAACTATACGGTTCTGAATGCGAAAGCATCTTATCGTTTCGGTACACGCGACAAAGGGCTGAACCTGTTCGTCAAAGGTGAAAATCTGACAGCTACCCGCTATACCATTAACTACGGTTTCCCGATGCCGAAGGCGGTATTTATGGGAGGAATAGATGTAACGTTCTAACCGGTTTGGCAGGTATCAGCACTATAGTGACAAGGTGACCAGGATAGTAGTGTCAGGATAGTTAGGACAGTAGTGTCGGTAGGTATAGCACTATAGTGTAAGTCTCTTTTCCATATAGTGCTGACCTGCGTTCTACTTATTATTTCTCTTTATGATTCAATATCAGTGTCGACGGCATCTTTTGCAATGCTTCACGGCGATGTTCGGAAACGTCGTTCCAGGTGTCGTAGCTGATGAGCATGAACGTATAGCCGTTGAAGGTTGAAGATTTCATGTCCTTGTCCGGCAGGATGGAAGCCTGCGGAGTCGAGTCGGCAAACTGATGGATGGCATATTTGATCTTTTCGATACCCGGCGTAGTCGAACTGCTGCGGTCGAGGATGCCTACCGAACCATGAGTCGTTTTAAGCAACGTCGAAGTATAGTCGAGCAGGAACAAATCTTTCTCCGAATCGATCACCACGATTACATTGCTCGCTTTCACGAAGCCGCGGTTAACGAATACTCCTACGTCGCAATGGCTCTTTCCGATAAACATCTTTGTCTTGTCTTTCAGTAGTGCACCCGGATAAAACCACGACTCGGGAGCCTTGAAACGTTTGAAGAAACGGTTGTAGAAAGAGGTGCGGTAGCGGTTGGCTTCCACATCGTCGGGCTGGTTGCTCATAGAGATTCCCGAACCGACCAGCAGGAAGTCGAAGCCTTCGTTGTTGACGATATCGGTAATGTTCTGTCTGGCATTGTTCGACACTTCGTAGCGTGTCTCGATATTCATTCCCAGTTTCTTGGCGCCATACAGGATAGGGCCGAAGCTGACTTCCTCGAAATTGTCGGTATGCAGCGGGTTGACGTCGGAGCCGACCGTCAGGTGCAATGCCGTCAGATCTACCTGATGGCGTTTATGTGCAAACATCTGGTAGGCGACATCGAGCATGATTTGTCCGTTGCCGGCACGTCCGAACGACAGCAACACCTTAAATGTGCCGTCGGCCATTTCCACAGCTTCGTATTCCTTGACCTTTTCGCGGCGGCGGTAGCAGAATTTGATGAAAGAAACCAGCGGGATGGTCATAAAGGTAGTCACCAGCGTCATTAATACCAGCATGACGAATACGGGAGGAGAGAGGATTTTCATCTCGTAACCGATAGTCAGTACTACCAGCTCCATTAAGCCGCGCGTGTTCATCAGTGCTCCGATGTAGAGGCTGTCTTTCCAGCTTTCGCCTACAAAGCGCGCGGAAAACATCGCTCCTCCGAACTTACCCAGGATGGCTACTACAATAAAGACACCGCACATCCACCAGAGGTCGGGGCTGTTGAGCAAACCGATCTCCGTACGCAATCCCGTCGACACGAAGAACAGCGGAAGGAAGAGAGCGAGTGAAACGTCTTCCACCTTCTCTGTCATGATCTTGCGGAATTTCACGTTGGCAGGCATGACTACGCCGGCAATGAACGCTCCGAACAGGGCATGGAGCCCCAGGATTTCGGTCAGATACGACGAGATGATCAAGAGCAGGAACATAAACGCCACCAGCGTCTTGTCGATTACTTCTTTGTTATGGTAGACATTGCCGATCATCCGCAGGAAGGGGCGGACGGCTAAGAACGTGAAAGTGATATAAACGATTGAAAAAAGGATATTGTAGACGGCACTCAGCATAGAGCCAGCCTGTGCGATGGCGATAACGACCGCCAGCAGGCACCACGCCGTAATATCACCATTGGCAGCGCTTGCCAGCGAGATGGTTCCCAGGTGCGTGCGCGTCAATCCTCTTTCCTGTATGATACGTGCCAGAACGGGAAAAGCGGTGATACTCATCGCAATGCCGACAAAAAGGGCGAACGACAGGAAAGGCGTGCTTTTATCGGCATATCGGTCGTACACGAAGTAGGCCGTCAGCATCCCGCAGAAGAAGGGGACGATCGTGCTCGTATGGCTGATCAGGATAGTCTCTTTTAGCTTTTTTCGTACCTCGGTGATATCCAGCTCCATACCGATTGCGAACATGAAAAGAATCAGCCCGAACTGACTGAGTATGGTGATATTGTTCAACGAGTCGGGCGGGAAAAGGAACCCCGACATTTCGGGCGAGAGATGTCCCAGCACCGACGGTCCCAATACGATACCGGCTACGATCTCGCCGATCACCGTGGGTTGCCCGATTTTCTGGAACAACCAACCGAACAGGCGGCAGGTTATCAGTATGGTGATGATTTGCAGCAGCAGGATGCCGATAGACGACTGGATATGGTGCGTCATCAATTCCCAAAACAACGTAAATCCCTCGCTAAGGTTTTTAGGAGCATCGTAGGCGGACGTTATAGCGCTCTCCAACTGATGGCTTTCCCCCTCCTTGGCGATGAAATACATCAATGATCCGAACACAAGGATCATTATTATATAAAAGGTTATGTTTTTTGTTCCTTTGCCCATATAGTTGCGTGAGGTGTTTGATGCAAATTTAAGAAATATCCCGAGAATATCAATGCGGTATGTTTTTTTCTTTTATCTTTGCGCAGAACCAATCTCAAATAAATCATGGAGTCGCTGAATCTAATAAAGAATGACCCTTGGCTTGCCCCTTATAAGGAGGCGATAGAAGGACGGTATCAATACGTGATTGATAAGGAAAAGAGCTTGACAAACAACGGAAAACAAACGTTGGCACAAATGGCTTCCGGTTATCTGTACTTCGGTCTGCATAAGACCAACAAGGGATGGGTGTTCCGCGAATGGGCCCCGAATGCCACAGCCATTTATCTTATCGGTACATTTAATGACTGGAAGAAGGAAGAAAGATATAAAATGCAACGCCAGGGATATGGTGTGTGGGAAATCGCCCTCGAGGAAGATTTGTTGCGCCATGAAGACCTGTTCAAGTTGCTGGTAGAGTGGGACGGAGGCTCGGGCGAACGTATCCCGGCATGGATCCGCCGCGTCGTACAGGACGAGAATACGAAGATTTTCAGTGCGCAGGTCTGGAATCCTGCCGAGTCCTATAAGTTTAAGAACAAGCGTTTCAAACCGAACACTGCTCCTTTGCTGATCTATGAATGCCATATCGGCATGTCGACCAACGAGGAAAAGGTGGGTACGTACGACGAATTCCGTACCAATGTGCTTCCCCGCATCGCCCGCGAAGGTTACAACGCGATCCAGATTATGGCTATACAGGAACATCCTTACTATGGCTCGTTCGGTTACCATGTAAGCAGTTTCTTTGCCGCTTCATCCCGTTTCGGAACGCCTGAAGAATTGAAACACCTGATCGACGACGCCCATGAGATGGGTATCGCGGTTATTATGGATATAGTACATAGCCATGCCGTAAAGAATGAAGTGGAAGGGCTGGGACGTTTCGACGGCAGCTATAACCAATATTTCCTGAGCGGTGCGCGCCGCGAGCATCCTGCGTGGGATTCGCTTTGCTTCGATTATGGCAAGAACGAAGTGCTTCACTTCCTGCTTTCCAACTGTAAATTCTGGCTCGAGGAATATAAGTTCGATGGTTTCCGTTTCGACGGTGTAACCTCTATGCTTTATTATAGCCACGGTTTGGGCGAAGCTTTCTGTAACTATGGTGATTATTTCAACGGACATCAGGACGGTGATGCGATCGCTTACCTGACGCTTGCCAACAAGCTGATCCACGAAGTAAATAAAAACGCGATAACGATTGCCGAAGAAGTGAGCGGTATGCCCGGTCTGGCTGCTAAATACGAAGATGGCGGCTACGGTTTCGATTATCGTATGGCAATGAATATCCCCGATTACTGGATCAAGACGATCAAGGAAAAGAAGGACGAGGACTGGCATCCGTCGTCTATCTGGTGGGAAACGACCAACCGTCGTGCCGACGAGAAGACAATCAGTTATGCCGAAAGTCACGACCAGGCTTTAGTAGGTGATAAGACTATCATTTTCCGTTTAATCGATGCGGATATGTATTGGCACATGCAGAAAGACGACCATAATTTCGTGGTGGAACGCGGTGTTGCCCTGCATAAGATGATTCGTCTTGTAACGGCTTCGACCATTAACGGTGGCTATCTCAACTTTATGGGTAACGAATTCGGGCATCCCGAATGGATCGATTTCCCGCGCGAAGGCAACGGATGGTCGCATAAATATGCCCGTCGGCAGTGGAATCTGGTGGACAATATGGATTTGAAATATCACTTCCTGGGCGATTTCGACCGCGAGATGATCGAGCTGATCCGCAGCGTGAAGAATTTCCAGTCTACCCCGATACAAAAGGTTTGGGATAATGACGGCGATCAGATCCTAGCTTACATGCGCAAAGACTTGGTGTTCGTATTCAACTTTAATCCTACGAAGTCGTTTACCGACTATGGATTCCTGGTGCCCAAAGGCGAGTACGAAGTTGTATTGAATACGAATGCCACCCGTTTTGGCGGCTTCGGTTTGTCGGACGACTCTATCCGTCATTTCACACAATTGGATCCATTGTATAAAAAAGAGAAAAAAGAATGGTTGAAACTGTATATTCCGGCTCGCAGCGCTGTTGTATTGAGAAAGGTGACAGTTAAGAAATAAATTATAAATAAAAGAACACAGTATGTTATATCCAATGACTTTTAAGCCTATCCTCAAGAAGATTATTTGGGGAGGCTCAGACATCTGCCCGTTCAAGGGCATCACTCCGGTCGAGGAAGGTATCGGCGAAAGCTGGGAACTATCTCATGTAGAAGGCAATTATTCGGTAGTAGCCAACGGCGACTTGGAAGGCAAGATGCTCGACGAGCTGATCCGCACTAACGGCAAACAGTTGCTGGGCGAAAAGGTGATAGAGCAATTCGGAACTACTTTCCCTTTGCTTATCAAGTTTATCGATGCCCGCGACGACTTGTCGATACAGGTGCATCCCGACGACGAATTGGCACGCAAACGTCATAATTCTTTCGGTAAAACCGAAATGTGTTATGTGATAAAAGCAGCGAAAGGTACTACCCTTTATTCCGGTTTCTCGCAGCAGATCGATGCCGACGAGTATGTGAAACGGGTGGAAAACAATACTATCATGGATGTTTTACAGCGCTACGAGGTATTTCCGGGTGATGTATTTTTCCTGCCTGCCGGACGTGTGCATGCTATCGGTGCCGGTTGTTTCATTGCCGAGATACAGCAGACCAGCAACATCACCTACCGTATCTACGATTATGACCGTAAGGATGCCAGCGGCAAAGGACGTGAACTTCATACCGAGTTGGCAAAGGATGCTATCGATTATACGAAGTATCCCGACTACCGTACGCATTATAAGGCACATACCAACGCAACGGTAGAGCTTGCCGATTGTAAGTACTTTACTACCAATCTGCTCGATTTGGATACGATGATGGTACGTAACTTCTCAGAGCTCGATTCGTTTGTAGTATATATATGTATGGAAGGTAAGGCCTCCATTCGCGACAACAAAGGAAACGAAATCTTTGTCCATCAGGGACAAACAGTGTTGATCCCGGCGGATACCGATGTGGTTACGATCTCACCGGCTCCGAAAGCCAAATTTATGGAAACTTATATCGGGTAGTCATCCCGGCGAGGATATGAAAAAGGGCGGAAGTAAACAACTTTCGCCTTTTTTATGTCTGGTAAACCGCTTTTAGTCGTTATTGCAGGGGTAGGGGAAACGGGTGAGTCCTTTGTATATGAACTGGTAGGTAGGTACTTCCACGCCTAATGCTTCCGCTTCGCGGATTACATACCCCGTCAGGTTCTCTATCTCGGTTTTGCTGCCGCGCTTGAAGTCGGCATGCATTGAGGTGGTAGATCCGTTGGGCATCATTTGTTGCGACTTGATGGAATTGAAAACAATGTCATCCGGCAACACGATCCCTTTCGCCTCGGCAACGCTTTGCAGTTCGTAACCCAACATAATGAAGAAATCCGAATGTTTCTCAATCACCTCGTTAATCGGAGCATTGAAGTAAGATGTGATTGTTGCGGCGGTAGAAATCATGAAGAATTTCTTCCATATTTCGGTGTTGATGTCGTCGGGGATAGAAGCAAAGATACGTGCGTTGTTCAGGAGTGTATATAATTGTTGTTGTTGCTCCTTGTCGTCGTCGTTGCTGCCGAACAACATTTTATCCTTCAGACTGAACTTCTCCACTAATCCCGGGGCGACCAGTCGTGCACCGATATAGACACAACCCTGCCAGGCCCGGCTGCCCGGTAAAATTTGCCGGATCTGTTCGGTAATATCTGCACCGTTCAGTAGTGGGATAATGACGGTTTGTTTGCCTATCACAGGTGATAGATGGCGCAGGTTGTCTTCCAGATCGTAGCTTTTGGTGCAGCAGAACAGGTAGTCTGCCTGCCCGATTTCTTCCGGGTTATCGGTTGCCAGTTTCGGCTTGCCGGCAATCTTTCTGAATGACCTCTTTATTTGTATTCCGTTTTCCCGGATTGCTTTCAGGTTTTCACCGCGCGAAACGAAGTGGATGTCTACGTTTTTCGAATTTTCGTAATGGGCAGCCAGCAGCCCACCATAATATCCGCCTACGCCTCCTATCCCGGAGATGACAATTTTTATTTTACTCATACTTATATAATAGGAGTTTACTGATTTATACTCTTGTTAATAATACAAAGATGAAAAATAAAATCAAAACCTCTTATACCAGTTTGAGTTCTTTTAGAAAGTCGGGAAAACTTTGTTCAAAATTAACACCGAAGCGGTAGTCTGTTTTTGCTTTGTAGGTGCGTCGTATGCTATCGGTTGTAAAGTTTACAGCGATAGCTGCCGAGTCGATCAGGCTGAAATCATTGAGCAGGGCAGCCAATAATGCGCTGGCAAACACATCTCCCGTTCCATGATAGTATCCGGGTATTTTTTGTGTAAAGACGTAATCAACCTGGTTGTTAGTACGGTCGTAGGTGGCAACACCCAGCTCGTCGTCTTTGAAGTAAACTCCTGTTAGGACAACCTTTGCCGGTCCCAATGCGCTCAGCTTCCGCATGATACTTTCGATATAGGCCGGCGAGTAAGGGCCGGGGTGGAATGTTTCGCCAAGCAGCAGGGCGGCTTCGGTCAGGTTGGGGACGATGATGTCTGCTTTTTGGCAGAGTGCACGCATTCCGGCTGCAAATTCGAGGGTGAAGCTGGTGTACAGTTGTCCGTTGTCGCCCATTACCGGGTCGACAAGTATCAGGTTGCTATCCGCTTTGAATGCATCGAAGAATTCTTTCACAATGTCTAACTGTTCGAACGAACCGAGATAGCCGGTGTAGATCGCATCGAAGTTGATGCCGAGCGACTTCCAATGGTTCATGATCGGACGCATATCGTCTGTCAGATCGCGATAGGTATATCCGCTGATCCCCCCCGTATGAGTGGAAAGGATAGCGGTAGGCAACGCCGATGTTTCTATGCCGGCGGCCGAAAGTATAGGCAGGGCCACTGTGAGCGAGCATTTGCCGAATCCTGAAAGGTCGTGTATGGCGGCAACTCTTTTCTGATGTCTTTTATTTTTAATTCTATTTATTTTTTGTAATACAACAACCTGTCTTGAGAAAATGTTGAAATGGCAAATTTCATAAATAATATGGTAAGGCTGGCATGAAATGAGTATATTTTTGAGTGAGGTATCCGTTTTGTCTTTTTTAGAGGATTTTCAGATTAAGCCGTCTGGCATTTATAATAATCGTAGATAAAATAGTTAAAGATGGGTGCAAAATACCGTTTTTCCGACAATATCTTTACAACGTAGTTTTAAAGAGTTTGCCGGGCAATAGGTTTCGCAGCGAAAAGAAAGGCAAACACAAGTGTTATTAATTAGGTCCAAACCTGAAAATATTTGTAAGAAATGGTTATTGTGAAATATGATTATCCGCATGATGTCCGTTGATTTATTGAACATCATATGAATGTTT
>JAJPZM010000231.1 GCA_021204335.1 Parabacteroides sp. | reverse complement strand
TATTAGATTGGTGTTGAAATTTTTATATCTACCATACGGTACATTAAATTCACCTTTTGAATTATAGCGAATCATACCGCTGTAAGAAGTCTTATTTATAAAGTAATATAATGTAGCTTGTAAATACTCACTATCAATTAAGCCGTTATACATATCTCTCAAATGATAGTACAAAGGCTCATTATTATCTGCTACTCTATCCTCTGGATGCTCCTTTTTTATAGCATCAAATAAAGCTCTATTTGCAGTATATAGCTTCTCTAGTTCTGATAGCTCTGCTTTAAGTTGAGGATATTGATTTTGTACCGCTCTATAGAAGTCTATTAGTTTAACATTAATATCATTAATGATTGAGTTAGGTAGCTCTAAGTGAAAAAACATAGCTCCTCCACCAAAAAAAGGCTCTATGTACCTCCCTTCAAAATTAGGCACATAGGGCAATAACATAGGTAGTTCTTTTGATTTACCACCTCTATATTTTATTATTGACTTCATTCTATAGCGTTTTTAATCGGCAAAATTACTAAAAAATAGGCAAATTATTGTCGTTTTAGGGTAAAATTATACTAAATTGGCTGTTTTCTTGATTTATTTAGGCTTCTGGCTTGTAATTATAGGTTAAAACTTGATTTTGAGCCTTAGCTATCTCTACAAACTCATTAGCAGTAATAACAGCATCCATATCACCAGCTCTATCATCATCAAAGTAGAGATAAGGAGATACTATATAGAATAGCTCATTACCTAAGCTCTTTATGTAGTCTGTAGCGTGTTCACTACCAGTATAGACTACATCAGCAGAGAGATAGTAGGCATATCTTACAGCTTCTCTACCATTGGCATTATAAAGCACATAATAGATACCGTTTATAGTGTGAACCTCTGCCAATACTACACCATTCTTAATAGTGATAATATCATTAGCACAGTAAGCCTTTTTAAGCTCCTTATCACTTTCCCTTCTAGGCTTCTTAAAGGTAGTAATCTTATGTACTACAATAATATTGCTTCCTATCGGGTAGGCTTTATATTTACTTTCTTCATACAGATAGATATTCCCATCCAGTAACGGATCGGACGCAATTTGAGATAGCGATAACGGAGCAGGCAGCGGATTGCCGCAAAGATACCAGCCGGAATTGGCTTCGTCGGTAGCAGAAGTTGCCGAAACCGGTATAGAGGTCGTTTTACCAAAGTCGTCCGGCAGATTGCTTGCATCGACTGAGAAAGCCAGCGTATTATCGGATGCAGCGGCATCCAGGGCGATCAGATAGCCTTTGCCTTTTTCAAAGAGGAAATCACCGGAGAAAGTATTGGGAGAAAGTACTGTCCAGTTACCAGTTACCTTATTATTGATAGCCCGTTTCCCTCCGTCGTAAATTTGCACATACAGATAGTTGCCCTTGCCGGAAAAAGAATCGTCTTTCCATTGAAAGCGCTCGTCGAGACCTTTCGGACGGACATTGAAGGGGAAAGAGACAAAATGCCATTTGCCTTTTGAGGGGAAGGTGTAGTAAATCGTTACCTGCTTATTTACAGTTAGTTCACCGTCTGCTGTCAGCGAAATGTCAGCGTTGTAAAGGGAAAGGGTATCTACGATGAAATGGGCATTTTGGGTAATATTCAGGCGGCTATCATTAGTGAGTGATGCCGTCTGGCATTCGACGGAGGTGTCGATTGTTACAGCTCCATTTATCAATGCACCACGCTCGTGCAAAGGGGGAAGATGCGACCACCGAACTGTGTCGTTCCAGTTTCCACTACCTGAAAAGAGAGAGTAACGTGGAATATCTCCATAAGCTGTAAAACTATTGACCAGATAAAATCCACCCTGAGAGTTTGGCGCCGGATCATTTGTATATATTTCGAGGGAAGAAGGGGAATCTTCTATTAGACAAACCCTATAATTGAATCCTGCATCTGTTTTCCCATCTTTGACTACAGGAGAGTACAAAGTTCTGTCTTTCATCTTTCCCAAAGAAGTATATCGAATAGATAAATCTTCTTCTTCGATAAGCTTATCGCCTGCATAACGAAACTTAATTTTTACATTTTTGTATCCTTCGGCAGAGAAAGGAGTAAAAGAAATAATTCCTCCCAATGGGATCCGAAGTGTTTTCGCTCCAGCAGGTAGAAGCGCACCCCCTTTCGTTTCATATTCCCAGTTGTCAGTAGATAATTGTTGAAGGGTCTGCGTTCTGAACGTATCAGTAACCAGCGGATTCCCGCTTCCACTCACAAAATCAAACCATGCAGACGGATTAGACACCTGTGCCCGGACAGACACCATGCTTGTTAGGATTGCAACTCCGGCTAAGATACGCCAAGCTGCGCATAAATGTTTCTTTTTCATAGCTAAACTATTTTGATCGTTATTCTGTTTGCAAATATAAAGAAATAATTGAAATGATTATCTTTGTCGCATGAAAGAATTTATTATATCAGAAGCAATCACGGAAAAAGCGGTGCTCGTTGGTTTGATTACCCCCGAGCAAAACGAACAGAAAGTAAAAGAATATCTGGACGAACTGGCATTTTTTGCCGATACCGCCGGGGCCGAAGCCGTCAAGAAGTTTTATCAGAAACTGGATTACCCGAATCCCGTCACATTCGTCGGAACCGGGAAATTGCAGGAGATTAAAGAATATGTGGTGGAAAACGAAATCGGACTAGTCGTGTTCGACGACGAGCTTTCACCCAAGCAGCTTCGTAACATAGAGAAAGAACTTCAGGTGAAGATACTCGACCGTACCAGCCTGATCCTCGATATCTTTGCCAGCCGCGCACAGACCGCCCATGCGAAAACGCAGGTGGAACTGGCTCAATATAAATATATGTTGCCGCGATTGACCCGTCTGTGGACTCACCTGGAGCGTCAGCGTGGTGGTGTCGGTATGCGCGGACCGGGTGAAACCCAGCTGGAAACCGATAAACGTATCATCCTGGATAAGATAGCCAAGCTGAAACGTGACCTGGTGGATATCGACAAACAGAAAAGCGTGCAGCGGAAGAACCGCGGCAAGATGGTTCGTGTCGCCCTGGTCGGCTACACCAACGTCGGTAAATCGACGCTGATGAACTAGTTAAGCAAAAGCGATGTATTTGCCGAAAACAAACTGTTTGCCACGCTCGACACGACTGTGCGAAAGGTGATTATCGAGAATCTGCCGTTCCTGCTGTCCGACACAGTCGGTTTCATTCGCAAGCTGCCGACCGAACTGGTGGAGTCGTTCAAGTCTACCCTCGACGAAGTGCGCGAAGCCGACCTGCTGGTACATGTCGTGGATATCTCCCATCCGACGTTTGAGGAGCAGATCGAAGTCGTCAACAAAACGCTGGCGGAGATCGACAAGACGGAAAAGCCCATGATCATGGTTTTCAACAAAGTCGACGCATTCACCTTCGTTCCCAAGGATGAAGACGACCTGACACCGCGCAAACGGGAAAATATCGAACTGGACGAACTGAAACGTACCTGGATGAACAAGTTACAGGATAACTGCATCTTTATCTCCGCCAAGGAACGCACTAACATCGATGCTTTAAAAGCATTATTATATGAGCGGGTTAAGCAGATACATATCACACGCTTCCCATATAATGACTTCCTTTTCCAGCAATACGAGGAGGAAGAATAAAGCAAAAACAAACAAGTTAACCAATGGAAAAGATCAGAAACCTGCAGCCCGAAGAGATTGCGATACTGCAATCCCAAGGTTGCCAAGCGGAGGACTGGAATAATATACTTGTTTCCCTTTCGTTCGACACCAGGTATATCAATGAAGTAAATTTCTCCGGAACGGTTGTCCTGGGCGTTTTCGAAAAGGAATTTACCTTGCCCGGCGGGGTGAAGAAGCACAGCGGGCTCAGGAATGCGACGTTGCATAACTGTATGCTGGGCGACAATATCCTGATTGAGAATACACATAATTATATAGCCAACTATTGTATCAAAGACGACTGCTTCATCGAAAATGTCGATGTGATCGTAGTCGACGGGATGAGTTCGTTCGGAAACAATGTGCAGGTTTCGGTTCTGAATGAAACAGGCGGACGCGAAGTTCCCATCTATAACTACCTTTCGGCTTCAATGGCATACGTGATCGCACTTTACCGCCATCGCCCGAAGCTGATCGAACGGTTGCAGGAGTTGATTGCCGGCTATACCAAAAGGGTTACCGCCGATTTCGGGGTGATCGGAGCAAATACCAGAATAATTAATACCGGAACGATCCGGAATGTAGTTGTAGGCGGATATGCAACGATCGAAAACAGTACGCGCCTGGAAAACGGGACGGTAAACAGTAACAAAGAAGCTCCTGTCTATGTCGGTGACAGTGTGATTGCGCAGGATTTTATCATCTCATCGGGGGCAGTGGTTGCCGATGCGGCAAAGATCATCCGTTGTTTTATCGGGCAATCCTGCCATGTGACGCATAACTTCTCCGCCCACGATTCCCTGTTGTTCAGTAATTGCTCGTTCGAGAACGGCGAGGCTTGCGCCATCTTTGCCGGCCCGTTTACGGTATCCATGCATAAAAGCAGCCTGCTGATTGCCGGTATGTATTCGTTTCTGAATGCAGGAAGCGGTTCGAACCAGAGCAACCACATGTATAAGCTGGGTCCTATTCATCAAGGTATTGTAGAAAGAGGCTCTAAGACGACCAGCGATTCCTATATCCTCTGGCCGGCACGTGTCGGAGCCTTTTCACTGGTTATGGGACGCCATCACCACCATAGCGACACGTCCGATATGCCTTTCTCTTATCTGATCGAGAAAGACGATGAAACATACCTGGTTCCGGGCGTAAACCTGCGAAGTGTCGGTACGATTCGCGATGCCCAGAAATGGCCGAAGCGCGACAAGCGAACCGATCCCAATCGGCTGGATCTGATTAACTACAACCTGTTAAGCCCCTACACCATCCAGAAAATGATGAAGGCTGTCGATATCCTGAAGGATTTACAGAACCTTGTCGGCGAGACTTCCGAAATATATTATTACCAGAACACCCGCATAAAGAATTCTTCCTTGCAGAATGCACTGAGGCTATACGGAATGGCAATCAACAAGTTTCTGGGGAACTCGCTTATCAAAAGGTTGGAAGGTACTCCTTTCGAAAACATCGAAGAAGTTCGCCAACAACTGGTTCCGACAACCAGAGAAGGTACAGGCGAATGGGTCGACTTGTCTGGACTGATCTTGCCCAAAGACCAACTAGATGGATTAATAACGGATATTGAAGAACGGCAGATTAATTCATTGGAAATGATAGATGTCTTTTTCCACTTTATGCATAAATTGTATTATGACATGGAATGGACTTGGGCATATCAGAAGATAGAGGAATACTACAAAGTCGACTTGAAGCATATTACCGCCGAAAAGATCATCGAGCTGGTTGAACTCTGGAAGTCCTCCGTTATCGGACTGGATGAAATGCTCTACAAAGATGCGCAAAAGGAATTTTCCCTTACCTCGATGACCGGTTTCGGGGTAGATGGCACCCGCAAAGAAAAGCAGGAAGACTTCGAAACCGTACGCGGTGCTTTCGAACAAAACCCCTTCGTTACCGCCGTAAAAGAACATATCCGCGTGAAGCGGGAGTTGGGCGATGAACTGATCGGAAGAATAGAACTCCTGCGGCACTGATAATCAATGCTACATTTGTACCATATATTGTGGTACTATTTTCTCATATATTGTGGTACTGAAATTTCATAATATATGAGAATGTTGTATCACAATATATGATACTTTCGCTCTTTCGTATCATACTATTCTCTGCGAAAGCTTCTGGGGTGATGTTTCAATATCTCTTTCCGCAGGAACTCGCGGTCGATATGGGTGTAAATCTCTGTTGTGGTGATCTTTTCGTGTCCCAGCATTTCCTGGATAGCACGAAGGTTCGCACCGCCTTCCAGTAAATGGGTGGCAAAGGAATGGCGGAACGTATGGGGGCTGACATTCTTCTGAACGCCTGCCATTCCCGTTTGCTGTTTAATTACATGGAATACCATAATGCGCGAAAGCCCTGTCCCACGACGGCTTAGGAATAGAATATCTTCATAGCCTTTCTTGACGGGAACCAGGTTACGGTCGTAGAGGTAATTCTTTATCTCCCGGATGGCCGTATCCGAGATTGGGACAAGGCGCTGCTTGCTTCCTTTCCCCTCAACCTTGATAAATCCTTCATCAAAATAAACATCCGAATAACGCAGAGTAATCAATTCGGATACGCGCAGCCCGCAACTATACAGCACTTCAAGCATCGCCCGGTTGCGCTGCCCTTCCGGCAGAGACAAGTCTATCGAGTCCAGTATGTCGTTTATTTCGTTGACCGTCAGTACTTCCGGCAGCTTTAACCCGATCTTGGGCGATTCTAACAATTCGGCAGGGTCGATTGTTATATAATCGTCGAGCAATAAAAAACGGTAAAACGATTTGATGCCGGATATGATGCGGGCTTGCGAACGGGGATGAATACCTATATCGTGCAACTGCGCGACAAACTGCTGCAAGTCCTGATAGGTGACGTCGGCATACGTCTTCCCTTCCGTTTCAATGAATCGGTTCAGCTTGTCCAGATCGGTCAGGTAAGCTTCTATAGAATTGGCTGATAACGACTTTTCCAACCGGAGCCACGTTGTGTATCTGCTGATTATATCTTTTCCTTGTTGCATTGTACACAGGTAATTATGTATGTGTCAAATAAAATCACTACCTTTGCCGGATATTTTCAGCCCGAACAAGGTGGTGCAAAGGTAATAAAGTTACAGCAAAATGAAGAAGATTCAGATTATTAACGGTCCTAATCTTAACCTGTTGGGCAAGCGAGAACCGACAGTGTATGGTAATGCTTCGTTCGAAAGCTACCTGGACGAACTACGCGCCCGGTATCCCCAGTGCGAAATAGCTTACTACCAAAGTAATATAGAAGGCGAAATGATCGATAAAATCCACGAAGTGGGTTTCGAATACGATGGTATTATAATGAATGCGGGAGCATATACACATACGTCCATCGCATTGCATGATGCCATAAAAGCGGTGACAACTCCGGTTGTGGAAGTGCATATTTCAAACGTACATGCCCGCGAATCGTTCCGGCATGTTTCGATGATCTCGGCAGCCTGCAAAGGTGTCATACTCGGGTTCGGACTCGATTCGTACCGGTTAGCACTTGAGGCGCTTATATAATTACCGGAAAACAAAGGGATAGTTGCCTGCCGGCTTAAACGCATCATAAACCGTTATCGGGTAACTGTTATGAGTATCAACTGAATAAAAATAATAGGTTATAATATTTAAGGTTATATGTTAAAGCATACTAAGATTGTTGCTACGATTTCCGATCAGCGTTGCGATGTAGAATTTATCCGATCGCTGTATAATGCAGGAATGAATGTTGTGCGCCTCAATACGGCACACATGATGGAAGAAGGTTTGAACCGCGTTGTTACAAATGCCCGCGAAGTTTCCAACCGCATCGGTATCCTGATGGATACAAAAGGCCCCGAGGTCCGTACTACCATAGCTCAGAAACCCATTCCGTTTACAACGGGCGAACGGGTAAAGATCATGGGTGATCCGAATGGTGGAACTACTCACGATTGCATCTATGTATCATACAGAAATTTTGTAGGTGACCTGGTTGTCGGAAGCGATATCCTGATCGACGATGGCGACCTGGAGATGAAGGTTGTCGAGAAACACGAAGATTATCTGGTTTGTGAAATAGGAAATGACGCCGTGCTGGGAAGCCGCAAGAGCGTAAACGTTCCGGGTGTACGCATCAACCTGCCTTCGCTGACTGAGAAAGACCGTAAAAATATCCTTTGGGCGATTGAGAATGATCTCGATTTCATTGCCCACTCTTTTGTAAGAAACAAACAGGACGTGTTGGATATCCAGCATATCCTCGACGAACATAAAAGTCCGATCAAGATCATTTCCAAGATCGAGAACCAGGAAGGTGTAGACAATATCGACGAAATTCTGGAAGTAACCTATGGTGTCATGATTGCCCGCGGCGACCTGGGCATCGAAGTGCCGGCCGAAAAGATTCCGGGCATCCAGCGTATGCTGATCCGTAAATGTGTGGAAGTGAAAAAGCCGGTAATCGTGGCTACCCAGATGCTTCATTCGATGATAAAGAACCCGCGTCCTACCCGTGCGGAAGTAACCGATATAGTCAATGCAATCTACTATCGCACTGATGCCTTGATGCTTAGCGGCGAAACGGCTTACGGCAAGTATCCGCTGGAAGCTGTCCAGACAATGACGAAAGTAGCCCGCGAAGCAGAAAAGACAAAACTGTCGGCAAACGACATCCGCGTACCGATCGAAGGCAACGACCTGGATGTAACTTCATTCCTGGCAAAACAGGCGGTAAAATCATCTAACAAGCTGCATGTAAAGGCAAACATCACGGATAGCTACACCGGACGTACTGCCCGCTATCTGGCTGCTTTCCGCGGAACATCTACTGTGTTTGCAATCTGTTACAACCAGCGTGTTACCCGCATGCTTTCATTGTCGTATGGCGTATGGGCCGTTTACCAACCCTGGGACGATAGCCGCCGCGGTTATTTCTACAGCGCGTTGAACGAACTGATCAAGAGCGGACGTATTACGAGAAATGATATGGTTGCTTACCTGAGCGGTAGCTTCGGCGAAGGCGGAGGTACGACGTTCCTCGAAATAAATAATGTAGGTAAAGTGTTGGATGCCGGAAGTAAATATTCTCTGCCGACATTCAAAGAATAATAAAAGCCGGAAGTCCGCTTTCCCTTCTTTTGGGCAGAAAGTGGACTTTTGCTATATTTGAAGCACAAACAATCTTTATTTGAATGACATTAGACGAATACATTCTCTCTCATAGTGATGAAGAAGGAGCCTTGTTATCCGCACTGAACCGGGACGCCAATGTAAATCTTCTGCGTCCGCGTATGTTGTCCGGCCACTTGCAGGGACGCATATTGAAGATGTTTTGTCGGATGCTTCGTCCGCGGCGTGTATTGGAAATAGGCACTTATACCGGTTACGCTACGCTTTGCATGGCGGAGGGAACGGAAGAAGACGCGCTAATCCATACCTTGGAGATAAACGACGAGATGGAAGATTTCATTATGAAATACCTGTTGCAGTCTCCTTACAAAGATAAGATAAAAGTGCATTTCGGTGATGCGATGGAGATTATCCCCCAACTGGACGAAACGTTCGATCTGGTATTCATTGATGCAGACAAACGGTTATATTCCGACTATTTCGATCTGGTCTTTCCGAAAGTACGTCCCGGCGGTCTGATTCTGGCCGATAACACACTGTGGGATGGCAAAGTATTGGAAAAACCACACCTGTCAGATAAACAAACCATCGGGATTCTTAGTTTTAATGATAAAATAAAGGCAGACCCGCGGGTGGAGAAAGTGATCCTTCCGCTTCGCGACGGTTTGACGATGATATGGAAAAAATAAATTAATAGTAATATGGAAAGTGCAAGACTGAACAAAATATCTCGCTTGATCCAGGAAGAGTTAGGCGACATTTTTCAGAAGCAGACCCAGGGGATGCCGGGCATTCTCATCTCTGTAAGTGCAGTACGCGTGAGCCCCGACCTGGGAGTAGCCAAAGCATACCTGAGCATATTTCCTTCCGAGAAAGGAAAAGAACTGCTGGAATCTATCCGCGCAAATACCAAGGCAATCCGTTTTGACTTGGGCAAGCGCATCGGAAAGCAGGTTCGCATCATTCCGGAGCTGAGTTTCTTTATCGACGACTCGCTGGATTATATAGAGCATATCGACGAATTACTTCAGAAATAAGTTGTTCCTGCGTTGAATCTTCCGTTTTATATAGCCCGGCGGTATCTCTTTTCGAAGAAATCCCACAATGCCATCAATATTATTTCGATGGTATGTGTGTGCGGGGTGGTCGTAGCTACGATCGCCCTTGTTTGCGCACTGTCGGTCTATAACGGGTTCAACGATCTGGTGGCAACCATGTTCAGCAGCTTCGATCCGGAGTTGAAAATCACTTCCCGGACAGGGAAGGTATTCGACCCGACTACTGCCGGATTCCGACAGGTTAAGCAACTGCCGGATGTAGCTTGGTTCGGGGAAGTCTTACAGGATAATGCACTGGTTCGTTACCACGAACGGCAGGATGTAGTCGTGATAAAAGGGGTGGACGATGCTTTCAGCCATCTGATACAAATCGACAGTGTGCTGCTCGACGGAAGTTTTATACTGAAAGACGAAGTGGCCAACTATGCCACGTTGGGCGCCGGCCTGTCCTCTAAACTGGGCGCCCGGCCGGGATTCGCTTCTCCATTGGAGATCTATGTCCCCAAACGCGATGAAAAAGTAAACATGGCCAATCCGGCTTCTTCTTTTAATCAGGAATATGCCTATATTGCCGGCGTATTTATGATTAACCAGCAGGTCTACGACGAAGGCTATATGATAGTGCCTCTTTCACTGGCGCGCAGCCTGTTCAAATACGATAAAGAAGTATCTTCCATTGAGCTAAAACTGGCTGACGGAGCCGATCTCTCATCCGTCAAGAAGCAGATAAAGAACATACTGGGCGATCAGTTCATCGTACAAGACCGCTTCGAGCAGCAGGAAGCCTCCTTTAAAATGATGAAGGTGGAAAAATGGATGACCTTCCTGATCCTGTGCTTCATACTGGCTATTGCTCTGTTTAATGTAGTAGGTTCCCTGTCGATGCTGATGATCGAGAAGCAGGATGATGTACGCACGCTACGCAATATGGG
Source organism: Parabacteroides sp. (assembly GCA_021204335.1). Lineage (GTDB taxonomy): Bacteria > Bacteroidota > Bacteroidia > Bacteroidales > Tannerellaceae > Parabacteroides. The sequence continues at coordinate 1,669 of JAJPZM010000231.1, read as the reverse complement.
AGCCGGCGATAGCCTGATACGCCGTATATTTTTATTTGAAGGATGGATGATCTCCGGCTTCGGAGCATTGATCGGTATCGTTATCGGTTTGGCTCTCTGCCTCCTGCAGCAAACATTCGGACTGATAAAACTGGGGCAGACTGCCGGGGTATTTATAATCGATGCTTATCCCGTTCGCGTGATATTCAGTGATGTGCTGGTAGCTTTTATAACAGTAGCGACCATTGGGTTAATGGCCGCCTGGTATCCTGTTCATTATCTGGGTAGAAAATGGTTTAATTAAATTCTGTCCCGTATTTTATCTGGGCATCGGCAACAAACTGCTTGATGCGTTGCTCATCGTCTTTCTTACAGATCAAAAGCACGTTGCCCGACTCGGCCACAATGCAATCATCCAGTCCCTGTACCACCGTCAGTCGTTTAGGGTTTCCTACGGCAATAACGTTTCCGGAACTTTCATATAATAAGGCATTACTGTTTTTCAGCACCGCATTATTGTTTTCATCTTTCTGAGCCAGGTCGAATAAAGACCCCCAGGTCCCTAAATCCGCCCATCCGAAGTCGGCGCACAACATATAAACGTTATCGGCCTTTTCCATAATACCGTAGTCAATGGATATCTTCAGGCAATAAGGGAAGTTTTCGTGTATGAAATCACGTTCTTGTTCCGTATTGAACTTCTCTTTTCCCAGGTCGAAACGTACGGCAATATCCGGCAGATACTTGCTGAAAGCATCCAGAATAGCATCCACATTCCATACGAATAAGCCGGAGTTCCAGAAAAACTCACCGCTTTCATAAAAGACCTTTGCCAGTTCCAGATTCGGCTTCTCCGTAAAAGTCTTTACTTTGGTAAATTCACTCAACATGGAGTCGCTGCTCTGGATATAACCGTATCCGGTTTCCGGACGGCTGGGCTTGATTCCCAAGGTAGCCAATGCATTATTCTCTTTGACGAAATCCAGTGCCCTTTGTACATCATCCAGAAATACGTCTTCTTTCAGAATCAGGTGATCGGAAGGAGCGACCACAATATTGGCATTCGGATTGCATGCTTTGATATGATAAGCGGCGTATGCGATACAAGGAGCCGTATTCCGACGTGCAGGCTCCAGCAGAATCTGATCTTCTTTTAATTCAGGTAATTGCTCTTTGATCAGATCGGCGTATGCTTCGTTCGTTACAATTAAAATATTTTCAATAGGAATAATCTTGGAAAAGCGATCGAAAGTCATTTGCAGTAAAGAGCGGCCGGTTCCGAAGAAATCCAGGAATTGTTTAGGATAACTCTCTCTGCTAAAAGGCCAGAAGCGACTGCCAATCCCTCCTCCCATGATAACGCAATAATTATCTTCCATGATACACAGGTTGTTTTAATTATACTCTTACAAAGTTAACGAAATAATCCGGGATTTATTCTCCCATATAACATTATTAGTTGTCCGCAACATATAATTTGAAAAAAAGCGGCGAACGCTTGCAGAAATAAAAAATATGCCTACCTTTGCAACGCATTAGAAAAAACAAATGCCCAGATGGCGGAATTGGTAGACGCGCTGGTCTCAAACACCAGTGGATTCACTTCCATGCCGGTTCGATCCCGGCTCTGGGTACAGAAAGAAGGTGTCCTAAAAGGATGCCTTCTTTTTTGTTATGCGGCCAATTCATT
>JAJPZM010000120.1 GCA_021204335.1 Parabacteroides sp. | reverse complement strand
TAATGAATTGGCCGCATAACAAAAAAAAGAAGGCATCCTTTTAGGACACCTTCATTTCCTTTCCTTTTTATCTATCTTTATTCAGCAGGAGTTGCGCCTGAAGAAACGACCTTGCTGCGTTCGATGGATTGCAGTGCCAGGTAGTTGGCTCCGAAGTTCTCCATGTTTTCTATTTCTGTTTCGAACTGATCCAGATGGTTTTCTTCTTCGATGACGAGGCCTTCGAACACTTTCTTTGTGGCCGAGTCGGCATGCTGGGCACATTCGTTAGCCCAGGCGTTGTAATCGTCTACACTGCCGGTTTCCATTTGAGCGGCTTTTTCGAGCATTGCCTTCACGTCATGGATCTTCTCTACCGGGCTGGAGTATTGCATTTCCACTTCGCCTTTCAGGAACAGGATGCGTTCTGCCAGACGTTCCACATGCATCATTTCAGTGATAGCGGTACGTTTGAACAGGTTCGAAAGCAGGTCGTATCCCATATCATCCAAACGAAAGTGGAAATACATGTATTGGTTTACTGCAGTCATTTCATCGGCTACTGCTTTATTCAGCAGTTCGATACTTTTTTCTCTTTTAATCATGATACTTTAATTTTAGTCCTTTGTATAATCTTTTATTGAATGCCGTAAAGTTAACGGTTTTCCCGGGAATATATAAAGAGCCGTATGAGAATATTTTTTACCTTTGTCTGAAATGATTAAATAATAGAAAGCTGATGACAAAGATTCAAGAGTATCTGGCAGCACTGCCGGAGGATAAAAAAGCGTTGTTTGTTCCTGTGTTTGGCGATATGGATAAGTTTTACGCTGTAGTCTATCTGATTATCCGTAACGAACATATTACCGATCAGGAAAAGCCGGATCGATACGAAGACCGCCTGCAGGTTATCCGCCAGGTGAAAAGCAAGGCGGAGGCACTGGTTTCCTCATTCGGGCTGGATGGAAAAGAGATCGTAGCCGATATAGCCAGCGATTATTTTGAGGATTATGTAAACTACAAGGAGCCGGAATTTACAATTACAGGGGATGAGTTTATAGGAACCCTTCAAAAGCTGTAAGCTACTTCGGAAATCTTTTTTAATACGTACTTACACACAATTTCTAAACAATCAATATCATGAAACACTTAAAACTTTGTGCCCTCTTTCTGCTTTCGGCCGCGACCTGCCTGAATGCCCAGGTCACCATCGTGAAAGAAGGCAAGCCCCTTTCCCGCATCGTAGTGGGAAAGGACGAACCGGTCGACAACCAGGCTGCACTGCTCTTGCAAGACTTCGTGCAGCGTATCAGTGGCGCCTCTCTGCCGGTCGTTACCGACAAAACGCCCCGTAAAGGCGATATCGTGATCGGCGGAAAAGAGACAGCCGGACTAACCGAAGACGGCTTCCGCCTGAAGACAGCCGACGGGATCCTTTCTATCAGCAGTGGCGGCGATAAAGGCGCTGTCTACGGCGTCGTCACTTTGCTGGAGGATTATCTGGGAGTGGCTTACTACAGTGCGAATGCCTACACATTGACTGAATCTTCTACCCTGGTTCTACCGGAGCTCGATAGGGCGGAGAACCCTGCATTCCGTTACCGTCAGAGCCAATGCTACGCCATGCACGAAGATCCTGTTTACAAACAATGGTTCCGCTTCGAAGAACCTTCCGAGGTGTTTGCCGGTGGATTATGGGTGCATACCTTCGACCGGATTCTGCCTTCCGACGTGTATGACGCTTCCCATCCCGAATACTATTCGTTTATTAATGGCGAACGCCGTCCGGGCAAGGCAAGCCAATGGTGTCTCACCAACCCCGAAGTATTTGAAATCGTATCGCAAAAGATTGATTCTATCTTCAAGGCGAATCCCGGAAAGAATATGATTTCCGTCAGTCAGAACGACGGGAACCATACCAATTGTACTTGCCCGGCCTGTAAGGCACTTGATGAGCAGGAGGGAGGCCCTTCCGGCAGCCTGATTCATTTCCTGAATAAGCTAGCTGCCCGTTTCCCGGACAAGGAGTTCTCTACGCTGGCTTATTTGTACACGATGCATCCGCCTAAACATGTAAAGCCGTTGCCCAACGTCAATATCATGCTTTGCGACATCGATTGCGAGCGCGAGGTGCCTTTAACGGATAATGCGTCGGGACAGGATTTTATGAAAGCGATGGAAGGCTGGTCTGCTATCAGCAAGAATATATTCGTATGGGATTACGGGATTAATTTTGACAATTTCGTTTCTCCCTTCCCGAACTTCCCGATTCTGCAAAGAATATTCAGTTGTTCAAGGAGCACAATGCAACCATGCATTTCTCCCAGATCGGCGGCTCGAAGGGGGGCGACTTCCCCGAGATGCGTGCCTATATGGTCAGCAAACTGATGTGGAACCCTTATCTGAACACCGATTCATTGATGCGTGCCTTTATGGATGGCTACTACGGCGCCGCTTCTCCTTATATTTACCAGTACGAAAAACTGCTGGAAGGCGGCTTGCTAGCCAGTAAGCAACGTCTGTGGATCTATGACTCGCCGGTATCGCATAAGGATGGCATGCTGAATACGAATTGCCGCAAACGCTATAACGAATTGTTTGACCAGGCAGAGCAAGCCGTTGCCGGCGACCCGGTTTTGCTAAAGCGTGTCCGCCTGTCGCGCCTTCCGCTTCAATATGCCGACCTGGAGATAGCCCGCGCTGAGGGAGACCATGATTTGAACAAGATAAAAGCCCAGCTTGCCCTGTTCGGAGAACGCACTCACGAATATGAAATACCTACGCTCAACGAACGTAACAATCCCCCCCCCGGCGAATATTGCAAACTCTATGCCGAACGCTACTTGCCCGGTAAGGCAAGCAACCTCGCCAAAGGTGCGAAAGTCATTTGGATACAGGAGCCGACCGGCAAATACAAGGCGTTGGGTGAAACAGCCCTGACCGACGAACTCTTTGGCGGCACTACCTTTGTGGAAAGTTGGGTCGGTTGGGAAGGTGTCGACGGCGCTTTCATCCTCGACCTGGGTAAGGAAGTTCCCGTCACTTCGATAGAGGGCGACTTCCTGCATCAGTTGGGACAATGGATTTTATTGCCAAAGAAAGTGACTTACTCCATCTCGACAGATAATGCGGCATACCGGGCATTCGGCGAAAAGAGCTTGCCGGAAGACCGTTCCCCGCAGGTTAAGTTTGTCGGTGTGAAGTGTGATGTCCCTTCACCTGTATCCGCCCGTTACATCAAAGTGGAGATAGAAGGCACAAAGATTTGCCCCTCGTGGCATTACGGCGTCGGTTATCCGTCCTGGTTCTTTATAGACGAGATAACTGTCCGGTAATATGACAAAATGCAAGTTCTTAGTCAAGAGGGCTTGCATTTTGTTTATTTATTAGTATCTTGCAAGCCCTTAATTTAACTAATGCGAATATGCAAGAACTCAATCGTATATTAACCCTGATCGACTCTTATTTCGGAGGTTTACAATGGTTTGTTTTCCTGTTACTCGGGACAGGGATCTTCTTCACGCTGTATCTGCGTTTCCCTCAGATACGTTTCTTCAGGCATGCCTTTAAGGTTGTCGGTGGTAAATACGACAATAAGCATGATCTGGGCGATACTTCCCACTTCCAGGCGCTGTCGACGGCCCTTTCGGGTACGGTCGGTACGGGCAACATTGCTGGGGTCGCTTTGGCCATTCATCTGGGTGGACCGTCTGCCCTGTTATGGATGCTGGTGACGGCTTTCCTGGGGATGACTACGAAGATGGTGGAGGTTACCTTGTCGCATAAATACCGGGAGCAAACGAAAGACGGTACCATCTCCGGCGGGCCGATGTATTATATGAAGAACCGCCTGCACATGCCTTGGCTAGCGGCCTTGTTTGCTGTCGCTACGATCTTCTCGTCTTTCGGTACAGGCTGCTTGCCCTAGATAAACAGTATTTCCAATGCGATGTTTGCGGCTTTCGGAGTGCCTTTGTATATTACCGGAGTCGTGCTGGCTATCTTGTTGGGGGTGATTGTGATTGGCGGCATTAAACGTATCGCGCTCGTATCCGAACGGCTGGTGCCTTTTATGGCGATTGTTTATTTCTTTGGGGCTATCAGTGTGTTGGCTGCTAATTATCAGCAAATCATTCCGGCTATATCGGCGGTGTTCGGTAATGTGTTCAGCGGTACGGCTGCTACCGGCGGTTTCCTGGGGGCGACGATCGTGTGGGCTTTCAACAGGGGAGTCAATCGCGGGTTGTTTTCCAATGAGGCAGGGCAGGGCTCCGCACCGATTGCGCATGCGGCGGCAAAGACCGAAGAACCGGTATCGGAAGGCATGGTCGCTCTGCTCGAGCCGTTTATCGATACGATTATTATCTGTTCGTTGACTGGACTGGTCATTCTGTCGTCGGGCGCTTGGATGGAGAAGTTCGAGAATAAGTTCCAGCAAGCCGATACCGTTGTGCTGGCGGGAGAGTACGATGAAAGCGCTCCGCAGGATAAAGCCGCCGTTTCGGCCCATGTGCTGGGACAGCAGCGTCTTCCTCTTTTTACCGGCCATCTGGAAGTGAAGGATGGGCGGATTGTGAACCGGGATATAACGTTGTTGCATGCCCGTTCGTTTGCGGAGAATGTGAGGGTGATGGATTCAAAGAAGCTTTTCACCGGAACAATACCGGTGGTGAAAGGGTGTTTATCATTGCCCGTATCGAAAGAGGATGAGGTCTATCTGACCGGAAAGTCCCTGCTCCATTCGGCACCTTTGTCTACCGCAGCATTCAAGAAAGGGCTTTTGGGCGATTGGGGGTAATATATCATACCGCTGTCGCTGTTGCTTTTTGCTTTTACAACGGCCGTTGCCTGGGCGTATTACGGCGACCGGGCGGTTACCTATTTATGGGGTACCAAATATGTCCGTTTCTTCCACATTATATATGTAGTGGGCTTCTTCCTGGCTTCTTTTACGGATACGACCATTATGTGGGCATTTTCGGGCATTACCGTTGCTTTGATGACGCTACCCAACCTGATCGGCATCCTGTTGTTGCATAAAGAGGTGAAAAGCTCGGTGTCGGAGTATTGGAAATCCATCCGCAAATAGAATTTCTTAGCTTTTGGAATTATTAAAATACTTAATTATCGCAATGAAATAACTTTTTTTGTATCAGGTTTGTAATATTATCTGCTGAATAACACCTACTTTTGCAGTTTGTTCGGCAGGTTGCATCCGGAGGAGGTATTGAGAATAGTTGTTTTTATAAGGAATATAACGGTATATCGATGAGTTATTTTACTAAGTTGAGGGATTGGTTTACGTCCTAGAAGCATTTATTGTTTCTGTTTGCGCTGCTGTTTATTGTTCCTAATTGTGTGTTCTTTTTTACGGAACCTTTACCGATCACAGTAGGAATCGCATCTTTAATCATACCATACGCTTTTTGGGTGGCAGTGCTGTTGCTTGCCCGCAAACCGGGAACGGTCGTCTGGTGCCTGTTGTCGAAAGTGATACTCGACGGCGGGCAGCTCGTGTTGCTCTACCTGTTCGACGAGTCGGTCATTGCGGTGGATATGTTCCTGAACCTGACCAGTTCGACGGCTTCCGAAGCCAGCGAGTTGCTGGGGAATATCTTCCTGGTTATTATCGGCGTGTTCTTCCTCTATACGCTGCCTACCTTGCTGCTAGCCACCTGGTCGATCCGGATGAAGAAGAAGCTCGACAACCCTTTCCGGAAGAAATGGGCGGTGAGGAGCCTGGGCGTATTTGCCGTAGGTCTCATCCTCTGCCTGCTGGCACCCATACAGGGGCACAACGTTTCAGTGAAAGGCGATTTCTATCCGGCAAATGCTCTCTACAACCTCTATTTCGCTATCAATAAAGCGGAGAAAAACAGTAATTACCATATAACTTCCGCCGACTTTACGTTTAATGCCACGAAACCCGTACAGGCGGATGGCAAGCGGGAAATATATGTGTTGGTTGTCGGTGAAACATCCCGCGCGATGGAATGGAGCCTTTATGGCTACGAACGGGAGACGACTCCCCGGATGGAAAAGTTGGACGGGCTGGTTCATTTTATGGATGTCGTTACTCAATCCAACAACACCCATAAGAGCGTCCCGATCATCCTCTCTGCCGCCAGTGCCGAGGACTACGGTGTTATCTATGACGAGAAAAGTATCGTGACGGCATTTAAGGAAGCAGGTTTCCATACCGTTGTGATAGCCAACCAGAACCTGAGCACGTCGATGATCGGCTCGTTCTATCGCGAGGCGGATACGTTTATCGATATGAGCAAGTTCAAACCCAAGTCGGCCTACCTCACTTCGTTGCACGACGGCGACCTGCTGCCTTACCTGCAAAAAGAGCTGGATAAGACGTCGGGCAACCTGTTCTTCGTGATCCATACCTACGGTTCGCATTTCAATTACCACGAACGTTATCCGAAGGATTTTGCCCGCTATACGCCCGATAAGGCGGAGGGTATTCGTGCCACCTATAAAAAGAGCTGCGCAATGCCTACGACAATTCGATCCTGTATACCGATTACCTGCTGGGTGAAATGGCGGATATGCTGGCGCAGACGGGTGCCTGCACCTCCATGCTTTACCTAAGCGATCATGGCGAAGATATTTTCGACGATGCCCGCGCCCGCTACCTGCATGCTTCGCCGATACCTACCTATTACCAGTTGCATATACCCTATGTTATCTGGTTCTCGGAGGCCTACCGTGCGGTTTACCCTGATAAATACCGGACTGCGGCAGCCCATAGCGAACTGCCGGTCAGCACTAACAGCGTCTTCCATACCGTGCTCGATCTGGCAGGAATACAGACATCGGTTGCCGATTCTACCCTGGCGGTATCCAACCCTGCCTTTACCGTTCGCGACCGTATGTACCTGGGCGACCACGACGATCCCGTCCCGTTCTGGAAGATGGGTTTGAAGAAAGCCGACTTCATCATGCTGGATAAATGGGGGATTGACTACAGGAAGGATTGATAATTTGGCATAAACCATTATCTTTGCTTCATGGCTGAACAAACCGGACATATAACGCTTAAAGTGATAATGGGCTATTTGCTGCTGATAGTAATAGCCGTCTGCTCGGTCGTGTATATCTACCGGATCGTGGAGCAGGTAGCCGCTGAAGACGAGCCCGATACCAAGGCCCGGCAAAAAGTCTACCTGGTAACGAATACCCTGTCCTTGTTATACGAGAGCGAAGCCCTGGGGCAGCTGGTCGGCATGCCCGAAAACGATGTGGCTCACTTTAACCGTACCCTGAACAAGGCGCACAGTAATATGGATTCGCTGCGGGTATTGATAACCGACTCCGTTCAGTTGCTGCGCATCGATACGATCGATATGCTTCTTCGGCAGAAACGGTGGAATACCAAAAGGCTTCTTGAAACCTGGGAAGAGGTAAATACCGAACATCTTTACACTGCCAATATCGAAAAGGTGATAGCCGAACAGGATACGATTATCGAGCAGATGGAGATCAAGGAGCATGTGGTCGTAAAGCAAGACACCGTCTTTAATCCCCCTAAAAAGCGCGGCTTCTTCCGCCGCCTTGCCGAAGCCTTTGTCCCCGGAAAACAAGATACGAGCATCATCGTGAACACCACCCGCCAGATCGTGACAGATACGCTGGTGAATGCCTATAACCCTTCGGATACGATTGTCAGCGTTTTAAAGAGCTTGCAGGACAGTGTGGCCGACCAGCGTAAGTTCCTGATGGACCAGTTGCTCGACCGGGCGGCGAACCTGCGCTATAATAACAGCATCGTCACCAGCAAGATCAATCAGATATTGCGTGATATAGAAGAAGATGAGGTGAACGCTTCGCTCGAACGCGTGCAGGGCAAGCAGCAGTTGCTGCGCGACACCTCTCTGCTGATTGCCGGCATCGCCATCGTGTCGGTCATCATCGTCATCCTGTTTATCTTCATGATTACCCGCGATGTGTCCAAAAGTAAATATTACCGGATGCAATTGGAGAAGGCGAAGCAATATGCCGAGGATCTGCTCCATAGCCGAGAGAAGATGATGCTGACGATCAGCCACGACATACGCGCCCCGCTCTCGTCCATCATCGGTTATATAGACCTGCTGATGCGACGGCATCCCGACGAACGGCAACAGTATTACCTGGAAAACATGTCGGGCTCGGCAAGCCATATCCTTTCGCTGGTGAATGACCTGCTCGACTTCCACCGCCTGGAATCGGGGCAGATGGAGATACAGCGTGTGCCGTTCAGCGTGTCGACCCTGTTCAATGAGATTTATACCAGCTTCCGGCCGATCGCCGAGTCGAAGGCGTTGGAGTTCGCGCTCAACCTGAAAGACGATCATACGGACAAGCTCTATATCGGCGATCCGATACGCATCCGCCAGATCACAGGCAACCTGTTGTCGAACGCCTTGAAGTTTACCCGCGAGGGGAGGGTCGTGATGGTGGTCTCCCTGGATATCCTGACCGACAACAGCGCCAGACTGAATGTGCTTGTCAGCGACTCCGGCCCCGGTATCCTCGAAGGGGAGCGGGAACGGATCTTCGGCGAGTTTACCCGCCTGTCTGGTAGCGAGAAAGCCGAAGGGTTCGGATTGGGATTGTCTATCACCCGTAAAATGACGGAGCTGATGGGCGGAACACTTTCTTTGAAAAGCATTGTCGGGAAAGGCTGCGACTTTACGATCGAACTGCCGGTAACCGTTGCCGATGTGCAGGCGCTTCCGGCTGTGGAAGAAGTAGCGGCGGACGAACCTGCCCCCGATGCTTTCAAGGGCAGGGACATCTATTGCCTGCTGGTCGACGACGACCCGTTGCAGCTTGCCCTGACCGAAGAATATCTACGCCAGAACCATGTAGAAGTGGTTTCCTGCACCGATCCGTTTGCCGTTGCCGATTTATTGAAGACTACCCCGTTCGACGCGATCATTACGGATATACAGATGCCGGGAATGGATGGTTACGAGCTGCTCCGCCGCATACGTGCTTCCTATATCCCCGGTACGGACAAGGTGCCGGTAATCGCCCTTTCCGCCAGTGTGGAGAACGAGCACGACCATTACCTGGAGTCCGGCTTTACCGGTTTCCTTAACAAGCCTTTTACCGCCCGTCAGTTGATCACGCTGCTCAACCGCCTGCTCGCTACCGATATAGAGGTCGCTTCCGAGTTTAAGTTCGATTCGCTGACCGCCTTTGCCGGCGATGATAAGGAGGCTTCCGCATCGATCCTGCGAACCTTTGTGGATGAAACGGGTAAGAGCAATGCGCTGCTGGAGACCGCTTTGCAGGAGGGTGACCGTGAGCAGTCGGCGAAGCTGTCCCATAAGATGGTGCCTTTGTTTACTATACTTGGTGCCACTTCGCTGGTCGAAAAACTGAGAATCGTTGAAAAGAATGCCACCACCTTGCCCCTCGAAGAATGGCAAAGCCTCCTCTCGGATATAACCGCAGCTGTAAAAGCGATTATCGACCAGGCAACAGCTTTCACCGACTGCCGGTAAGAGAATCTGTCCTGTTAAGTCAAGTAGTATAAGTAATAATTCCTATATTTGTAAGCACGATAAAAGCAATGATGTATGGACAGGAAAAAATTACCGATAGGCATCAGTGATTATAAGAAGCTGATAGAAGAAGATTATTATTATGTGGATAAGACAGACTTTATCCGCCAGATAATAGAGGAAGGAAGTCTGATCACTCTGCTACCCCGTCCGCGCCGTTTCGGTAAGACGTTGAATTTGTCTACGCTCCGCTACTTCTTCGAGAAGACAGAAGGGAATATTTATCGTCCGCTGTTCAACGGAAAATGCATTGAGGGGTGGAAAGACTTCGACAAGTACCAGGGGAAATATCCGGTGATACTGATCACGTTGAAAGATTGTAAAGGCGATACCTTCGAAGAGAGTGTTTATCAGATAGAGATGCAGATGCAACAAGAGTTTCAGCGTCATCGATACTTATTGGACGATCAGCTATCGGAAGCCAATCGTATGTGCTTCGATCAGATACTCCGGTTGCAAGCTGAAGATGTTATGATACAGAATTCCCTGCGAATCTTATCGGAAATGCTGACCGACCACTGGGGCATGCCTCCGCTCGTTCTGCTCGACGAGTATGATACGCCGATCCACGTGGCTTTCGACAAAGGCTATTACGACCGGATGATCGGCTTCATGCGTAACTTTATGAGCCTGGTGTTTAAAGACAATACCGATATATTCCGCGGCGTCATCACCGGTATCCTCCGGGTGAGCAAGGAGTCGATATTCAGTGGGTTGAATAATATAGATGTAGATACTATCCTGGAACAGTCCATGTGTACCGCCTTTGGCTTTACGCAAGAGGAAACCGACCGGATGCTCGACGATTATTCGATGGGCGATCTGAAAGACGAAGTCAAACAATGGTACGACGGTTATCTGTTCGGAGGAGAAACGATCTATAACCCCTGGTCGGTACTATCCTTTATCAGCAAGGGCGGTGTGCTGTCCCCTTACTGGGTCAACACCGGTTCTGACGTGCTGCTACGCCACCTGCTGGCAGAAGGCCCCTCGCAGATACGCAAAGGGGTGGAGTCGCTGATACAGGGCGAATCGATCCGTAGCGTGATCAACGATAAACTGGCTTTCCCTGATCTGCTGGCGGAAACAACCAACATCTGGTCGTTTATGCTTTTCAGTGGTTATCTGAAAGCCTCCGAACCTGAAAAGAACAGCGACGATCTGACGGAATACACCTTGCAAATTCCTAACCGCGAAGTGCGAACCGTCTTTTTCACCATCATTCGCAGCTGGATCAACAACGGCCCGGTGAAGAACGATCGCCTCGAGTTGATGCTGCAAGCCCTGCGCGCCGGCGACATCGAATATTTCGAGGAGCTGCTGAACGATTTCGTTGTCAATACCTTCTCCTATTACGATACCAACGGCCGCGATCCCGAAAAGGTTTACCAGGCATTCCTGCTGGGACTGCTGGCGGGCATGTCCGACTACGAGACAAGTAGCAACCGTGAATCCGGCTTTGGCCGTTATGATATCCTGCTTCGTCCAAAAGGAGGCAAAGGGCAGGCCGTCATTATGGAGCTGAAGCGCCTGCGTCCGAAAGAGACGGTCGAGAAAGCGCTCGACTCCGCCTTGCAACAGATAGAAGATAAACACTATGATGCCATCCTGCGTAAAGACGGTTTCACCGACATACTCAAGATGGCTATCACTTTCGACGGCAAGCAGGTATGGATAAGGACTGCCGAATAAAAACTGTTCAATAGTGCACCATCTTATATAAATAACCGGCAATAGCTAGGATAATCAGGGCTTGCCCCATCAGCCTGTCGGACAGGCCGGGGGCTGGCGGTTGCTCGGAGGCGTTACCGGGGGAGGCTTCCGTTTCTCTGGCTTCGCTATCGAGAGGATGGCTCCCACGGCTGCCAGGGCTACTTCCGTCTCTTTCAGGAGCAGGGCTATCAGGGCGATGATGCTCAGGAACGGGGTGATTCGGATGGCAGTGCCTCCCGCTGTCCTTTCCGGGAAAGAATACTTTGACGACGGAGAGGATAAAATCGAATATAACTTTTAATGTGGACATAGTTCGTAATTTTTAGTGTGATACATTGATAAATAAGGTGATAATAGTAACCTGTTTTGTTGCTTATCTGCCTGTAAATGAGTAAATTTACGGTAGTTAAACAAGCAAATACCAAAAGTTATGACTGACGAAAAAGAAAAGATCGAACGTGTGTGGGGATACCAGGAACTGGCCCTGCTTTATTTCCCGAACAGTAAGCCCGACTGTGCTTCCGTGCAGCTGCGGCGCTGGATCAAACTGAGTGGCGAACTGACCGCCCGGCTCGAAGCCTGTGGCTGGCGACCTGGGCGGAAAGTGCTTACTCCCAAGCAAGTGGCTTGCATAGTCGACCATCTGGGAGAGCCCTGATAGCGGGCTACTCGATAACCGGACGGTCGTCGTCATCATCCACCGGCGGCGTCGTAGTGGTGCTGCCGGTGCCGTAACGCTCTATCTTAAGGTTCTGCGAGAGCTGCACCAGCAGCTTCCCGGGTCGGAATAGGATGCGTCATCGTTTGATCAGGTTAGCCGAGAATTCCTTTTCGGTAGTAGCCCCTTTGCTTCCCAGAATTGCCTGGAAATAGCCCAGGTCGCCCACCTGTATGGTCTGTCCGTCGGGCAGTTTGTCTTCCAGCACGTGGCAGATCCCGTCCAACACCAACTTCACGTCTCCCGGAGTAGCTGCCGAGCGGTCTGCTATGATTTTACACATCTGGTCGGTGTCGCACATTCCTGTGGAGCTGCTGACTGCATAATACAACTTCGAGCCTGCTGGAGCATCCTTGCTCATGTCCTTTCTCTGAACTAAACGATATTTTACTGCCATGATAAATAAGTTTTTAATAGTAAATAACTTTGTTGACTGTTGTAATATTACACTACAAAGCTACGACATGGCGAAGATGCGCGGTTTGGGTTTGTTCGGGTGGGTTG
>JAJPZM010000356.1:4841-12554 GCA_021204335.1 Parabacteroides sp. | reverse complement strand
TTACCGAAATAAACAATAGCTAAAGGGGCTATCCACTTTTTGGACAGTCCCTTTCCTTACGCAACGAATGAATTATTAATACTTATACTAAAAATTGCTATCACTTCTTGCAATCGCAAGTGGAATAAGCCACTAACATCCAAACCAATTTTTCCTGTTCTTTCAGATAATCGCTCATCAGTGCTACTGTTGCTTCGTCGCCGGCTTCGGAAGCCAGGGAGAGCAGTTTGCGTTCTTCGGCGATAAACTGACCGTATGTGTTCAGGATATTTTCCAGGGCTTCGTTGCCACAGGATACATCCGATACTTCTTTTACTCTTGCTACTTTCAGGTATTCGCTGAATTTGTTTACAGGAACACCGCCCAGCATCAGGATACGTTCTGTCAACTCGTCTACCTTTTCGGCGGCATTGTCATACAGTTCCTCGAATTTGCTATGGAGAACAAAGAAACCATGTCCTTTGATGTTCCAATGGAAACCGCGAAGGTTTGTATAAAATACCTGGTAGTCGGCCAATAACTGCTGTAATGCTTCTACTACCTTTCCTGCTGCTGATGCATCTAAATGCAAATAATCTAATGTTTTCATATTTCAATGTTTTTTAATTGTTATACTTTTCGTTTTTCTTATACTGCAAAGATACGGCAAGTATAAACACCTGTCAAACAGATAATTCTTATACATTGATAGACTACATCTATAACTGCAGGAGCACCTATCGGTTGTTCCAGTCGGGTGGAGTAACTCCCAGCAGGTTTTTCACAAAGAAGTCCATACGTTTACGGTCGCTATACTCGCCACCCAGCGTATGGTTACTACCCGGGACGACAACCAGTTCGAACTCTTTCTTCGCTTTTATCAGCACATTCACTACCTGCATGGTCGTAGCCGGATCGACATTATCGTCCATTTCGCCTACCATCAGCATGAGCGGACGGGTCAGTAGGTGGGCATTCTCTACGTTGCTGCAGGCTACGTAGCTGCTATCGACAGGATATCCCATCCATTGTTCGTTCCACCAGATCTTATCCATACGGTTATCGTGACAACCACAACCGGCATAAGCCGCTTTATAAAATTCAGGATGGAACAAGACGGCAGCCATTGCTTCCTGGCCGCCTGCCGAACCACCGAATATCCCTACCCGGTCGATGTCCATATACGGATATTTCTGTGCAGCTGCTTTTATCCAGGCTATGCGGTCCGGGAATCCGGCATCTTTCAGATTCTTATAGATAATGCTTTCGAAAGCTTTGCTGCGGAAAGAGGTACCCATGCCATCGCTTTGGACGACAATAAAACCTAATTCGGCGATTTGCTGATGGAAATAATGAAAAGAACGGAAATCCTTCGGGGTATATGCGCTGCCGGGACCGGCATACACATATTCGAGTACCGGATATTTTCTGGACGGGTCGAAATTGGTCGGACGGAAGATAACGCCCCAGATATCCGTTTCGCCGTCACGTCCTTTGGCAACAAACGTTTCGGGAGCAATCCATCCGCGTGCTTTCAGTTCTGCCAGGTCTGACTCTTCAAGCGGCATAATGACTTTTCCGTCTTTGGCATCACGCAAGACGGTTACAGGAGCTTTGTCGACTTTCGACCAGGTATCGACCAGGTACTTATTATCGGCAGAGAACCAAGCCCGGTGGTTCCCTTCTTCGGGAGTAAGGCAGGTAAGGCCTGTGCCATCCATACGGATCCGGTAGTAACGGATCAGATAAGGGTCTTCCCCTTTCACCATTCCGCTGGCGGCAAAATAGATGGTGCGGTTTGCTTCGTCTACCTCTATCACATCGCGCACGTACCACTCGCCTTTGGTGATTTGCTGTTTCACCTTTCCGGTTTGCCGGTCGTAGAGGTAGAGATGGTTCCAGTTATCGCGTTCGCTCATCCAGATGATTTCTTTGCCGTTAGACAGGTCTTTACGGAAATAGCGGGTATAATTAACAAAGGTGTTACTGGTTTCCTCGATAATGGGACGAACGTTTCCGGTCTCGGCAGAAAGTTCCAATACGCGGTAAGCCTAATGACCACGCTGGTTATATTCGAAAAGAAGCGACCGGCTATCGTTGTGCCAATCCAACCCATGCACATCGTACTGCGAAGCGAACAGCTCCGTCGATGGCGCTTTCGTCTCGCCTGTCTCCACATTGAAGATATGAGGGACGCGGAAAGGAAGCGCATCTCCCGACTTTGCATATCCCCTTTTATGCAATCTAGGTTGTAGCTGGTCTTTGGGAGAAGATTCTACAAAATAGGTATACCATTTCTCTGCCGGACGGATTTTCATGGAAGCGACTTTTTTGAGTCGGGCGACCAACTAAGACGGGCTGAATAGTATTCACCCGGAGCGCCATCCATGCTCAGTGCTTTTTCCTGTCCGGAAGCTACTTCTTTTACATATACATTGCTATTCTTTATAAAGGCAATCTTTTTTCCATCGGGAGACGGGATCGAGTCGCCGGTACGTTCCTCGTCCGTTTCCGCCCAGTAACGGGAAGGCCAACGGCGGTTATTTTCCGACAATAACCGTTGTTTCATGGTATCGGGCATAGCAACGCGGGTCTTTTTTTCCGTATCGACTATTACATATTTTTCTCCTTCCGGAGTATTGCGTACATACCAGAAATTATGGGAATCGCCTATCCACCGGGGATTTACATTGGAATTAGGGACAGCATCCCTGTACTTTTCAGCTAAAGAAAAGGCACGCGCGTAATCGTCCGCCGTACCTTGAGCCAACAGGGTACCGATTGACAAACCGGTACCCAGGGCAACTAATAATAATAATTGCTTTTTCATATACTTTACTCTACAGCCCATTCAAAAAGTCCGGCTGAGTTTTTATCTTGTTGTACGATTTCCAACTTCATAGCAGTTGTTTTAACCTTCGAGAAGCGAACGGTGTTCGGGTCGCCTTTAGCTACGCCATAACCGGAAAGGTTTGCGACAGGTTGCCAATTGCCTGAGGCATCCTTATAATAGATTTTCCAGCTTTTGGGGATACGGCATCCGCCCCAGGGAGCATCGTCATGCCAGTAAACAGTCGTGCTGGATACTTCCTGCGGCTGGTCGAACTCGTAGGCAATCCATTCGGTCGTACCTTCCTTTGGCCAGAAGTGGTAGTAGGGAGCCGTACGGTCGTTTTCATCCTTCGGGGTCAGTCCGTCGCTGATTGCAGAGATGGATTTAGCCGGATGGGAAGTCGTAATTTTTGATTTGGATGCGATTGTCGGCGGCATGACCGGACGGGTAGCGCTTACGTCCTGAGGCAACCAAACAGCCATTTCGCCTGCACCACGGTGTGCCCAGGCGTAATAAGGAATCAAAGTGAGCGTTACATCTTTCGTTATCAAGCGACCGCTTTCATCGTAACCTAATGTTTGAGCCTGTGTTTTCAATTCATTGATGCCGTAAAGAAGTTCTGGTTTACGTTCCAGTTTAAATTCGGGTTTACGGTTCATGAAAACGCTCAATACGCTGAAGTCGTTGTCCGGCCATTCGGCACAGTACACGATAGGGCCACGTTCGACAGCAATCTTCCCACGGTCGGCTTCAACCTTCGAGTTGGCTTTCACCGTACGAGGTTCCATATCAAAATGCACCTCTACCACGTCTCCCTTTTTCCATGGACGGGAAATGGTAAAATATCCCTTATCGAGTGTACTTTGAACCGGCTCCCCATTTACTTTGACAACATAACCCAATTCTTTATTATCGGTAAATGTGTACAGGTTGCTCGGAACTACTTCGCCCTGTACCCAACCCGGTATACGGATCTTCAACGCGAACTCCTGTTTTCCCTTAGGAGTTACCGCTACGCGGATATCTCCGTTCCAAGGATATTCGGTCGTCTGTTCCAGGGTTACTTTCTTTCCACCGACTTTCAGTTCGGAGGTATTACTCATGAACAGGTTCACATACACATCTTTATCATGTACCGCATAGACATAGCCGGGCAAAGACGGAATGAAACGGCAGATATTAGACGGACAGCAGGCACAACCGAACCAGGGCTGGCGCTGGTGCTGACCAATCGACTCTAACGGGTTCGGATAGAAGAAACCGCCCCCATCCAGCGATACACCGGATATCAGACCATTATATAAGGTACGTTCCAATACATCGTAATATTTCGATTCGCCATGAAGCAGGAACAAGCGGTAGTTCCAATACACATTACCGATAGCGGCACATGTTTCGCAATAAGCCGACATATTGGGCAGTTCATAATTCTCGCCGAAAGCCTCACCATTGCTGGTAGCTCCGATACCGCCTGTGATGTATAACTTCCTGGTGACTACATTATCCCATATTTTATCGATGGCATGCACATATCCGGTATCTCCGGTTAACGCTGCCACATCTGCCATACCTGAATACATATAGGAAGCACGAACGGCATGCCCTACGGCTTCATCTTGTTCCAGTACCGGTTTGTGTGCCTGGCTGTAAGCATCGGTACGGGTGGTATAACCGCGTTTATCGAGGAAGAACTTCGCCAGGTCGAGATATTTCTGCTGGCCGGTTGCCAGATATAATTTACATAAAGCCATTTCGGCAATCTGATGGCCGGGCACGCGAACCACTTGTCCGGGCTTATCCCCTATCTCACGTTCCACGCAATCGGCATATTTGATGGCAATATCCAGGAAATTCCGCTTTCCGGTAGCCTGGTAATGAGCGACTGCTCCCTCTACCATGTGCCCCAGATTATAGAACTCATGGCTGAGCTCTTCTACTTTCTCCCAGCGCTTGCTGCCTGCCCATTCGTGCGGATGCCCCGGATTCATGGTGCGGGAAGTGTAAAGATAGCCATCCGGTTCCTGGGCGGCGGCTACCACCGTCAGGACACTGTCGATATATTTATCCAGTTTTTTATCGGGATAAGTCTGCATGGAATAGCTGGCGCCTTCAATTGTTTTATAAACATCCGTATCATCGAAAGCCAAGCCGCCTACTTTATATTCACTGCTGGGATGAGCCGCTTTATAGAAATTATCGTAGCGACCGGTTTCTTCACATTTGCTGAATGCTAAAGGAATCGTTACTTCGCGGCTGGCTTTGAGACGCTGTCCCCAGAAGTTGTCGGTTACTTTTACGGAAGTAAACGGAACGGGAGTGATCGAGTATCCCCCATCATGCGTTTGTGCACTTCCTGCCAGGCAGAAACCTGCCATTGCTAATAATAAAAAACTTTTCATGTTATTTGTCATTAAGTGTATAACAATCTATGATAGTTTAATTGACTTTCCATTCGATAACACCGCCCGATTCGCCCTTCTGCAGGTTGATCACCAGTTTCAAACCGGAAGTTGTTACCGGTTCGAAATCGACGGAGTTGTAACAGTCTTTCTTGTATCCGTATTCGCCTTTGGCTTTTACGTCTTTCCAGGTGTTACCTTCTTTATATTGCACTTTCCAGTTTGCCGGAACACGATAGTTGCCATCGTAATGGTCGAACTCAAGCCAGTAAACCTCGACATTCTTCACTGTTTCCGGTTGCTCGAATACATATTCGATAGCTTCCTCCGAACCTGTCTTTAGCCAGAAGTAATGGTATGGTTTCGACATATCGTCCGAACTTTTAGGATCCCATTGGTCGTTCACACCATAGCAATATTCGCGACGTTCGATAGGCAGACCGTCTTTCTGGATCGGTGCACTCACAACTGTAAAGCTTTGTGCCCTCGATGCGATAGAAGGTTCCGGAGTCGGTTTCGCATAGTCGGCAGATGCAGGGATCCAGACTGCCATTTCCGCATTACCCCGGTTATTCCAGGTCGAGTAAGGTATTAATTTGACAGGTACCTCTTTTTCTACAATCGTACCATCGGCAGAGCGATCCAACTCTTTAGCCGTACCAGCCAATTCCACGATGCCATTCAATTCGTTCTTTTCAAAGGAATAAGACAAAGAGGCATTTTCCGGAAGATACTTATTGAAAACATGATGACCGGCTTGGTCTACACCTTCCAGGCAATAAACAACCGGACCACGTTCGATAGCCAGCAAGCCTTCGTCTGCTTTTACTTTTTCGTGTGCTTTGACACGACGGATATCCATCGGTAAGGTCAGTTCCACTACATCACCGGCATTCCACTGGCGGTCGATAGCGACATATCCGTCGTAGGCTTTCGCTTTCAATGCCTTGCCGTTTACTTTGACAGCATATTTATTCGCTTCTTTCGTTGTAAAAGTGTACAGGTCGCTTCCGGTTACAGGTTCGTTTTCAGCCCAACCCGGGATACGCAGTTTTAAAGCAAAGTTGGCTGCGGTTTGCGGGGTAACAGTTAATTTAACAGCTCCGTCCCATGGATATTCTGTTTGCTGGTCCAACTCGATTTCATTTTCTCCCAATTTAATCTTGCTATTGCTGCCGATATACAGGTTAACAAAAACACTGTTTTCCTGTGTGGCATACATATACATCGGGACAGATGCCATAAAACGGGTTACATTACCTGGACAGCAGGCACAACCGAACCAGGGGGCACGTTCGTGCTGTCCCATCGATTCCAAAGGATTATCATAGAAGAACTTGTCTCCACTCAAAGAGACTCCGGAAATAACGCCATTGTATAAAGCACGTTCCAGCACATCTACATATTTGGCATCGCCGGTAGCCAGGAACATACGCTGGTTCCAATAGACATTGGCGATAGAGGCACATGTTTCGCAATACGCGCTATGGTTATGCAATTCGTATTCCGGTCCGAAACCTTCTCCCTGTACCCTCGAACCGATACCACCGGTAATATACAGCTTCTTTGTTGCCATATTATTCCAGATACGGCATATTGCATTGAAATAAGCAGAATCTTTTGTCAAAGCCGCCACATCGGCTACTCCTGAATAAAGATATCCGGCACGTACGGCATGTCCTACAATTTCTTCCTGTTGAAGGATAGGTTTATGATCCTGGCTATAGGCATTCAACCGATGTCCGTCTGTTCCACGACCAGTTTCTTCCACAAAGTAACGTGCCATATCCAGATATTTCTGATCGCCTGTTACTTTATACATCTTAGCCAATCCCATTTCTACGATAGGATGCCCCGACGGTACATGTTTCTGTCCTTCGTTAGGACCAAACACCTGACAAACCAAATCGGCATTTTTGATAGCCACATCGAGTAACGAACGTTTACCGGTCGAACGGAAATGGGCAACGGCGGCTTCATACAGATGCCCGCAGTTATAAAGTTCATGGCTGTTGAGTTTTTCCCAACGTTCCTTTCCCCACCAGCGGGATAACCGCTCACATTTATTCGTTACACAGGTGGTCAGATAACCATCCGGTTCCTGGGCAGCACCGATTAGCGTGATGACGCTATCCAGGTAGGCATCCAACTTGGAATCGTATTTAACGGCGAGCGAATAAGAAGCTCCTTCGATAATTTTATACGGGTCGGTATCATCGAACGGGAAATCGCCTTTATGCTCCCCTTTGATCAATCCGCCGGCAAGGGCGAAGTTATCGAAACGTCCGTTCAGTTCGCATTGTTTGAATGCGGACGGGATAGATACTGTCCGGTTCACCTCGATGCGAGGAGCCCAGAAATTATCAGTTAAATGTACTTCGGTGAAAGGTACCTCAACAATAGGTTCATTTGATGTGTATTTTTCAGTAGCAGACTGACACGCAAATAAACCGACAATAGAGACCGATGCAAATAAAAGTTTTTTCAGCATAGCGCAACTAT
>JAJPZM010000356.1:0-4831 GCA_021204335.1 Parabacteroides sp. | reverse complement strand
TCTGAATGCAAATAAAATAATAATACGCACTTTTAATAGAAATATTGTCTATTAGTATAGCAGATTAGACCATTCTACCATTATTATTGATAAAATATACTATTATAGCTTTTCCAGAGAAATAGCAAAACCGCCTCCTGCTGCCATCGATACTTTCAGTTTTGATAGTGAAGTGATATCCTGTTTTTCCTTTTTATAATCGGAAGCTTGCTTCCCGGCATTGACCCCATCGGTAAAGATCGTAGCTGCATAATTACCATCGCCAAGAAAAGACATATCCAAAATTACTTCGCGGGAATCCCAGTTTGTCATTCCACCGATATACCAGTTATTGCCAATGCGACGGGCTGTTACAATATATTCTCCCATTTTACCCTAAAGAATGCGTATTTCTTCTATTCCGGTATTGGGTATGCTTGTAATAAAATCCGTACATTCCTGTTCCTCCCGGTAGATGGTAGGATTATCAGCCAGCATAGTCAACGGTGAATCATGTACGATATAAGCAGCCAGTTGATGGCAACGTGTTCCCTGACTCATCGGGTTACTGTAAATATCTTTGAAGTCTTTCTTCGACGCATTACGCATAGCTCCCGGTGTATAATCAACCGGACCGGCCATCATACGGATATAAGGCATTGTTACATCATACTGCATCATATCTTTTTCGATCGTGCTCCATTTCATTTCCTCCATTCCGAATACACTTTCAAAATTGATGATGTGCGGATAAGTGCGGTTAAGTCCAGTCGGTTTATAGATGCCATGCAAATCGAGCGATAACTTATATTTGCTTGTTGCTTCTGCAATCCGGTAAACCATCTCTACGGCAGTCTGGTCATCCCGATCGAGAAAGTCGACCTTAAAGCCACTGATACCCATTTCCGAATATTTTTTGCATGCAGCTTCGAGCTGTTCATCGAGCACATTAAACACTGTCCACAAAATGAGATCTACCTGCTTGCTTTTGGCATAACGGACAAGTTCCGGCAAGTCCAGATCAGGAATAGCAATCAGCATATCACCGACTTTCGGATCGTACCAGCCTTCGTCGAGAACGACATATTCTATCTTATTTTCAGCAGCGAAATCTATATAATATTTGTAGGTATCCATATTGATACCGGCTTTGAAGTCTACGCCATAAATTCCCAGTCATTCCACCAGTCCCAGGCAACTTTACCACCTTTAACCCAGGAATAATCGCCGATACGATTGGGTGAAGCGAGTGCGTACACCATATTATTGAGCGGCATTTGGGTATCATTTTCCGATACGGCAAGAATACGCCAGGGAAAACTTCGCGTTCCTTCTGATTTTGCGATGTAATCACTACGTTCAGCGACATAACTCATGTGCCTCCAAGGATGGTAATCCATGCGGGAGGGATACGGAGCAAACTTTCCTTTCAGCGATGTCGTTTTGCCATCTCCTTTTATAAACATTCCCGGATAAGCTTCGAGGTCTGATTCTGTGATTGTCAGTTTCACTCCATTATCATAATCGACCGTCACCGGAAGGAAAGCCACATTATCCGTATCAAAGGCGGTTAAAGGTGCTTTCACATAAAGGTTCTGGAAAGCCATGGCGTAAGGGTCTTTGCCTTTAGCGGCTGTGGAGTAAGACATGTAGGTGGTATAATCTTTATCAAAATTAAATTCAGCCAGTTCGCCCTGAATGATGAACGGTTTCTTTTCCGTTGAATAAAAACGATAGGCTACCCCTTCATTATAAACACGAAATATAATTCCATAATTTCCTTTCATTCTCAAATCCAGTTCGTTACAGACAGATTGAAAAGAGGGTAACCGATAGTTCGGAGATACGATTTTTTCTGAAATACTCTTACGTTTCTGCGAACGGATATGCGTATCAGTCCCCCATTGCGTTCCATTTTCCAACTGCATTCCTAATCTGCTATCTTTCAACAAACACTGGTCTGCCCGGTAAACTGAATAGGTCAACAATCCTTTTTCTGTCCGGACCTCCACCTTCAACATTCCATCCGGAGACAACAAAATCAACGGTTTTTCGGCCGCACTCACAAAAAAGGCACCTAACAAATAAAAACATATAGTTAAAAAAGTGTGTTTCATATCCAATCATTTTTTTAATTATTTCTTAGGGGAAAGTCGAACCATCAGCACTCCATGGCCTGGTATATCATATACAGTATGTTCATTTGTCGTACCCAAATCTTTATGTTGCCACAAATCGCGTACGACATATTCCTTTTTATGCATATTCACATCATTTGCAAAATAGATCGTCTGTCGTTTCCAGTCATGATCCAAATGCCATACCTGTTCGGTACGGTTTAGAAAACAAACAGCCAATTCCCCGTTTGCCAAAGGTTTTGCCCAAATTTCTTTCTCGCCCATATCCATAAAACGGCGTGCCTGCTGCCCTAACGGATCCTGATTAACGGCAATGGCTTCTTTGTTCGTTAATATCGTACGGGATTCTGCATCCATATTACGCAAATCATTGCCTGCCATCAAAGGGGTCGCCAACATGCACCACATCGAAAAGTGGGTGATATTTTCGTCATGCGTCATACCTCCGTTGCCAACTTCCAGCATTTCAGCATCATTCCAGTGTCCAGGGCCTGCATACGGATACAGGTCAGCCATAATATCAATAATATCTAATACACCGACACCGCCCCAATCGAATTTACATTGATAACAATCGCGTATATCAGCTGTCACACGCCATAAATGACCGATTCCTTTTCCCCATGTCCAGGGCTGGCTTTCGCCCCATTCACAAATACTGAATACAATAGGGCGGCCGCTTGCTTTCAAGGCATCACTCATCGTACGATAGGCTGCTTCCGCTTTCTGTCCTTCATTCGAACACCAATCATACTTCAGATAATCAACGCCCCATGCCGCATACTGACGGGCATCTTGAAACTGATAACCACGACTACCCGGACGCCCCTAACAAGTATATGAACCGGCACAGGAATAGATACCCAGTTTAAGTCCCTTATCGTGCACATAGTCAGCCAATACTTTCATGCCATTCGGGAAACGTACGGAATCGACCTGGATATTTTCCTGCTCGTCACGTCCGACCTGCCAACAGTCATCAATCACAATATATTCATAACCTGCATCTTTCATACCCGATGCCACCATAGCGTCCGCCATCTCCTTCAATAAGCTTTCACTGACATTGCAACCAAACTTATTCCAACTGCTCCACCCCATCGGAGGTGTTTGTGCCAATGAATTAAAAACGGAATCCGCTACCTGTTTCTTTTCTCCGAAAAACATCTGGGCAGAAGCGTCTGCCCAAAATGCTAGTAAACATGCTATCAATAAAAAATTTCTCATCATATCTATCTGCTGATAAGTCAATACATAGGTTCAAGAATGTAGATAAAAAGGGGAGATATCTTATGACAAGCGAGATAAAATTCAGGTATCTCCCCACAGGAAAAAGTAATTCGTCTGCTTTTATTCGATATTAGTACCCGAAACCTTTATTTTATAAGGCCATTGGGCATCACTCTCCGTCGAGGAATTCATCCAGTGCTCTGTTGGAGCTCCCATCACTACGAGCCACAAATAGGATAGTTTCGCATCAGCAGGCGTTGTGAAGGAAACCTGTCCCTCCGCATCACGCCCAACAGTGCCCAAAACGGATTTTCCATCTGCCGTAACACCGACGAAACCATACCGCCATCCGGCTTTATCTGCATGGATCAGATTATAACCGGCGGCATCGGGCAAGCCTTTGAAATCGACTGTTACCGTCTGGTTTGTTTCCGGAACTTCCAGTTTGATGGCATTGAATCCGTAATTTTCTGGACATACTTCCTTTGTAACCTGCAACCAACCGTTGCCGTCATCTTTTAGGTTTGCTTTAAACGGAGTAAACGAGTTGACCCATTGCCGGGTGACATCATAAACACGGTCGTAGTCCAGATTTACCAGATGCAAATAGACATCCATCATTTCATCATTGAACTGTTCCTAAGTCATTTCATGCATTCTTTTATAGGTAATAACAGGGTCTTCTCCTTTCAAACCCTGACGGAACATTTCTGCGATAACCGGCAATCCACGTTTCACACCCCAATATTCCAATACGTAGGGAGAATGGTAGATGTTATCGACATGAAGAAAAGCTTTATGTGTCAATTCCTTGAAAGCAACCCAATGATAGTTTTCGTCTTCCATCCAGTCAGGATTTACCTGCCAGAGCATCCATTGGGAGGCCATTTCGTAGATACCGTTTCCTCCCCAGGCTTCGCCTTGTCCATCGGCAATGATCTGCAGTTGGAAGCTATGGCCAAGTTCGTGGGTCACCGCATTTAACTTTTGATCCTGCAAACGGTTGGGTGCTGCCCAGAATGCTCCGATCTTGTTATCATAGGTACCTCCATAGGCTGCTCCTTCCAAAGAATACATGATTATGACCATCATCCGGTATTTTTCACTCAGGGAACCTGGTTTCACGAATTGCAACTCATCACGAAAATAGGTATAGAATGTTTCCAGCTTCTCTTTTAAATTCTCCAGATCCACTTTCATCGGCTTTCCTTCCAACTCCGGGGGATTAGCTAAACTTTCCCCAAAGCCTTTCTGCCAATAGATAACCAGATTGTTGGTGTAAGCCATCCGGTTATAGGAGTAGTCGTTACCATTCGTCCACCAGTCCTGTCCGGAAAATTCTTCAGGACGATAAAGTTCTTTACCCTCCGGCAGTTTACCTGTTTTTCCGGTATCACTGCCATCATCATCTTTAGTGCACGAAGAACAGGCAGCCAATAACAGGAAAGCTGCAACTGGGATGTATTTCAAATATTTAATTATTC
>JAJPZM010000468.1:7350-12582 GCA_021204335.1 Parabacteroides sp. | reverse complement strand
ATTACATTCTATCTCTTTTTTTATAAAACTTATCTATACTTAAAAAGTTCACCAAAAGAGGGAAAAAGAGAATAATTGTTATTTATTATGCTCTCGTTAAAAAATAAACAGCAAATCGCCCAACTTTTTTATCCGTCTTTTTGTTATCATTATTAAACGCAACGACATTGTTTAATCATCTTATCGGATATGCTATGAGGAATACTATTTTCTGCAAGAGACTGGCTGATGCTGCCCTTCTGTGTGTAATGGCAGCCATTACACTTTTCATCATTAATTATTACCTGAATATATCGTATATTCCTACAGCTATGGCGGCAACGCCGGCAACCGGAAGCATCCCCGAGTTGCCACTGCCGGTAACCGATGTGCCCAACAAACCCTTCCCGGCAGAAAACCAGTATTGCCTGACC
This sequence comes from Parabacteroides sp., assembly GCA_021204335.1. Lineage (GTDB taxonomy): Bacteria > Bacteroidota > Bacteroidia > Bacteroidales > Tannerellaceae > Parabacteroides. The sequence goes on along the minus strand of JAJPZM010000468.1, from coordinate 12,169 downwards.
TGCCACCAGGGCATCGAACCGGCACGTCCGCTCGCATCGCCTATGATGGAAGCGATCCTGCAGAAAGGGGCGGAAATGGGCGATCCCAACGGTTGCGTTGTCTGCCACGCCGGTAATCCCCACGAGAAAACGAATAAAGACAGCGCCCATTCGGGAAAACCGACCGGAAGCAAGCTGGCAGACTTCACCCCCGTCCCCGGCGCGTTGCAGGTAAACGACAACACATGCGGTTTATGCCACAGCGACCACACCTATAATGTACATCTCTCCAATATGAATACGGATGCGGGCAAAATGAAAGCAATCATGTGGAGCTGGGGCATCGGTACGGAAAACCACGACCATCTCTATGCAGACCATGATACCAAAGACACAGACGGCCCGACACCCCGTTTCGGTTCCGATACCTACAAAGCCTATATGCAGGATATGGCCAAGAACTTCCCCGGCCAGTTTCCCGCCGAGCTGAAACAGGTTCCGGAAATATCGCCGGAACAACTAGAAAGCATGCCAGAGCAAGCGGCATACACTTACCTGCGCAACTGCAACGCCTGCCACCTCAGCAATAAAGGGATGCAGGACAGGGGGCATTTCCGCGGAATGGGCTGTGCCGCCTGCCATAACCTATACAGCAACGAAGGCTATTACGAAGGGAACGACCCTTCGATAAACAAACAGGAAAAAGGATATCTGCTGGTTCACTCCATGCAGGGAACACGTAAATCGCCCGTTACGGTAAACGGCAAACAGTTCTCCGACATACAGGTTTCCACATGCGCCTCCTGTCACTCGGCAGGACGAAGGATCGGCCATGCTTACCAGGGATTGATGGCACTCGACCACAGCGACAACCGGGGCCCGTTCGACGAAAACGGACTGCCGCAACAGACAAATGGCGGCTACGTATTCAAATGTATGCGCGACGATGCACATCACCGGATCGATAAGGACGGCAAGACCGTCACCGGATTGTTATGCCAGGACTGCCATACCACGAATTCCACGCATGGAAACGGAAACATCGGTACCACAACACTGGCGACAGTCGAAATAGAATGTGCCGACTGCCACGGGACACCCGACAAATATCCCCGGGAATTACCGATCGGTTACGGCGACGAATTCGGGAAAACACTCGACAGGAACAAACCGCGCGGCCTGGCTGACGAACCGATGGAAGTCACTGCCCGTTTCGCCACCGTCTACCCGAAAGAGGATGGCTACCTGATGTCCGCGCGGGGCAATGCCTTGGGGAATGCTATGCCTGCCACTCCACCTGGGCTGCCCAGTACTACGGCTACAAATACGTGATCGATTATACGAAAAACTCGATCGACTGGCTTCAATCGGCAGAAAAGGTTAATTCGGACGGAACTACAGCCGACTTGAAAGGTAAGTATGTAATGCAACCCGGTGCCCCGACCTATGGCGATTACAGCCACATGCGCTGGGAGAATCCGCCGCTGGGCATAAATGGGGAAGGACGTGTCACGCCATTGGTAGGTGTCATACAAACAGTAGGTACGGTAATCGGCCCCGATGGCAAAACAATTACATGGAACCGCGTTGCCAAGACTGCCGACGGCTACGACGCAATCGAACTGGCTCCGCTGAACCCGCATACCACCTCGAAAGCCTCGCGCGACTATTCGGATTGCCACGGCAACCAGGTAGCGATGGGCTATGGCCTGGACGGCGGAATATACGACGCCGAACCGCAAACACCCCGCTTTGCCGATGTCGTAACCGTCGATGCCGAGAACGTCAGCCATTTCACCCATGCACAGATCAGCGCGATTAAAGAGCTGCATGGAGACTTTATACAGCTACTCGATACGGAAGGCAAACAGGTACAGACAATCGATTCGCATTGGCCCGGCTCCATGCCGCTAACCACTGCCCAACGCGACCGCCTGGCACGAAGCGGCACCTGCATGGCCTGCCATTAGGACATACCGAACGGCTCCATACCGATGAAGATGTTGGGTAAAGTGGCCAAAGTAGTCAACCTGAGTTTCGCCCCTGCCGATGCCCATGCTCATTTACTCAGGGAGAACAATCTCCTGATAGCCTGGATAAAAGCAATCGCCATCGTATGCGGACTTCTAGCCATACCGGTTATCGCCATCTGTTACGCCAAGCGGAAAACCATACGGGCTAAACTCCGCAAGAGACTGACTGCATAACAAAAAGAGAAGGTATCCAAAAAGGATACCTTCTTTCTAACCTCCTCCCTACTGCTTCTTCCGTCCCAACAGGAATCCCAACAACTCCATGATAAACTGGAGGATTACCCTCACTTTGCTACCACTTTCTTTCTCACTCATACGCATTCATTATTTAAGTTATACACCAGAGGTACCAACGAGCGAGAAATGCTTTCCAACGTCCTGGCATACGCTTCCCGGTTGTCACCGTTTACTTCACTGATATACCGGCTGTAGGCAATCTCGCGGGCGTAGGCGGCCGGATAATGACTCATGGCTGCCGCCTGTTTGTAGACTGTCGTTATCAGACGGGCAAAATCGAGGAAACTGTTTTCGGGCTGGTCATACCGGCGGAACAGCAGTCCGCCCGGCTTATCCAGATCCGTCTTGCCGCCATGCCAGTAGGCGTTGGTGACACCGTAGCCCGTCAGTCCGAAAAAGTTATTGTAGAGGGTAGCCAGGGCACTCTCGCCCCAGCCGGTTTCAATCGCAGACTGAGCCAGGATAACCACCGGATTCAGTCCGTACAACTCACCCGCCATACGAGCGGCGGGGAGATACTTGCGGGTAAATAATTGCTTGTCCATACACACACGATTCAGGGATCACTATTCGATAACGGGACGGTCGTCATCGTCGTCCGGGGTAGAGAGCTTCACTTCTTCCAGTTTAAAACGCTCGCTCTTAGCAGTCTGGATCAAATCACGCAGCTTCTCGCCGGGACGGAAGCGAAGACGCGCCCGATACAACTGCGTCGAAGAGAACTCTTCCATCGTGGGGCTTCCCGAACTGGTCTGCAACAACTGGAAGGTACCGAGCTCGCCACACTGCACCACCTCGCCACGTGCCAGAAACAGGAGCAGAAATTCAATCATACGATCGATCACCACCTTCACATCACCGCTCGAAGCCGTCGAGCTTTGCGCCACCAGGTTACACAATTCGCTAAAGGTGCATGTCCCCGTTGCCCGGGTCTGTGCGTAGTAGAGCTTCTCCTGCCCTTCCTCTACATTCTTACTGAGGTTCTTTCGAAGAACCAAATGATACCGCAATGCCATAACTTCGCTGTTTTTAGTTAATAAATAATTGATTATTAATTATATATCAAAGATACAACACACACCATACCTGCTTGTAGACGGCCATGACGGGACGTGACGAAACGGCTGTTTATTTCCGATAAATATTGGGAATATCGGAAACAATACATATCTTTGTCTTGTTATGAAAAAAGAATTCGGAAAATGGTTAATGGATATAGCTAAGTACATTACTACAGCAGTGATACTTAGTTCTATTTTCAGTGATATTCAAGAAACTTTGCTATTATATATTAGTGGAATACTCACTGCATCCATAGCTTTAATCTGGGGTCCTTATCTGGTTAAAGAACGTCCTGTCAAAAATAAGAAAAGGAGGTAATAAATGGAAGGTGCATTACTTATGTTTGGATTTGTCATCGTTGTCGCCTTTGTCGGTGGCATCTACTTCGTGATACAAGACCATAAAGAAGCCCGTCAGCACGAAGGGTAAGATTATTAACGTCCGGTAAAAAAACAACCCTGCAATAATTTGCAAAACTCGCTGATATTCCGTATCTTAGTAAAATAAAAGCAATTAGATATGGAACAGACAACTTTCGTTATCCGCTCTTACGGAGTAGGCGCACTGGCAATGCTTTACAGCCCTCATACGAGCCGCCGGGCGGCCATCATGCAACTTTGGCGATGGATAAACTATCATAGCGTACTGAAAACGAAACTGCTCGAACTAGGCTATCATCCCGGCGTAAGAACCTTTACACCCAAACAGGTAGAGTGTATCGTCGAACATTTGGGGGAACCCTGAGAAAAAAAAGAGAATATTGGAGATTATGGAAAAAGCTGTTATCTTTGCTATATTAATTTAGAGCAAAGATAATATGCCGGAAATCAGTCGTTTTTATGGGATAGTTATTTATATGTATATAAATGAACATAACCCGCCGCATTTTCATGTATGGTATGAAAACTACAAAGCAGTTATCACTATAAAGGACGGAATTATCACAGGCAGTTTACCGAGAAGGGTTCTGAATTTAGTGTATGAATGGCTAGACCTCCATAAAGAGGAATTACTGGATAATTGGCAACGACTGTCAAATTTTGAACTTCCTAACAAGATAGAACCTTTAAAATAAAAAACAATGAACGATAATATCTTACTAACAGTTTTAAACGCTGAATATGTACGCGATTATATATTGCGTATTCGTTTCAGTAATGGAGTGGAGAAGTTATTCGATTTTTCAACTTTATTGTCGAAAGGTATTTGTCGGAAATTACAGAATTTAGATTATTTCAAACAATTCACGATAGATCCTTTCACCGTCGATTGGAACAATGAAATCGGTTTTGCTCCCGAATATCTCTACGAAAACGGAATAACCATTTAAAATAACAAATCTGCCCATAGCTGCCGCAACCGTTCCCTGTGGTTGCCGCAGCCATTTCTGGTGACTGCCGCAGCCACAATCAATAGCAGCAGCAGACACAGAAAACGGATGAAGCAGCCACTGCATACAACTCCGGCAACTACCCCCTTTTGTTCTTTTGGTCTTCTGTATGAAAATA
>JAJPZM010000468.1:0-7340 GCA_021204335.1 Parabacteroides sp. | reverse complement strand
CCCCCCCCCCCCCCCCCCCCCCCCCCCCCCCCCCCCCCCCGCCCCCCCCCCCCCGCCGCCCCCCCCCCCCCCCCCGCCCCCCCCCCCCCCGGCCCCCCCCCCCCCCCCCCCCCCCCCCCCCCCCCCCCCTCCCCCCCCACCCCCCCCCCCCCCCCCCCCCCCCCCCCCCCCCCCCCCCCCAATCCTAAAACGGCAACACCGGATTAGAGCACAATGGCGATATACCTCCCTCATTATCAGAAGAATTACTCTCTTTTTCACTTTCTTCATCCCTCTCATCAGAATCGCTCCCCATGCCTTTTTGGCGGGCCACAACCTGGTCATGATCCAGCTCAAAAACGTGATAAAGGCGTTTTCCATGCTTCTTACTGACCACAAAACCACTACTTTTTAACACTTTTCCAAGCTGAATTACGCTGGTTGTGGTGACATGAAAGCGCGTTCGTTCGGCTATCCGGGTCAGGATTTCGCTGGCAGAGAGCAAAAGCGGGTTCTCAAAACGGCCGGGCTTGCGGAAGTAGGTGAACAACAATTCGGCTTCGGGACTGGTCTGCTGGAACGACTCGTTGTTGTCGTTCAGCTCGGCAATGGCGTCGTTGGCAAACCAGTAGCAGAAGCCCTCGCGGTAGAGCACCAACGCCTGGGCATAAACGGCGCTGTGGTCTACATCAGAGGTATAGTCGATGCGCAACGCTTCGAAGCAGAGGAAACGGCGCGAGCCGGTGTGGTCGGTCAGCACCTGGCTGTCGTTGACCGTAGCGGCAAAGGAGGCGCGACGCACGAACGACTCGGCATTGCGGGCATACGGGCGGCGCTCGAGGATGGCGTCCTTCGTGATCATCGCCTTCATCCGGTTCAGCTCCATCTTGCTCTGCCCCGACAGCTCGTCGAGGATCACCAGGAAACAGTCGCTCATCAAGAGCGACGTGTCCTTGTCCGCCGGGTCGAGGTTGCCCGAATACATATAGTCGCGCAGGGCGGGCGGCACCAGGTTGCACAGCCAGGTCGTCTTGCCCAATCCCTGCGCACCGCTCAGCAGCAGGACGGAGTGGTTAGTCTGCCGCTCGTCGATGGCACAGGCCACGACCGCCACCAGCCACTTCTTCAAGCATCTGGCCCAGAACTCCGGACGGGTGGTGTCGATCGTTGCCGCCAGCCGGACAATCGGGTCGCTCGCTCCGTCCCACGCCGGCAGACTGTCGAAATAGGCATGAAACGGATGATATTCGGGACTGAAATCGGAATGAATCACCGAACGCAGGTCGGAGAGGCGACAATAGACGCCCGACTTTTGCAAGGCACACCAGAGGGAGTTTTCCCAGTAGTCGGTCACCTGACAGAACGCCGCTTCGTCTCCCCCCCCTCCCGAACACGATATTCCACCTTGTTGCGCACCACGTTGCGGCGCAGCTCGAAATGTGCGGCAAGGTATTCCTGTATCTGACTGACGAAACCGTTGCCACGTCCGGAAGGGGCCGCTGCCGGACGTGTGGCGAACTGTTCGGTATGCGCGTAGGCACTGCTGATGGCCTGCAGGCGTTCGTCGGCAGCGAGGTCGGCAAACGATGCGGCGGCATAGCGTTCCACCTCCTCCCGGCGAACACCCAGGCGGTTGCAGTGGCTGGCAAAGAGGTGGACGTAGTTGTTGCGGTTGCCCTCGGCATAGACCATCTTGCGGGTGGTCTTCTTACGGGCGGAAGCGAGCAGGCGGGTCACTTCGTCGGGGACGATCGGTTCCATCGGCGGCAGCCCCCCCGGGCAGGCCGCCCTCGCCCCGTAGCCAGGCTTCGAAACGGAGAGAGAGATAGAGGCTCGGATCGCAGGAAACAAGGCAGAGCCTGCCGGGATCGTTGCCCGAAGCATCGGCTTCGATGCCCAGGCGGTGTTCGTAGCATTCCTTCACGCGCTTATAGATGGCTTTGTGGTTGGCCGGTGTCAACTCCATTTCAACGGCGGGATAGACCACTACCTTGATCCCCATCCCACGCGGACTGATCCAACAGGCAACGGTATAGGGCGCTTCGCGCGTCAGCGCCAACAGCCGCGGCAGCTCTTCTTTCTTCAACTCGTCAAAGTCGAGGATGATCAGCGGGTTGTAGAGCGTCATGAACTTGCTCAACCGTTGTCCGCTGTAAGCGGCAGAGAGGGTGACGGCGGGCAACTCTTTTTTCAGGGTATCGGCTGCTTCGAGATTGTCTTTGTCCATACAAACGCGGATGCGGTTGATCGTGGTGGCATACTTTCCGTTGCGGATATCATACAGTACATCGATCAGATTAACATTTCCCAGCCTCTTTTTGAACCGGGCATACATGGTTACTTGTATCATATAACTTGCTTTTAATGTGTTTTTAATTCGAGGGTAAGATAGGCAATGCCGGGCATCCGTACCTATGTTTTTGGATTTTATTTTCAAAAACATAGAGGTCAGTTTTCGCGCAGACGGTCGAGGTAATCTTGCACAGCATTCATCAGCGTGCCAAACGTTGCGCACTCCTTTGTGGGGTCGTAGCGGATGCGGCAGACTGCGTCGAGCGCACGCAGGAAGGGTTTGATTTCGTGCTGTCCGTTCACCGTCCAGCGGCCGTCGAGCAGTAAGGAAGCAATCAGCTTCACGAAGTCGGCGGTCGTTCCCTCGAAAACGATCGGTTCTGCCTCCACCATGTCTTCTTCCCAGACGGCGTATTGCAGCATACGCGAGAGTTTGTTACACTGTTTTTTCACCGTCCTCAGTTCCTGGTCGAGCTGTTCGCACTGGTGTTTCAATTCTTGTGCCGTCTCCGTCAAGAGGGTGGCGTTCAATTTTTTTTTCATATCTGATATATTTTATACGGGGGACTAAAATACGAAACCCCGGCGGAAAAAATCCGTCGGGGTTTGTTTAGGCCTGCTTTCGCTCTTCACAGAGGTACGACAGAAGAACTTTATTTCATTACTTTTAGTATTAATATTTGGCTGCTTGTTCGCCCTCGCGGGGTACTTGATTCGATATCACCACGCAGTCAATTTAAATTTATTGATTATAATAGTTTCTTATTTTACGATAGCCTTTACAGCGGCTTCGCCTTCTACGGCTACTACAACTACACCGGCAGGTACAGAGATAGTGGCTTCAGAAGAAGTGATTACTGTGCTTGCGATTGTCTGGCCAAGTACGTTAATGATCACTACGTTCTTGCCTTCAGCACCCTTCACGATAACAGCACCGTCGGTTGCGATAACCGATACACCTTCTGCGCTGATAGCGTCGTTGGCAGTTGCTTCTTCGTCGGTTGCTTCAAAGTTGAACTTACCAGCCTGTGACAAATCATTTACCACTACAGGTACACCATTATGCCATCTTACCCAACCTACTTCATCCGGAGTTCCATTGCCGTATCTGTCGGCCGGAGTTCCTTTCTTGTATAATGTTTCCAGGTAGAATGCATCGCGAGCGGTATCCACATAACGCAAAGCAAATGTACAGTACTGATCTTTTGAATTGTCAGCCAAGTTGATTGTGTCTTTACCTGCATAAGTGTCTGCTCTGTCTACATAGATCTGAGTATTATCACCTGTAAACTTAGAGCTCTTCACCAACAGAGTATCACCTTCGTGACGAGCCGGGATAAAGCCTAAACGAGCGAACTTGCGATTTTCCCAGGTATATTTATCATCTACTGAGACTGAATCCTGCAAATGCATCAGGTAATCGCCTTCTACGGCATGATGTGCATGGTTCGGGAAGTTGCAGTTAGCATCCGGCTGCTCACGAAGAACAAACATATACTGCGGCTTTGCTGTATTGTTTCTTACGTAGGCTGTATCAACAAACATAGCTGTGTTGTATTCGCGATCGGCTTCTAATGACGACATGGCCAACAGACCCTGGTTTTCATACATTGTAACTTCAGGATAATCTTCTGAGAAGATATTTACATGATCGCCATAAGCAATAGTTGACACATAATTGCCAGCAGCGTCCTTCACCAGATTCAGCAAGCTGTTTGTGTAAACATTTTCAGCAACAGAAGGCAGACCGTTAGCACGCATTTCCAATGTTGTCTGATCCATAGCCATTCTCACACCCTTAGCGGTAGCTCCTAAGCCGGTTGAAGCAGCAAACTGATCTCTTCCGTCCACCAATACATAATTCTTATTCGGCTCACCGATTTCTTTTACATAGAATTCAGCTCTTACACCTGTTGTTGCATTGGGAACATATGTTGTACCATCGGCATTGTCGCGAACAACGATATTAGCCAATCTGTATTTACCACCTTCCAATACGATGTATTTTCTGTGGTGATAGCCAGTCGGTTCTGATGAGTTGCTGCTTACTTCATCCAGGTAGATATAATAAGCGACTCTTTCCAACTTATTGTCGATACCATATTTCACATCATCTTTTGATACACGTTCCAGCTTGAAGTTCATGGCTTCACCGTTCACCATCTTCAATACGGAGTCTGCCTGCATCACCATACCCAGGTCGATTTCCAGCGGGCTTACATATTTCACTGTGAACACAGATGTATCAGCCATAGCTACAGCCTGTGAAATATTCAGGTAACCGTTCAGCTTTTCATTCAATACGTCATCAGCCACTTTCACAAGGCGGATAGTATCTTTAGCAACGCTACTGATACCGCTTCCATTGAATGTGCCGTAGTTTGTATAGGTATCGGCTACATTGTTACCGTTTACATCTTTTACCTGATACCAATACTGAGTAGACCATGTTTCTGTTGATTCACGGTTTTTGATCGTGAAATAGCCGGCATTACCCTTAATCTGCCACTGAGCAGAAGGCATCGTAGTGAACTGTTCAGCAGAATAAACGACAGCACCGCCTCTTGTATTATTTGTTGCAGTCAAATCCTGATATGCCCAACCGCCAACAGGGATCAAAGGCAGAGCCTAAGTCTTGGCATTCTGGATATAGTAGTAACCTTCTTCGATGTTAGCGAATGTCCACTGAGCGAAGTCTTTTGTTCCCTTCATCTTGATGGCTGTCAAAGCACCACAGTAACCTTCTTCGGCATTGGTTACGTCAACAGCATCCGGCTTATCAACTGTCAGTTCTGTATGAACTGGGTTGCTTGTCAGCAATGCCAATTTAACCAGGTTGTATTTGATTGGCTCATAATAGTCAGAAGAGGTCAAGGCTCCCAACCTACTGTCAGTTACATCTCTATTCAGCTTGTTGACATTTGTGAAACCGTCATTATCGCCAGGATTCGTTACAGTAGTCTGATAAGCCCAAACTTCACCATCTTTCAACTCTTGTTTTGAAGGCTTAGTAATCTACTTAGCCTGGATCAAGATACGATCGAAAGTCGGTTCATAAACGACCTTGAACAATGATTGATCCTGGAAAGTTGCATAAGCGGTGTTAGTAATTGAAGTAACGTTATAAGTACCTTCATTCTTTTTCAACTCTTTAACAGCCAGCTTCAAGTCATAATAATTGTTCTGACCTTCATTGTAATAAGCAGTATCGACCATCAGGACTTTAGACGGTTCTTTATAAGAAGCGAACTGTACGTATTTGCCATCGATCTTCTTATCAGCAGCTACCCAGCTTTTGAAGTCAGGGATTTTCGGTGCTGTAGAATTGTCACGTTGCAATGTTCCATTCGATTGAAGAGTAAACTCTGCACCACGAGCAACGAAAGCCGTTTCCGACATGATATTTTTTGCCAATTCGGGATCAGGGTTCTGCACTTCCGGATCGAACACGAAATCAATACGTGTAGCGTCTACGCCTTCGGCATTATTCAACTTTGTGTTAATCTGTTCTGCAGTCAGGATTACACGACCGGCTTCAACAGCTTTCAAGCCTATCACTACGTAGTTTGAAATATTCGGTTGAGAACCATTTGACGCAGTTTTTACAACTTTAATAGTTTCTCCGGTTCCAGATTTATCGCGCACCAACCAAACCTTCTCCGTTGTACTTACAAGTGAAGTAAATCGAGCGCTTTCCAAGTCTTCCACATTTGTATTCCACAACCAGTTTGTAACAGAACCTTCAACTGCTGCAGTGACAGGCGTTGTATATCCTGCCGCAGGAACATCCTCTTCAGGAACAGCCACCTGCAATGGCAACAAAGTAGCCTTGTTTACGAAAATGTAATTAACATTTCCGGATGTACGGTCCCAGCTTGCAGATATTTTCCACAGAGTGGCATCCAAAGGAACATTTGCACCATCAATTTTAACCAGTTTCAATTCATACTTCTTAGAAGCTGAGTTCCACTCCATCACCAAAACCCGATCATCAGAATTGTCAGTCTTAGCATACAGTTGGTAGAATCCATTACTTTCATAATTATTGGATCCCAAACCGACCTTCACCAACTTTTACACATCCTGTCCTACAAAAGTTGCAGAACGTGGCATAGCTGGTGAATCTTCCTGAGCATTCACAGTAAGCACGCCTCCGGCCAGCAAAGCACTGGCCATAAGAGTAGAAAACTTTTTGTTCATAATCATTTAATTTAATATTAATAATAGTGTTTATTAAAAGCCATTTTCGTTGGTTCGTTTTAAGCTATTTCTGCCCTCCTCAAAGCGACCTCAACAAGGGATCTGTTAAGAAGTCTTTAGTAAAATGACTAGCTAAAACGTTCCTTTTCTCTCGTCATTTTTTTGGCTTGAAGGGAAGTTCATACTAGAAAGCGGGATTTTTATACAAGTTTCGGTATCTGGCTGATAAGAAAGGATACAAATTGAGAAAAATAAATTTGAAAAGAATTGCAGGTTTAAAAACTAGTCGTACCTTTGTACGCAGAAATATGACGAGAGAAAAGGAACGTTTTTTCTCGTCATTTTATTTTAACACAATAATAGCCTATATATCTTCTATTTAAGGTCTAAAAAAGCCCCCAAAATGCCCATATTTTAACATTTAGGGTATTAGGTATAATTTGATAAGAAACAATCGGTTATCTATATTCAGATCCAAAAGCGATCTCTTAGATATTCCTAAACAATCGCTTTCCATTCTCCGATATTGCAGGTAGCCGGATCGAAGGCGGCTCCGACTTTTACCAGTTGGCGGCCGTCGGCTGTGTAAGGAATCAGGTAACCCTTTTCGTCGATCTGGCGAAGGGCTTCGAGGGTGGAAAGCAGGAGGCTTTTGCCGAAACGTCGCGGACGGCTCAGAAGGCAGTTTTATCTACATATAAAAAATTGTCTTCGCGCAGTTTCGTGAAGTCCTGTACCCCGATAGGGAATTTTCTGATCGGTATCGCTTCCATGTTTCCATCATTTTTAAGTACAAACACAAAGGTAGGCAATAAATATAAAATGATTATCCGCATGATGTCCGTTGATTTATTGAACATCATATGAAT
>JAJPZM010000419.1 GCA_021204335.1 Parabacteroides sp. | reverse complement strand
ATTTGCAGAGATGAATCAGGTAAGTTAAATTTTATAAATATAGATATTTGATTATTGTAAATACAAAATCTTTTCTTTTAATTTGTCAGACAAATAAGATTAATACGAATTATAATCTAATATATACTATGGATTCACTAAAAGTACACAGTCAAACTATAACATTGGTAGATCAGGTTGAAGACAAACTACTCAACTATCTAAAAGAAAAAGATTTACGCGCCGGCGATTCTATCCCCAACGAACTTGAATTAGCAGCAGCTCTGGGCGTTGCCCGCAGCGTATTGCGTGAAGCATTAAGCCGCCTGAAGATGATGGGAATGATAGAAAGCCGTACCCGCAGAGGAATGATTCTGACAGAACCATCCATTTTAGGAGGGTTGAAACGGGTTGTCGATCCACGCATCCTGAGTGAAGAATCGCTTTTCGATATCCTGGGTTTCAGAATTGCCCTAGAAATCGGTATCTGTAGCGATTTATTCCGAAACATCACCCCCGAAGATATTGCAGAACTGGAAGAAATAGTAAAGATGGGTATCGTTTTCGAGAATAACGAATACGCACCGGTTAGCGAATTTACCTTTCATGCAAAGCTATATGAAATAACAGGAAATAAAACAATCTCCGAATTCCAGGAAATTATTCATCCGGTCATGGTCTTTGTTAAAAACAAATTCAAAGATTTACTGGAGCCTATCAATATTGAAATGAAAAAGAAAGGTAAGATTGTTACCCATGCCGATCTGCTCGAATTTCTGAAGAAGAACGATAAAATTGGTTATCGGAAAGCGATTGAGCGGCATTTCGAGGTTTACAAAATATTCATGAATAGTAGAATGTAAAACACCAACAAATAAATTTCTTACTTATGTCTAATACTTCCAAAATAATAATTCTGTCATTCATCTGTCTTTTCAGCGCATTCCATACAGGTGCAGCCATCCATGAGACATCCGGTAGTCAGGATATGGAAAAATAGCGTGGGACAATACATTGACTTTACCCGAAATCAACGGAGAAGCAAATATAGGCGTTGCCGGAGCTTTTTCCGGTTTCATTGGCAACAATCTGTTTGTGGCGGGAGGTGCAAACTTTCCGGACGCCACTCCCTGGAACGGAGGATATAAAACCTGGTGGAATACATTATATTATATAGATATTTCAAATACGGAAGACAAATGGAATATTATTCAGGACGGTATCCCCAAACCGTTAGCTTATGGCAATACCATCGAACTGCCATCCGGTTTGCTATGTATCGGCGGATGCGACTCATCCCAATGCCATAGCGACATTTTCTTGCTCCAACTAAAAAATGGCGAAATAAACATCGATACGGACTGGCCTTCTCTTCCTATCCCTTTAGCGAATGCCACCTCTGTTTTATTGGATAACAAAATCTACATAGCCGGAGGACAAGAGAAGCATGAAAGAGCAGGAAGCAACCGGCCATTTCTTTGTTCTCGACTTAGCCAATCGTAAAAAAGGCTGGAAAACTTTACCAACCTGGCCGGGAGCACCACGCGGATATGCCGTTAGCGTAGCTCAAAGCGACGGGTTTGATAAATGCTTTTATCTTTTCAGCGGACGTAACTATAAAGCTGATGGATACATTGAAGTTCTTACCGACGGATTTGTCTATAATCCGAGACTAAACACCTGGAAAAAACTTGACCGGCAATTCCCTGTAATGGCAGGAACTGCTTTAGCAACAGGAGCCAATCATATCCTTTTTTAGGTGGCGTTCCCCAATTAATTCCCGGATCGGATGCACATCCCGGATTCGATAACACGGTTCGTTTATACCACACAATAACCAATACATTAATTGAAAAAGAAGTAGCACCCTACCCTATTGCCGTTACGACCAACATAGCCCGCAAGGAAAACTCTTTTTACCTGACCAGTGGGGAAATCAAGCCGGGCATCCGTACACCTCACCTGTTACAGGGAGAAATCATTCCTTTTGAAAAAGGACTTGGAGCGATAAATACAATTATCATAATCCTATACTTTGCATCTTTGGCATGGATCGGTTACTATTTTTCAAAAAAAAACAAAAAAGCACAGACGATTATTTTAAAGGTGGAGGCCGTCTACCCTGGTGGGCTGTAGGATTGAGTATTTTCGGGACAAGCCTTAGTGCAATTACTTTTATGTCCATTCCCGCAAAATCTTATTCATCCGACTGGAGTTATATGTTGGTTAATGCAGGCATTCTGATGGTTGTGCCTCTGATTCTGTATTTATTCATCCCATTTTATCGCAGACTGAACGTGACAACAGCTTACGAATATCTGGAACAACGCTTCAGCCCGTTAATTCGTGTCATTTGCAGTCTGGCTTTCATCTTGTTCCAGATCGGAAGAATGGGAATTGTACTGTTCTTACCTGCCATTGCATTGAATGTGGTTACAGGTTTTGATATCTTTCTTTGTATCGGCTTGATGGGCGTATTAAGTTTGATATATACGATGATGGGAGGCATAGAAGCCGTTGTATGGACAGATGCTTTACAGGTTGTCGTTTTACTGGGCGGTGCAATCCTGGTTGTTGTAATAGCAGTATTCAATGTACCCGACGGTTTTTCTGGAGTTATCCTGGAAGCTGCAGCGAATAATAAGTTCGACCTCGGCAGTTTAAACTTCGACTTAAAGCAGTCCACTTTATGGACAGTATTGATTGCCACGTTCTTCACAAATCTGACAACATACGGAACCGACCAGACCATGGTGCAACGGTACATGACAACGGAAACAGAAAAACAGGCGAAAAAAGTATCCTGACCAATGCCATCCTTACCATACCCGCCACACTGCTCTTTTTCTTTGTCGGCACAGTACTTTACGTATATTATAGACATAACCCGGCAGAATTGAGCCTGACAATTACGGATGGCGATGCAATTCTTCCCTGGCACATTTATTCCGAACTGCCCCAAGGCGTAACCGGACTGTTAATATCCGGCATTTTCGCAGCAGCCATGTCGACACTCAGCAGTAGTATGAATTCGGCTGCTACTGCCTATATCGTCGATATCCACAGTAAAATAGTTTCAAAAGGGACGAAGAGCAGTTTGCACGCAGCCAAGATTGCCACACTTTTACTGGGAATTGCCGGTATCGCCTTTGCTTATATGATGGCAACCTGGGAAATAAAATCGTTATGGGACGAATTCAATAAAATATTAGGAATTATCCTCGGAAGTTTAGGAGGGCTATTCTTATTGGGAATGATAACCAGGAGGGCTAATGCAGCCGGTGCTTTATGCGGAATAATCGGCAGTATATTAGTCCAACTCCTGATGATCCGTCTGCAATATGTACACCTGCTACTATATACGACTACGGGGTTCATTTCCTGTTTTGTCATCGGATATATAGCAAGTCTGATCATACCCGGTCAGAAAAAGAATCTCGATCATTTAACTATTTATAAATTATTCTCTAAACAATAATGACATGAAAAATTATCAACGTCTGAAAGGATTGATTGCTGCATCTTTTACTCCTATGGATGCCAATGGAAAAGTAAATCTTTCCGCAATCGATAAGTATGCCGACCTGATGGCAAGTTCCGGTATGACAGGAGTATTCGTATGCGGAACAACCGGGGAGTCTCTCTCCCTGACTACGGATGAACGTAAAAGTATTTTGGAACAATGGGTTAAATCGGCAAACGGTCGTTTTAAGGTGATTACCCATGTGGGAAGTAATTCGCAGGTGGAAGCAATGGAATTAGCTCGCCATGCAGCTGAAAATGGTGCGGATGCGATAGCTTCGATGGCGCCCTGTTTTTTAAACCGGAAACAGTAAAAGATCTGATAGCCTTCTTTGCCCCGATTGCCAAAAGTGCGGAAGAGCTGCCTTTTTACTACTACAACATGCCGTCTATGACGGGGGTATCTTTACCAGTGGCAACATTCCTGGAAGAAGGTAAAAAGGTAATGCCGAACCTTGCCGGAACCAAATTCACCCACAACAACCTGATGGAAATGGGAGAATGCCTGGCATTGAACAACGGAGAATTTGAAGTGCTCCACGGATTCGATGAAATACTGATAACCGGGCTTGCTTTTGGAGCGGTAGCCGGTGTAGGAAGTACTTATAATTATCTACCCGAAGTCTATCACGGCATATTTAAAGCAATGGAAGAAGGAAACCTGCAGAAAGCCAGGGAACTTCAGATGAAATCAATTGAAATAGTAGAAATAATCATTAAATACGGAGGAGGTGTAAGAGGAGGAAAAGCAATTATGAATCTGATTGGAATTGAGTGCGGACAGTGTAGATTACCTATTCCGCCTGTAAGCGACGAAGAGTACAATAGGCTGAAAAACGATTTATATAAGATCGATTTTCTATCAAAATAAAAAAGACACGGGGAATAAAACTTTGGTCGGTCTCTATTCCCCTGTGTCGATCTTAAAATAACACTATTTTAAAACCAGTACAAAGATGAATAAAATTAATTATTTATGTTTACTGTTAGTCCTTTTATTATTCCCTTTTATATCGATTTATGCACAGGAAATGAATGTTTCCGGCGTTGTATCAGATAATGACGGACTAACGATGCCGGGTGTTTCCGTGGCAGTTAAAGGACAAACTACAGGTACGATTACCGATGTAGACGATAAATTCAATATCAACGTGCCGAAAGGAACAACTCTGATCTTTTCGTTTGTCGGATATACAACGAAAGAAGTTAAAATAGGAAATGAACCTATTCTGAATATTACACTGAATGCTTCTACCGTAGGTTTGGACGAAGTAGTTGTAGTTGGTTACGGAACACAATCGAGAAGAACCATTACATCTGCCATCACAAAAGTAAGCGGAGATGCCTTAAAGAATGTTCCGGTTAACACTGTAGGCGAAGGCTTGAAAGGTAAAATAGCCGGTGCCAGATTATATTCCGACAACAACACGCCAGGTGCTGATGCGACTATCCGTATCCGCGGTGGCTCCTCAATTAACAAAAGTAACGATCCGTTAATCCTGGTCGATGGTGTCGAACGTGCTTTTTCGGGCATTAACCCGAATGATATCGAGTCTATCGAAGTGCTGAAAGATGCAGCATCTACTGCTATTTACGGTTCGAGAGCTTCTAACGGCGTTATCTTGATCACAACTAAAAAAGGATCAGCCAATCAAGCTCCCCGAATCACTTTTGAAGCGAATCTGGCACTGCAGCAGGCCGAGACTTTATACGATTTCATGAATGCCGAAGACTATTCGAATATCGTTCGCCCTGCTGTTGCATTAGGCCCTAATGCAAGATTCAATTCAATGGACGGATATTCTGCCAGTTCCGGCAATACGGAATCTTCCATCTATTCCACCCGCTACCTGAGAGACGGTGGAAACGTTCCGGCCGGATATCGTTCAATGCCCGATCCGCTCGACCCAAGCAAGACGCTGATTTTCCAGGATAATAACTTCCAGGACGAAATCTATAAGAATGCCCTGTGGCAGAACTATTATGTAGGAATCGACGGAGGAAGTGAAGCTGTCAGATACAACGCCAGTGTCGGATATACCGATGATGGTGGTGTTGCCCTGGCAACCGGCTATTCCCGTTTAAGCATGCGTAATAACCTGGACGTAAAGATCAACGACAAATTATCTTTTGCTGCCGGTTTCGACTATTCAAAAACCAATTCATCGGAATATCCCAACCAGATGAACGTTATATCCAGAGGTTTGGCAACCCCGCCGACTCAGAAGAAATACAATGCAGACGACACACCGACAAAAGGATATAACGCCACCTCTCCCAACCCGCTTTGGTATCAATATTACAACGATCAGAGCAAAGAAGAAAAACGTTTATCAGCCTTCGGTAAGCTGACTTATCGCATTATCGACGGTTTAAAAGCAGACGTTCAACTATCGACCTACAACCACCATTGGAGAAGCGACAGTTTCGAAAAAGCGAATGAGTTCAGCGGTCTGCATACAACTACGGCTAAATTCGGTGAGCTTAACAGGAATAAGCTGGAAGCATACGGTACATACAGCAAAACAATCCAGGATCATTCATTCTCTATCATGGCCGGTTATTCTTACCAGAAAGATAAAAACCAGACCATGGAGGCAACCGTAACCGGAGCCAGCTCCGACAAGGTACCGACATTAACTGCCGGGCCTAATAAGAAAGATGCGAAAAGCGATTTCACAGACGACGTGACAATCGGTTATTTCGGGCGCTTGTCTTACGACTTCCAGAAAAAATACCTGTTCTCTGCAACGTTCAGGGAAGATGCATCTTCCCGCTTCTCTTCCGGCAACCAGTGGGGTTTCTTCCCCGGTGCTTCTATCGGTTGGGTGATGTCGGACGAAAACTTTATGAAGAATGTAACACCGATCAACAACCTGAAATGGCGTATCAGTTACGGACAGACAGGTAACAACTCTATTGGTTTGTATGATGCTTACGGCAAATACTCTACCGATGCTAAATATGACGGCGTTGCAGGTATCATACCTTCTACTATGCCGAACTTAGGATTAACCTGGGAGGTTTCAACACAGTTGGATGCCGGCTTCGACTTGTCTATGTTTAATAACCGTTTAAATATCAATGCAGACTATTTTGACAAACGAACGGATAATTTGTTGTTCAGTAAAGAACTGCCCAACACTTCCAGTTTCAAGGATGTACAGACAAATATCGGTAAAGTGAAATACTATGGCTTCGACATAGAAATCGGCTCTACCAACATCGAGACGAAAGACTTCGTATGGACTTCCAAATTAACCTGGAGTTTTGTAAAGAATAAAGTGCTAAAGCTGCCGGATAACGGACGCGACAAGAATCGTATAGGCGGCATCACTTTGGCGGATGGAACTGCCTTTGGTGGAACAGCTGAAGGAGAACCGCTGTACCGGTACTATGGTTATATGGTAGACCATATCCTGGAAACGCAGCAACAGGCAGACAATGCCATGTATGATAGCTCAGCCAAAGGATACCGTCATTCGGACAGTAAAAGTATTGCCGGCCGTAAAGAAGTAGGCGATTACGAATGGAAAAACCGCGAAGGTAGCCAGACCAGAGACGGTAAAGATTACATCGACAGCCAGGATCAATTCTTACTCGGTTACACTGTTCCTCATTCCACCGGTGGTTTGAATAACAATTTCACCTATAAGAATTTCACGCTGAATATCTTCCTGGATTGGGCTTTAGGACATTCCATCAACAACAACTCGGAAATGCGTTACTTCATGAATACATTCGCAAACAACTATACGTTGATCGACGAAGTAAAACAATGTTGGAAGCAACCGGGCGACAATACGAAATATGCCCGCTTCACAGCCAACGACCCGGATGATGGAAATGCAAACTTCAGTCGTACCTCAAACGTATTCAATTACAAAGGCGACTATTTATGCATACGTGAAATCAGCCTGCAATACAACGTGCCGACTAATAAACTGGCCAAGTTGGGTATCCAGAATTTAGCAATTACTCTTGCCGGAAATAACTTACATTACTTCACAGCTGTAAAGGGTGTATCTCCGGAAGTGGGTGCTTCCACTACATATAATAAAGATTATTACAACTATCCTCCTATCCGCAAATATTCCGTAGGAGTAAAAGTAACATTCTAATTAAAAGAATCTTTAAGCTATAAAACAGAGTATTATGAAAATTAAAACGATATTATCCATATTACTGGCAGGAACCCTGCTCACTGCATGTCATGGGGACCTGAATATAGTCCAGAAAAGCGAAGTATCTGCCAATTCCATGTGGCAGGACGAAGGAGATGCCACTTCTGCCATGTACGGTATGTACAATAAATTCAGAGCAGCATTCAATACCGGTTACATCTACTGGGGAGAATACAGAACCGGATTATGGGGAGAAGGGCTGACAAGCCAAACTACCCGCGATTAGGTTTATCAGAATCAGATCCCAACCAATCATGGCTATGCAGACTGGACAGATCTATACACTACGATTAATAATGCAAACTTGATTCTAAAATACACACCGGGCATTGCTTTCAATAGCGAAGAAGCGAAGAATAAAATCATGGCAAACGCCTATTATGTAAGAGCATTCTGCTATTACTGGATCGGACGTATCTGGGGGGGGGATGCCCCCATATTGCTGGAAGGCTTTGAATCCGACCAACAGGAAGGCTTATTCCCTACCCGGCAACCGGCAGAGGATGTTTTCAGGCAAGTTGGCGAAGATATCGACAATGCACTGGCTTTGATGCCGGCATCTGCATCGGAACGCAACCTGGCTTCTCCCGGTTCAATCAATATGCTGAAAGCAGACTATAATCTATGGATGTATAAAGTACGAAATGCCGGCGAAGCAGCGCTGAACAACGCTAACACCGCAGTCCAGGCTGTTCTTGGAAACGGAAACTATTCGTTGGAAGAAAACTTCGGTAGCATCTTCTACAATGAGTTAGGCAACGAAATAATATTCGCATGGAGTTACATCCAGGATGAATATACAGGAGGTTATCCGGGAGACTACCTGGTTCCTTCCCAATACGTATCTGCCGAATCGATCGAAAACCCGGTAAAGGTTGGTAGCCACCAGCAATGGTGTTTCTATACGGAAGACTATAAAGCGCTGCTTTCTGAAAATAAGGATGACCAGCGAACCATTCTCAGCTTCGAAACTTATTTTGACGAACCTAAAAACGCAACCTTCCAATGGATCAATAAATTCGCGGGAACCTGGACGAACGGCACGCGTATATTCCGACTCCGATATTATTGTATATCGCTTTGCCGATGCAATCTTGTTTGATGCAGAAATCAAAATGGCACAAAACAATATTTCCGGTGCAGTCGCTTCACTGAACAAAATTGCAGAACGTGCCTACGGTAAGAGCGATTTCTATCCATCTTCCATGTCGGCTGCCAATCTGAATGAAGCCATCGTTACAGAACGCATGAAAGAATTCGCCGCCGAAGGCAAGCTATGGTGGGATTTTATCCGTTTAGGCGTTGTCTTCCAGAAAGCACCTTATTTGGTTGGACGCGAAAATGAACAGAATGTTCTATTGTGGCCTGTATCCCAAACTTCTATAAACAAGAATCCGGGTATTACTCAAACACCTGGATACAATAAATAACAGAAATCTATGAGGGTGTTGTAAAATACTTTTACAGCATCCTCATACTCTCAAAGATATACTAGTAATAATCGTAAATATATCAGCTTATGAAAAAAAACGTTCGCAACATGCCTTCTCCTGATTATGCAACTGGGTCTTTTCATCCAGGCACAGGAAAGCCCGACCACAGACATTTTCCAGCAGGGACAGGACGGATATGCCTGTTTCCGCATCCCCGCCATCGTCCAAAGTAAAGCCGGTACACTGCTCGCCTTTGCCGAAGCACGAAAGAACAGTTGTTCGGATACCGGCAACATCGACCTGGTAGTAAAACGTTCGGAAGACGGCAGTAAAACCTGGAGCAAGGCTATTACCGTGTGGGACGACGGCGACAACGTCTGCGGCAATCCCGCCCCCATCGTAGACCAGGAAACCGGACGGATTATTTTAGTTGCCTGCCACAATCTGGGAGAAGACCACGAAAAGGAGATCATCGACCAGACAAGTAAAGACAGTCGCAGGATATATGTTCTTCATTCGGACAATGACGGAAAAAGCTGGTCAGCTCCCAAAGATATAACCTCTTCCGTCAAACGTCCGGACTGGACTTGGTATGCAACAGGCCCTTGTCACGGCATCCAGTTGCAACATAAAAAATACAAAGGCAGATTGGTCGTTTCAGCCAACCACATGGTGGCAAACACTAAAACATACCATTCCCAACTGATATATTCCGATGACAAAGGTGAAACCTGGAAACTCGGAGGAGTAGTCGGTCAACACGGAGGAAACGAAAGCAGTGTAGTAGAACTCAAAAACGGCGACTTGATGTTGAATATGCGCAACTACAACCGCGAGGAAAGCAAAAGCCGCTCTTACGCAATCAGCAAAGATGGCGGAGAAACCGTTTCCAACATGCAATACCTGCCGGAACTGATAGAACCCATTTGTCAGGGAAGCACACTCAATTACATGAAAAACAATAAAGTAAGCAGCAATATCTTGTTCTCTAACCCAGCATCGACAGACAAAAGAGAGAAAATGACGGTAAAGCTGAGCGAAGATAACGGCAAGACCTGGCCTTATGCCTGTCTTATCTATGCCGGTCCCAGTGCTTATTCCGATTTAGTGAACTTACCTGACGGTAAAATCGGATTACTACGAATACGGTATCAACAATCCGCACGAAAAAATAGGATTCACTATCATTCCTTTTGCAAAACTAAAAGGGTTAATCCGGCACTCTACAGTTTCCTGTAATTTCCTTAGGAGGAAACTACAGTTTCCTAAGGAAGAAACGCGCGTTTCCTACCGAGGAAATTACAGTTTCCTAGACGGGGAACTGGAGTTTCCAAAACGAGAAACTACGAGGAAACTGTAATCAACTAATAGTCAATACATAACCATTAATACTTCCAATTACATTATTTATCCTGTTATCACCATGAAAAAGATACTATTGCTTATATCTCTGTCCATCCTGTTATTCTCCTGTACAAGCTATACAGACAGTATTTATGTAACTGTCAAGCAGCCTGTACTTCCTATACTTACCATGAAGGAAACCAATCCTATATTGAAAATAGAACTGATACGGACCCAACCAATCAAATATTCTTTACGGGAAATAACTTTAGAGCTTCAGGGTACAACAGAAATTAACGACATTAACAAAGTCGGGCTATATCACGCCAACGAAAAGGGAATGATAGATGCCGACAAACCATTACTCGCCCCTATCGCCGGGGGTGAAACCGTTACATTCAATACGGATATCCCGGTTGAAACAGACACTTTCTCTCTATGGGTTTCCCTCAAATTAAAAGAAAAGACAGACCTCAGCCACCGTTTCAACGTAACGTGCGTAACCCTGAAAACGGACAAAGGCAAAATAAAAGTACCTAAAACTCCTTCAACCGGATTGCGTGCAGGTGTTGCCGTTCGCCAGCACATGCAGGACGGTGTACATACTTCCCGCATACCGGGATTGGCTACTTCTTCAAAAGGAACATTGCTGGCAATCTATGATGCCCGCTATGAAAGCTCACGCGATTTGCAGGGAGACATGGATATTTGCCTGAACCGCAGTACCGACGGAGGTCAAACCTGGCAACCCATCCAAACAGTTCTGGATATGAAAGAATGGGGCGGACTGCCCGAGAAATACAACGGTGTAAGCGATGCCAACATCCTGGTAGATGAAAATACAGGCGATATTTACGTCGCCGGCTTATGGATGCATGGCGTGTTGGATGGTAAAACCGGTAAATGGGTTCCCAGCATGACAAAAGACAGTACCCGTTGGATGCACCAATGGCGTGAAAAAGGTTCGCAACCAGGCTTTGGAGTCAAAGAAACCAGCCAATTCCTAATTACCAAAAGTACCGATGATGGGCTAACCTGGAGCGAACCAGTCAATATCACCGCACAAACCAAGCGTAAAGAATGGTGGCTCTACGCCCCGGCTCCCGGACATGGCATCACGTTGAAGGACGAAACCCTCGTCTTCCCTACACAAGGACGCGACAAGGAGGGACATGCCTTCTCCAATATTACCTGGAGCAAAGACGGCGGCAAAACCTGGACAGCAAGCAATCCGACTTTCGGAAACGTAACGAAATGTATGGCTGTACAATTATCCGACGGCAACATTATGCTGAATATGCGCGACAACCGTAACCGGGGTAACAAAGAAGAAAACGGAAGGCGTATCTGCATCACTTCCGACCTGGGGCGAACCTGGACGGAACATCCCACTTCACGAAAAGCATTGATAGAACCTACCTGCATGGCAAGCATCCATAAACACACGTACCAGCAAGACGGTATCGAAAAATCAATTCTCCTTTTCGTTAATCCGGAATCCTACTCCGAGCGCAACCATATAACACTGAAAGTAAGTTACGACGACGGTAATACCTGGCCGGATGAAAAGAAAATATTACTGGATGAATACAACGGACGGGGATACTCCTGTATCACTTCCGTTGACGAAAGCACAATCGGCATCCTGTATGAAAGCAGCCAGGCAGACATGGTATTCCAACAAGTCAAACTGAAAGAGATACTACCATAAAAAACACCCCGGCAACGCAATTGCTGCCGGGGTGTTCAAATCAAGAACAAACAACCTTTTCAACATGACTTTCCAGTCATAATATCTAATACCAACTTATCCGTCTCTTCCATTCCGCGGGAACCTATCGCTGTCAGATTGGAGATAGACTTATCCACATCTTCGTCGATAATACCTTCGACAGGAGTCACCACTTTATTTTCCATTGCCATCAATGCCGAGATCATTGCCGTAGAAACACCGCTGGATACTTTCAGGGCACAACTGGGTTTAGCCCCGTCGCAAATCATCCCGGTAATATCACCGATCATGTTCTTAATGGCGTACGTTATTTGGAGTTTGCTCCCTCCCTGGAAATTAGTGTTGCCGGACCTCGAACAGGGGGCAGCCGCCACACCGCCGGTCACAGCGGAAGG
>JAJPZM010000251.1 GCA_021204335.1 Parabacteroides sp. | reverse complement strand
TTTTAATACAGGATAAAATCCCGACAAAGTAATTTTATTCATAACTTTGTGATGTTAAAGATTAATACTTGTTTAAAACATGTGTTAGTTATAAGGCGGTGAATCTCGTACATTCATCACCTTTTTTAGAGTGCTTTCTTTCTCATACCATAGGCTTTTTTGTTTTTAATTTAAGGTTATACATTTACTTTATATAGATAATCGTATTATCGTCGTTGCGTGAAAAAGTAAAGCGGGTGCTCCGTTGTAATACCTGCAAAATGAAATCCACCCCATCGGAGACACGACATTTACCGCTGCATTTATAGTCGTTTAGGCTATTGTTTTGAATTACGATTCGGATATCGTAGGTTCTCTCAAAACGTTCCATTAGCTCGGCAAAGCGAATATTCTCGAAACAGAGCAGCCCTTTTTTCCAGCGATAGTCGTCCAGGTTGCGGATCGAATCGACTACCATCTCCCCGTTCTTCCACTCCGCCTTTGTCATAGGCGAAAGCTGAATTGTATGCTCCGGATTTATTTTATCTGTCAACTCGATAGAGCCTTCCAGTAGGGCAGCCGAGAATTCGTTATCCTGTTCATTGGTCTGGACATTGAATTTCGTTCCCAACACCTTTATATTACATTCGTTTGTCTGTACGATAAAGGGATGCTCTATATTTTTGGAAACATCAAAATAGGCTTCTCCTTTTAGAAAAACATTTCGGGATTTTTGATTGAAAGATACCGGATAGGTCATCTCGCTGCAAGCGTTCAACCAGACATTCGTACCATCGGATAATGTGATATTCGCCCGTTGGCCCGGAGGAACTACGATCTTATTCATAGCAACCGGAGGTGTGGTTATCTCTACATTATTATATATATACAACGCAGAAGCGGCCAGTATGGAAATGGCAGCAGCAATCTTCATAGACTCCCTGATAACGGAAGGCAGGCTGAAACGGCGAGCAGATGATGTCTTCTCAGGGCTTTTTGCCTGATGTAACAGTAATATGTCGAAATACTTCCGTTCCCTAATTAGTTCTTCCCGATTATCTTCGGAAGCATTCGCCCAATTACAGACAGCTTCTTCCTCTTCAAAAGAGGCTGTCCTTGCAAAAAAACGATATAATAGTTCTCTTTCCATATACTATAAGCACCTCAGAAAAAATATACCCTAAAAGTTTATCATATTTTCTTTGCATTTTCTTTGTGCTTATAGAAACAAGAGCATAATCATATAGTAGTCCTTTAATTGTACCCTTAATATTTTCAATGCTTTGGAGATGTGGAACTCAACACTTTTCACCGAAAGAGAGCATTGTTCGGCTATTTCAGGATACGTTTTATTCTCATAACGGCTCATGATAAAGATTCTACGGGTTTTCTCAGACATCATGCCCAATGCTTCATCGAGCAGGCGCTGGACTTCATCACTGAAAAGTTCCTGTGGGTCGCAGGCTTCAAGCGTAGCGATCAACAGACTGTTTACCCGTTGCTGATGGTCCTGCATACGCTGTTCTACATCTTCACGAACACGAAGATGGCGGAGGTGGTTCAAACATTTGTGTTTAATCGCTTCCAGAATGTAAGCGTAAATGTTTGAATCGGAAGCAAGTGTGTGGCGATTTTCCCAATAATATATAATGCTCTCTACTGCAATATCTTCTGCTATTGCATTATCCTGTATATACGTATTGGCAAAACGAACGAATAAGTCATAATAATCAGTAAACAACTGATTAAAAGCTTTTATTTCCGTAGTTGTATCCATTCTTTTTCTTTAACGCGATAAAGATAGGATAATTTTATTTACTTGGGGGAGCGGGGATATTAAATCTGTGTGAAGTAAAAAGGAACCAGCCATTAAAAACTATTATCAAGTAAGGTCAAGCTTATTCGATAAGTAGGTTGGAGCTTACTTTATAAGTAGACTTTTACTTGTTTATCGAGCAGACGTTTTCTTATTTAAGTATTGCAGGATTGCTTCTTCTTCGTCCGGATGAAACCATTTAATCTCCTCGTCCCGCTTGAACCAGGTCATCTGTTTGCGGGCGTAAACGCGGGAGTTGCGTTTGATCTTCTCCACTGCTAAATCCAGCGGCCATTCACCGTCGAAGTATTTGAAAAGCTCTTTGTAACCGACGGTGTTGAGGGAGTTGAGGTGGCGGAAAGGATAGACTTTGCGCGCTTCTTCCAGCAATCCGTCGTCCATCATCTGGTCGACACGGCGGTTGATGCGGTCGTACAGTTCTTCGCGGTCGCGGGTTAATCCGATCTTGATGATTCGGAACGGGCGTTCTTTCTTACTGTTGGTGCGGAAAGAAGAATAAGGCTTGCCGGTCATGCGGCAGATTTCGACGGCATGGATGACACGTTTGTAGTTCATTCGGTCTACTTCGTCGTAATGGACAGGGTCGGATTCTTTCAGTTCGGCAAGGATCAGTTCCAGCCCTTCGCGCTCGAACTGGGCGTAAATGGCATCGCGTATTTCCTGCGTAACGGTGGGTATGTCGTCGATGCCTTTGCTGACGGCATCGATGTACATCATGGAACCGCCGGTCATGACGACCGTAGGAATTGTTTGGTGAAGTGTCTGTAAAAGGGAGATAACGTCTTCTTCGAAATTGCTGGCGCTGTAATAGTCGGTCAGGCTGAGCGTTCCGACCATGTAATGTTTTACTCTTGCCATTTGCTCCGGGGTAGGGGCGGCTGTTCCGACAGGAAGGTCTTTATAGAGCTGACGGGAGTCGGATGAGATGATCGGCGAACTGAAATGTTCTGCAATGCGCAGGCTCAGTTCCGTCTTTCCGACTCCTGTCGGTCCAAGTAAAATGACAAGGGAGTTCATCAATTAAAAACGCTCGTCGTCGTACGGGTTGTCCATCGGCCCGTCGCTTAAACCTTCAAAACCTTCTTTATCCAGTTCGTCGAGGTCGTGTTCCGAGTCGCCGTAAAAGTCTTCGCCGATCTCTGTGCTTCCGCTCTTTGCATCAAACTGTTCGAAGTCAACTGTTTGGGCAGGGGGAAGGCCGATCGATTTGCTGACCACCGCTTTGTCGAGGTCTTTGCCCGGTTCGATTTCGCGAAGCTCCATGAAGAAGGCACGTTCGGTCATATAGTCGAAAACGAACATTAATTTCTGGTGCTCATCTTCCAGCAGTTCTTCCAGACGAGTATCTTCCATAATATAATTGTCCACTTCAGAAGTGGTATCCATTTCAACCAATGTTATTTCCGTATTCTTACTCCAGTCGTCTTCACAAATAAAGAAAGAGTACATCTGATCTTTCGTGTAACCAACCGAATCCAGAATGGCGTCGTGAAGATCGAGGAAAGTTGCTTCCGCATCGATCTTGATCTCGCGTTTGAAGTCGTCTACTTCATCTGATAGAATGAGGAATCTAAATACCATAGTCTTATTAGTTTTTTTGTTGGTTCAAAAGTAGTAAAAATATCAATACCAACATATAACGGTATAAAAAAGAGGCGGGCAGGCGATGTTATATAAAACAAAAAGGCTGCTGGCTCCGTAAAGAGCTGGCAGCCTTTTGAAAACATCTGTTTTTCTTATCGTTTACTCGTCGATAGAACCTCTTACGATGCCGCGGTCGGAAGTCTTGATAAAGTTAAGTATCAGGTCTCTTTCTTCGCTGGGCTCGTATTCTGTCTCGATGGCTTTCAGTGCCTCGGTGTTGTTCAGACCGCGAGTATATAATGTACGGTAAATATCCTGGATCAGGAATACCTGCTGGTTGGTGAAACCGCGGCGGCGCAGTCCTACGATATTGATACCGCAGTAAACGATCGGGTCGCGACCAATCAATGTATAAGGCGGAATATCTTTTCCGATACGTGAACCGCCCTGAATCATCACATGTTTGGAAATGCGGGTAAACTGGTGAACCAGACTGCCTCCACTGACAATAGCAAAATCATCAATCTGCACTTCTCCGGCTATCTGGGAAGCATTCCCAACAATGATATGGTCTTTCAGCACACAATCGTGGGCAATATGCGAGTATGCCATGATCAGGCAATCGCTGCCTACTACGGTTTTGCCTTTCGATGCAGTTCCCCGGTTGATAGTCACACATTCGCGGATCGTCGTATTGTCGCCGATTTCAACGAATGTCTTTTCGCCTTTGAACTTCAGGTCTTGTGGAATACCGGCAATTACAGCTCCCGGGAAGATGAAACAATTGTTGCCGATCCGTGCTCCGTCGAGAATGACTGCGTGTGAATAAATGTGACAATTATCGCCTATTACTACATCCTTTTCAATGACTGCGAAAGGATCGATCGTTACATTCTCACCGATCTTTGCTTCGGGATGTACGACTGCTAAAGGAGATTGATTCATTGCCTTCTTCTTTCTATTATTATTTGTTCTTTATAATCTGAGCCATAAATTCAGCTTCGCAAACCAGCTTGTCGCCGACGAAGATATAACCTTTCATGGTTGAAATACCGCGACGGATAGGAGCCAACAGTTCCAAACGCAGGATCAGCGTGTCTCCCGGAACTACTTTCTGGCGGAACTTCACGCCGTCGATCTTCATAAAGTAGGTAGAGTAACGTTCCGGTTCGTCAACCGAATTCAGTACGAGCAGACCACCGGTCTGTGCCATGGCTTCAACCAGCAGTACGCCCGGTGTAACAGGTTCCTGTGGGAAGTGCCCGGTGAAGAACGGTTCGTTTGTTGTAATATTCTTCACTCCGACGATATAGTTTCCGCCTATCTCGATGATCTTGTCGACCAACAGGAACGGATAGCGGTGGGGAAGCAGTTCGCGGATACGGTTGATGTCCATGAGCGGAGCTACGTTCGGATCGTAGATCGGGGCTTGTACTTCGTTTAACTTGATATCCTTACGGATCATACAGGCCAACTGGTTGTTGATCTTATGTCCCGGGCGGGTAGCGATGATGCGTCCGCGGATCGGTTTGCCGATTAGGGCAAGGTCGCCGAGTATGTCGATCAGTTTATGGCGTGCCGGCTCGTTGTCGAATACCAGCGGCTTGTTGTTGATATATCCCAGCTCATGTACGTTCAGATGAGGAATGCCTACTTCATCTGCCAGTCTGTCAAGCGTTTCCTGCGGCATCTTCTGGTCGTAGATAACGATCGCATTATCGAGGTCGCCACCTTTGATCAGGTTGTTCTGGCGAAGCATTTCCACTTCGCGGACGAAAACGAAAGTGCGGGAAGCCGCAATTTCTTCGGGGAATTCGCTCAGATCGTTTAATGTGGCGAACTGATTGGATAGAACGGGCGAATCGAAGGAGATCAGTACATTCACGCTGAACTTCTCGTCCGGCAGGATGATCAGCGAAGAACCTGTTTCTTCGTCTTTTACTTCGATCTTATGTTTTACGATGTAAAAATCTTTCGGAGCATTCTGCTCAACGATGCCCGACTTCTGTATTTCCTCGGAGAAGAAGCATGAGCTACCGTCGAGGATCGGGAATTCGGGAGCGTTCACTTCGATCAGGCAGTTGTCGATTTCGTAGGCATATAAAGCAGCCATTGCATGTTCAACGGTGCTGATCTGAATGCCGTTTTTGGATAAAACAGTGCCCCGTTGCGTGCTGGCTACGTTTTCTGCCAGTGCATTGATAACCGGTTCTCCTTCCAGGTCGACACGTTTGATTTTATATCCGTGGTTTTCCGGTGCCGGGTTGAACGTGATCTGGATGTCCAATCCGGTGTGCAAGCCTTTTCCCTGCATCGAGAAACTCTTGGCTAGCGTCTTTTGTTTCTGCATACGTTATATTATTTATTAATTTCTTTCTTTAATTGTTCGATTTCGCGTTGTAGCTGTCCCATTGTGCGGTACATATCCGGCAAACGGTTGAATATGGCACTCGAGCGCATGAAGTTCTTGGCGTTGATTGCCGGGGCACCCAATACGGCCTTTGCTTCTTTGATGTCGCTGATTACACCTGCCTGCGCACCGCATGCTACGTGGTCGGCAATATGGATATGCCCGGACAGACCAGCCTGTCCGCCAAACATACAATGACTGCCGATCTTGACAGAACCGGCAATACCCACCTGAGCTGCCATTACCGTATTCTCACCGACTTCCACGTTATGGGCTATCTGAACCAGGTTGTCCAGTTTCACACCGCGGTGGATAATGGTCGAACCCATTACGGCGCGGTCGATCGTGGTGTTGGCTCCGATCTCTACGTTATCTTCCAGCACAACATTGCCCAGTTGCGGGATCTTTTTATAATTCTCTCCTTCGGGAGCAAAACCGAAACCGTCCGAACCGATTACCGAACCGGCATGCAGGATACAGTTATTGCCTATTTTACACCCGTTGTATATGGTTGTATGCGGATAAAGAATACAATTATCTCCAATGGTTACACCGTCGCCGATGTATGCGTTGGGATATATCTGGCAGTTCTTACCCAGCTTTACATTTTCTCCGATATATGCGAAATTGCCAACAAAGCATTCTTCTCCCACTGTCGCAGAGACGGCAATAAAGGCCGTCGAAGAAACTCCGGCTTTTTTCGGTTTCGACTGTTCAACCATGTTCAGCAGCATGGCAAGAGCCGAATATGCGTTTTCAACTTTTACTAATGTAGCAGTGATCTGTTCGGCTGGAGAAAAGTCGTTATTCACCAAAACAATACTTGCTTCCGTATTATAGATATAATGCTCGTACTTGGAATTCGCCAGGAACGTCAACGTTCCGGGTCGTCCTTCCTCTATTTTTGAGAAGTTGCTGACTTTCACTTCCGGGTTGCCTTCAACGGTTCCACCAAGAAAGTCCGCTATTTGTTGGGCTGATAACTCCATTACTTATTTTGTTATATATGTATTTGAATTGAGTCTGCTCCACTAAGAATAAAGCAGTTTGCAAAAATGGTGAAAATAATTGGGATAGCCTATGCTTTGCATGGAATAATTCCTTTATCATGCAGATATCCCGCCATTTCCCGTTGAACGACCTGTGCTGCTTCGCGGGCAAACGATGCAAAATTCTCCGATTTATCCACGTAGATAATCGCACGTGAGGAGTTAACAAGCAGACCGCACTGATTGTTCATGCCGTACTGTGCTACTTCTTGCAAGCTGCCGCCCTGTGCTCCGACACCCGGAACCAACAGGAAGTGGTTGGGCGCATGTTTACGGATATCCAGGAACATTTTTCCCTGAGTGGCACCAACAACGTACATCATTTGTTCGTCGGTTGCCCAATCCTGCGATTTCTTCAATACCTTTTCAAACAGGCGTTCGCCGTTGGCATCTTCCGTCATCTGGAAATCTTGTGAACCTTTGTTGGAGGTCAGTGCCAGCAGGATCACCCAAGCTTCCGGATAGATCAGGAACGGTTTCACGCTGTCTTCGCCCATGTAGGGAGCCACCGTAACGGCATCAACCTTGATGTGGTCGAAGAAAGAGCGGGCATACATTTCCGATGTATTGCCGATATCGCCGCGCTTGGCATCGGCAATAATGAACTGATCGGGATAGTTTTCACGCAGATAGGTCACTGTCTTTTCAAAGGAAAGCATCCCTTTAACACCCAGACTTTCATAGAAAGCCAGGTTCGGCTTGTAGGCCACACAATAATCGGCTGTCGCATCGATGATGGCCTTGTTGAAAGCGAAGATAGGATCTTCTTCCGAAAGTAAATGCTGCGGGATTTTCTTTATATCTGTATCCAGTCCGACGCAAAGGAAAGACTGTTTCTTTTTGATATTCTCGAATAATTGTTGCTTGTTCATCTTGTTTCGTGTCAAATAATGAAATTGTCATAATTCTGCTTCTTTCAGGCGTTCTGCATTTTCGGCAACGGTCAGTTGGTCGATGCAGGCTTGTATGTCGCCATCCATAAAAGCCGACAGATTGTAAATCGTGTAGTTGATACGATGATCGGTGATACGTCCTTGCGGATAGTTGTATGTCCGGATCTTCGCGGATCGGTCGCCCGACGAAACCATTGTCTTGCGTTTATGGGCAATGTCGTCCAGGTATTTCTGATGTTCTTTATCGTATATGAACGAACGCAGGCGGGTCAGTGCGCGTTCCTTGTTCTTCGGTTGGTCGCGCGTTTCCGTACATTCGATCAGGATTTCTTCGCTCACGCCGGTGTTCGGGTTCTTCCAGACATATCGCAAGCGTACGCCCGATTCCACCTTGTTGACGTTCTGACCGCCGGCACCACCCGAACGGAACGTATCCCACTTAATTTCACCTTCATTAATTTCAACATCGAACTCGTCTGCTTCGGGAAGTACGGCAACGGTGGCTGCCGAAGTGTGTACACGTCCCTGTGTTTCGGTACTGGGTACGCGTTGAACACGATGTACGCCCGATTCATATTTGAGCGTACCGTATGCTTTCTCACCGCTGACGGTAAAAATAATTTCTTTATATCCACCCGACGAACCTTCGCTGCAACTCGACAACGCTACTTTCCAGCCTTTGGCTTCGCAATATTTAATGTACATGCGATAGAGGTCGCCGGCAAACAGGGCGGCTTCGTCGCCACCCGTTCCGCCGCGTATTTCAACGATTGCATTCTTGTCGTCTTCCGGGTCGCTGGGTATAAGCAGCAGCTTGATCTCTTCTTCGAGTTCCGGGACGCGGGCATTACAGGCTTCTAATTCTTCGCGTGCCATTTCCCTCATTTCGGGGTCTTGCTCCGCGTCGAGTATTTCGCGTGCTTCCTTTATTCCATTCAGTGTATTGACATATTCGTTGCGGGTAGTCACGATCTTCTCCAGATCGCGATACTCTTTATTGAGTTTTACGAACCGCTTCATGTCGGCAATCACTGCCGGGTCGGTAATTAATGTTCCGACCTCCTCAAAACGGCTCACTAATCCGTCTAATCTTCCTAATAAACTATTATCTGCCATCTATTCGGATTAATATATGAAGCGGCCTTTGTCGCTTTCAATAATCAATTCATTCTTTTCCGCTTCTTCTACGAAGCCAACAACCTGTGCGTCGATATTGAAGCTCTTGGCGATGCTGATCACTTCTTCGGCGTGTTCGGGCGACAGGTAGACTTCCATGCGGTGTCCCATATTGAACACTTTATACATTTCGCTCCAGTCGGTTCCGCTCTGTTCCTGGATAATACGGAAAAGAGGGGGGACGGGGAACAGGTTGTTCTTTGTAACGCGTTTGTTTTCTACAAAGTGCATCACTTTGGTCTGTGCTCCGCCCGAGCAGTGTACCATACCATGGATCTGCGGACGTAGCTTATCCAGCAATACTTTGATTACCGGTGCATACGTACGGGTAGGGGAGAGTACCAGCTTGCCGGCGTCGATATCCAGTTCTTCGATTTTGTCGGTCAGTTTCAGACCACCGGAGTAAACCAGTTCGTCGGGAACGCCAGCATCGAAGCTTTCCGGATATTGGGTTGCCAGATATTTGGCGAATACGTCGTGGCGGGCAGAGGTCAAGCCGTTGCTGCCGGTTCCGCCGTTATATTCTTTTTCGTATGTGGCTTGTCCGTAAGAGGCCATTCCGACGATTACATCGCCACCTTGTATATGGCTGTTGTCTACAACGTCTGCCCGTTTCATACGGCAAGTCACCGTACTGTCTACGATGATGGTGCGAACCAGGTCGCCCACATCGGCCGTTTCTCCGCCGGTGGCATAGCAGCCTACGCCCATCTCGCGCAGTTCGGCAAGCAGTTCGTCCGTTCCGTTGATGATGGAAGAAATAACCTCTCCGGGAATCAGCAGCTTGTTGCGTCCGATAGTAGAAGAAACAAGGATATTGTCGACAGCACCCACGCACAGCAGGTCGTCTATATTCATGATCAGTGCATCCTGTGCAATACCTTTCCAGACAGACAGGTCACCGGTTTCTTTCCAGTACATGTAAGCCAGGGATGATTTCGTTCCGGCTCCGTCAGCATGCATAATGTTGCAATATTCAGGATCACCACCTAATATATCGGGTATGATCTTACAAAATGCTTTAGGGAATATACCCTTGTCGATGTTCTTAATCGTGTTATGAACATCTTCTTTTGAAGCGGATACACCGCGCAGGTTGTAACGTTTGTCACTCATTGTTTTTAGATATTTGGCTGCAAAGATACTATTTTTTGTGTTACTTATCTAAGTTTAAGCACTTCTCCTTCTTCGGGAACGCAATCTTTGTCTTTTTTATTCATCTTATACAGGCTCTTAATCTGTATTCCGTATTTCTGTGCGATGCTATGCATGGATTCGCCGATCTGCACAACATGGTCGTAATTAGGCTTGTCGGCTTTTTTCTTCTTTTTTTGCAGGTAAACGATGTCGCCTTTCTGCAAGGGGAAGTCTTCGGGTACTTCGTTGAACTTTTTCAGATCCCTGACGCTGAAGTCCAGGTTTCTGGCAATCTGGTCGAAACTGTCGTTTTCCTTTGCATAGGTATAGAGCAGACCGTAAGTCTTATATATTGTGTATCTTACTGTCGGGAATTTCTGTTTCTTTCTCTCCTGTTGTGTCATTTTCTGCACCTTGCCGGAGTCGAAGCGGTAGAGTTCGTAGTCTTCGATTACTTTGATCAGCTTGTTGGCGTATGCGCGGTCGGTGGCGTATCCGCATTTCTGCAAACCTCTTGCCCAACCTTTGTAGTCGGTTATTTTCAGGTCGAACAGCCGGTCGTAGCGCGAGCGTTTCAGGAATTTGGAATGGTCTTCGTACGAATCTTCCACCCGTTTGTATTTACGGAAACATTCGCCGCGCAGGTCGTCGTCGTGATACACGCGTCCGCCGCTCCAGTCTGAATGGCATTTGATACCGAAGTGGTTGTTCGAACGACGTGCCAGGTCGCTTTGTCCGGCGCCTGATTCGAGTAATCCCTGCGCCAGTGTGATACTGGCCGGGATTTTGTATTTTTTCTGATGCTGAACGGCCAGGGGGCTATATGTTTTTATATACTTTTCGTAAGAAGGTAGTTTACGTTGGGTTGCCGCTTCCGCGAATGAGGCAATTAAGAATAAGAAGCAAAGGATCCGTATTGACAATTTCATAAAATGAACGCTCTAATGTATT
The DNA here is from genome assembly GCA_021204335.1 of Parabacteroides sp. Taxonomy (GTDB): domain Bacteria; phylum Bacteroidota; class Bacteroidia; order Bacteroidales; family Tannerellaceae; genus Parabacteroides. Next base: position 1,618 of record JAJPZM010000251.1, on the reverse strand, counting down.
TGTTTTCGCAAAGATAATGAAGCTGAGTATATTTACAGCTAAATAATCCATAAAATGCTGATTTATATTCTACTGATTCTTGCCAGGTAGTCGTAGTGTTCCCCTTCCTGTATCTTTTCCGCTTTAAATCCATTGTTGGCGGCATGCAGGCAGAGTGTCTGAAAATCTATGTATAGCCAGTCAAAGCTATCGCCTTTGACGTTTTTATGTTGCATGCGGAAGTCTACTTCGCCGTAGTAATCGTCTTCGATGTCAATATCGAGGTTGCCGTCTTCGTCTTCAAATAGATAACGCAGGTCGCTCGAATCCATCCATACACAACCCCCGGGTGCAAGCAGGCGGTTGATCGTGCGGAAGAAAACAGGCAGGTTCGTAATTTTGCCTACAATGCCGGAACCGTTCATCAACATAAGGATCGTATCGAATGAGCCGTTGAACTGTTTGTTGAAAAAGTTCTCCAGGCAAACATCTTTCACTCCTCTTTTCTGCATGGTGTCGACCGATAGCGGCGAAATGTCGATCGCTTTAACCGTCTTGCCCATCTCCTGCAATGCCAGCGAGTGGCAACCGCTTCCGGCGCCTACATCGAGTATCTTGCCGCTGCTCCGGCGAAGTGCTTTCTGTTCCATCGGCGGCATCTCGGCAAAGCAGCGGAACAGTTGTTTTACCGGTATCTCGTCTTCATCAAACATGGAAGAGAACACACGTAGTTTGCCGGCTTTTCCGTTTGCGTAATAATCGGCAATAGCCGCGCCCATCGGGTCTTTATCGGGGGTGAGTAGAGGTGTTTGCATATCCTGTTTGGGAATTATTCGTTTTTTATCGGACAAAGATACAAAATTGCTATCTTTGTTTCGAAACTTCAACGAGCGTATCATGCAGGATTTGCAGTATATTAATGATAATTTATGGATTCTATAATTCAAAATAACGCCTTTGATTATGCAGCTTTGCTTAAACAAGTGAAGATTAGAGTAGCTCTTGCGCAGAAAAAAGCTATCTATGCAGCTAATGAGGAGTTACTTTCTATGTATTGGGATATAGGTAAACTTTTGTCCGAAAGCCAGATACAAATTGGTTGGGGTAACAATGCGCTTGAATAGCTATCTAACGATTTAAAGAATGATTATCCGAAGATAAAAGGTTTTTCTGTCAGGAACTGTCAGTTTATGATTCAGTTCTATAATGAATATAATCAGCATCTTACAAATACGAAACAACCTGTTTCGTATTTGAAGGATATATCCGTATGCCTTCCGGTTAAACATCTGAGCTGGTCGCATAATATTGTTTTGATGCAGAAAGTCAAAGACCTCAAAGCCCGTTATTGGTATATGATTCAGAGCCTGAAAAATGGGTGGGGCGCAATTTCTTAATTGAAGCTATTAATCAGGACTATTATCATTCTCATGGAGCATTGGCTAATAATTTCGATGCTACTCTTCCTGAAATACAGGCCAAACAAGTAAAAGAAGTATTGAAAGATCCTTATATCTTCGATATGCTTACTTTTACGGACGAGTATGATGAACGGGATGTCGAATTAGGTTTGGTTAAGCATATAGAGAAGTTTCTTATCGAAATGGGAGCCGGGTTTGCTTTTATGGGTAGACAATAT
>JAJPZM010000026.1 GCA_021204335.1 Parabacteroides sp. | reverse complement strand
GGTCATTCTGACGGTTTAGCGTTATTGTAAATATCTGGAAATACTTTTACTGTATACTTAATTAAAAAAAATATATATCTATGACTAAAATACAATCATTCGGAACAAAAACACGATTAAAGAATAACGAAAGTCTGACTTTCGGTCGTGAAATAGAAATTGCAATCGAAGCTATAGGCGCCGACACCCTGGAAATAAATGATATTTTTCCGGATTATAAGGCTAAATTGCAGAACTTCGACGATAGTATCGTCAATGTGGCTAAAAGTATTTTCACCGATCAGATGGCTGTGGCCAACAAACTGCGTGGAAAGCAACATGTTGCTATTGTTTTAGAGATAAAGAACGGATTAAGGCACTTCGATCAGGATAAAAGAGAGGCTGCCACACGGCTGGGCATATTGACAAACACCTTCACAGGCGCACAAAAACGTGCATTCGATGATCAGACAAGTTTTATCAATAATTTCTTACAGGAACTGACGTCCGATAAATATAAAGCAGATGTTACTATTTTAGGCTTGGACGGCTGGGTAGCCGAACTTAAAAAATCGAACGACCTTTGTAACGAACTGACACTAAAGCGTTCGCAAGAACGCTCCCAAAGAAGTGGAAAAGGAAGTACCGAACTGACACGTCCCCTCTACGAAAAAGCTTATAACACACTGGTAGAGAAACTGAATGCTCTCGCACTGGTAAAAGGCGATGATAAATACGCGGAACTGTTCGCATGGTGGAATGCACGCATTGATCATTACCGCGTCGTGATCTCCGACAATCTCGGAGCAGGCAAAGGTGGAAAAAACAAGTACCGGAACCACTCGCCCGCCTTCATCAGGAGGAAGCGATGATGATGACGACCGACCGGTAATTGAATAGGGGATATGAATATGCTATTAATTATTCTTCATATTTACTGGACTTGGATACTGATCTGTACTATCCTGTTTTTCATTATTTGTTTTTTATCGACGATATTATATATCCGTCATATCAAACTGAAAATGAAAGATCGTGAGAACAGCCTGCTGCTAAGATACCGGGATTTATTCGACAACATGCCTCTCCCTTATATCCGAAGCAGGATTTTTGAAGACGGCACGCAAGTCGGCATCGATGTGCTTGAAGTTAATAAAGCCTTCGAAAAGTCTCTGATACCCGGAAAATATTTTCTGAATGAAAAACTGGCCAAAAGTGATAAAATAAAAAATGGTTCATTACACGAATTTGTTAAGATCGCCCAAAAAGTAACAGAAACAAAGAAGCCGCATATCAGTGAATATTCTTATGATAATCATTTTTATGGTGTGATTACGATGGCATCCGAGCAACCCGATATCAATGACATATTTCTAATTGATGTCACAAGGATAAAACATTTTCAGGAAGATTTGGAGATAATGAATCATAAACTATGGATGGCAATAGATGCCGCCAGTATGATCTATTGGCATTATGATATTGCAAACGATCTTTTTATAGTCGATAAAATGGTCACAGAAAAAGACGCATCGACCGGAAAGACATATAGCACGTTTAAAAAAAATAAGCAGCTCAAGCTGGAGGAGGCTTTACTTGCTGTACACGAAAACTACCGTAAACAAGTACGCAATCTGTTCCAGCAGTTAATCAGCGGAGAAATACATAAGGGACATATTGAATACCAGTTAAACGACCTAAAGATTTATAACGACAAAAAAGAGTCGTGGGAAGAACTTCTGGCAATAGGCGAATGCGACGAAGCGAACAACATAATTTCTTTATCGGGCGTTTTCCTACCGATCACAGAACATAAACTACTGGAACAGAAACTGCGTGCAGCCCGCGATAAAGCGGAAGAATCCAATCGGCTGAAATCGGCTTTCCTGGCTAATATGAGTCATGAGATACGGACGCCGCTGGATGCCATCGTAGGCTTTTCAAATTTGTTGCCTCTCGCAGAGTCGAAAGAAGAAATGGATGAATATATCGGGTTGATCGAAAGTAACAATTCGCTTTTGCTGCAACTCATCGATGACATAATCGACCTCGCGAAAATAGAAGCGGGAATGCTTGAATTTAATGAGTTCAACACTTCTATCAATCAGATGATTGATGAACTAGTTCGTATCGAATAATCAAGATGTAAAAATAAGAATGTGCAGATCGTATCTGATAAAGGCTTATCGAAATGCATCATTCGCGTTGCAAAAACCCGGCTGATGCAGGTTCTGATAAATCTGATGAATAATTCGATTAAATTCACGAAAGAAGGAACAATCACAGTAGGTTATAAATATTTGGAAGAAGAAGGAATGTTACAATTTTTTGTTCATGATACCGGTTTCGGCATTCCGGAAGAAAAATTGGAAGATATATTCGAAAGGTTTGTCAAAGTAGATCCATTTGTCCAGGGATCAAGACTTGGATTAAGTATTTGTAAAATGATTATTAATCAGATGGAAGGTAAAATTTGGGTGGAATCGAAGATTAATGAATGGACATGTTTTAGATTTACCATACCATGTCTACTAATCCCAAAGTAAATGGTGGTAAAAATTAGAAGTCGTGAGACTTTTTGTGGCTGGATATGTCGTGAGATATAGGCTACATTACTTTTTTTGATTTACCCGGAGGATTAATACGTTCCTCCGGTTTTTTTATTTCTGCCCTACCGTTTTCACCTCCCCGTTTTAATATAGATTACCGTTTTGATAGGCCGACCTTTTCAAAATAGAAGGGTTACATCTTCCGGAATATTCTTTTGTTTTTCTGATAAATATCTGTAATACAGGATTTAGCGGGTTATCCTTTCTGCTTTGGCACAGCTTTGGCATATAGAAAGGCAAAACGATTTGTATAAATATTAAAAGACAAAGCTATGTTAGAAAATGAAATTGTATCATTTATTTTTTGTGTGCAGTGGGTAGCCTCTGCTACTGGTTTTTCTTCAAGTGTGTAGATTGGTTCGAAAAGATTTAAAGAAAGGAGGATGAATATGTTTGTTGCACTGTTTATACTCTGCTTGGTAATCTTCGGGTATCTGATGTATGTTCTGATCAAACCCGAAAAGTTTTAAACAAATAATGTAAGGTGAAAAGATGAATACGGAATTATTAGGTAGCATCGCGCAAATAGTAGGGATGATCGTACTGGCTTATCCGCTGGGAAGATACATTGCAAAGGTTTATAAAGGGGAGAAGACCTGTCTGGACTTTCTGGCCCCTGTCGAAAGATGGATTTTCAAACTGTGTGGAATCGATCCGAATGTGGAAATGAGTTGGAAGAGCTTCCTGAAAGCGCTTTTGACCGTTAACCTGTTTTGGTTCTTCTGGGGTATGTTTCTGTTGTATTTCCAGCAGTATCTGCCGTTGAACCCCGATGGTAATGCGGGGCAGTCGTCGCATCTGTCGTTTAATACCTGTATCAGTTTTATGGTGAACTGTAACCTGCAGCATTACAGTGGCGAGAGCGGGTTGACTTATTTCACCCAGTTGTTCGTTATTATGCTGTTCCAGTTTATTACGGCTGCAACCGGTATGGCGGCCCTGGCCGGTATCTATAAAGTAATGGCAGCCAAGACGACCCAAACGATCGGTAACTTCTGGAACCTGTTGATGAAAAGCACGACTCGCGTCCTGTTGCCGTTGTCGCTGATAGTCGGTTTTATCCTTATTATGCAGGGAACTCCGATGGGATTCGACGGGAAAATGAAAGTGACGACATTGGAAGGACAGGAACAGATGGTTTCGCAAGGGCCGGCTGCCGCCATCATTCCGATCAAACAGTTGGGAACGAACGGTGGGGGTTACTTCGGTGTAAACTCGTCCCATCCATTGGAAAACCCGACTTATCTGACTAATATGGTGGAATGCTGGGCGATCCTGGTATTGCCGATGGCGATGGTGTTTGCATTGGGGTTCTATCTGAAGCGGAAGAAGCTGGCTTTTTCGATTTTCGGTGTCATGCTGTTTGCCTATCTGGTCAGCGTCGGGATCAATACTTACTATGAAATGCATGGTAACCCGATGATCTTGGCAATGGGAATCGATCAGGATGCCGGCGCGATGGAAGGAAAAGAAACCCGGTTGGGGCCGGCTGCCACAGCGTTGTGGAGTTGCACGACGACTGTCACTTCCAACGGTTCCGTCAACGGTATGCACGACAGCACGATGCCTCTTTCGGGTATGATGGAAATGCTGAATATGCAGATTAATACCTGGTTCGGTGGCGTCGGCGTAGGATTTATGAACTATTATGCTTTTCTGATTATCGCTGTCTTTATCAGTGGTCTGATGGTAGGTCGTACGTCCGAATTCCTCGGGAAGAAAGTGGAAGCGCGGGAGATGAAGATTGCAACGATCGTGGCGTTGGCTCACCCGTTCGTTATCCTGATCGGTACGGCGGTTGCCTGCTATTATTGGGTCTATAATCCGGCCTTTGTGGAGGCGGAAGGCGGTTGGCTGAACAATCCCGGTTTTCATGGGTTGAGTGAGATGCTTTACGAATATACATCGGCGTCGGCCAACAATGGTTCCGGTTTTGAAGGACTGGGGGATAATACCTGGTTCTGGAACTTTACGACCGGTCTGGCGCTGATCATCAGCCGTTATCTTCCGATCGTCGGACAGGTTGCCATTGCAGGATTGCTGGCGCAAAAGAAATTTATACCGGAAAGTGCAGGAACATTAAAGACGGATACAGCCACATTTGCCGTAATGACGTTCAGTGTAATCTTTATCGTCGCTGCTTTGTCTTTCTTCCCTGCACTGACTCTGGGGCCGATCGCGGAATATTTTAGCATCTACTAATTAAGGGACAGTCAATAGAAAAAAAGTTGACAGTTATAAAGAAGAATAAGTAATTATGAAAAATAAGAAAGCTGCTTCCTTATTTCCTAAGGAGCTTGTTATAGAAAGTTTGAAACAGTCGTTTGCAAAGCTGAATCCGCAAACGATGTTCTGGAATCCGATCGTGTTTATTGTAGAGATCGTAACGTTCGTGATGTTGATCGTTACTATCTGGGCGGCCGTAGCAGGCGATCAGACACAGGGTTCGTTCGGATACAATTTATTGGTTTTCATTGTGTTGTTTTTTTACCTTGCTCTTTGCCAATTTTGCCGAAGCGATTGCTGAGGCACGTGGCAAAGCCCAGGCCGACAGCCTGCGTAAAACCCGTGAGGAAACACCTGCCAAGATGGTGGCTGCCAACGGTAGCATTACGACTGTCAGCAGTTCGCAGTTGAAAAAGGGCGATGTATTTATTTGTGAGGCCGGCGATACGATTCCGTCCGACGGGGAGATTATCGAGGGATTGGCTTCTATCGACGAGAGTGCCATTACGGGTGAGTCTGCCCCGGTTATCCGCGAAGCAGGCGGTGATAAGAATTCCGTAACGGGTGGCACGAAAGTCTTGTCTGACCAGATTCGTGTGCAGGTTACTACCCAACCGGGCGAAAGTTTTCTGGATAAGATGATTGCCCTCGTGGAAGGCGCTTCCCGTCAGAAGACACCGAATGAAATCGCTTTGACGATCCTGTTGGCAGGTTTTACATTGGTATTCGTAGTAGTTTGCGGTACATTGAAACCGCTGGCCGATTATTCGAATACGGCGATTACGATTGCAGCCTTTATATCCCTGTTCGTTTGTCTGATCCCGACTACGATTGGCGGCTTGCTTTCGGCCATCGGTATTGCCGGTATGGATCGTGCCTTGCGTGCCAATGTGATTATCAAATCCGGAAAAGCGGTAGAGACAGCAGGCGATATCGATACGCTGTTGCTCGATAAAACGGGAACGATCACGATCGGTAACCGTAAGGCAACCCAGTTCTATCCGGTAAAATGGATAGATGAACCGGCATTTGTAAAGGCCTGCCTGATCGCATCTTTATCTGACGAAACGCCCGAGGGCAAATCTATCGTAGAGTTGGGACGCGAAAAGGGCGTCCGTATCCGCGACCTAAGTACTTCGGGTTCCCGCATGATTAAATTTACGGCGGAAACCAAATGTTCGGGTGTCGATCTGAAAGACGGCACACGTATCCGCAAAGGTGCTTTCGATGCTATCCGCCGAATGAGCGAAGCCGCCGGAAATAAATATCCGCAGGAAATTGCCGACTTGGTGGAGAAGATTTCAGGCAACGGTGGCACTCCGCTGGTCGTTTCGCAGGATGACTTCATTATCGGTGTGATTGAGTTACAGGATATTATCAAGCCCGGAATACAGGAACGTTTCGAACGCTTGCGCAAGATGGGTGTAAAAACAGTCATGGTAACAGGTGATAACCCATTGACAGCAAAATATATCGCAGAAAAAGCCGGCGTAGACGATTACATCGCCGAGGCTAAGCCGGAAGATAAGATGAACTATATCAAGAAAGAACAGGAAGCCGGAAAACTGGTCGCCATGATGGGTGACGGTACGAACGATGCGCCTGCTCTGGCACAGGCAAACGTCGGTGTGGCCATGAACAGCGGTACGCAGGCCGCCAAGGAAGCCGGCAACATGGTAGACCTTGACAACGGCTCGACCAAGCTGATTGAGATCGTCGAGATCGGTAAACAGTTGCTGATGACGCGTGGCACATTGACTACGTTCAGTATCGCGAACGATGTAGCTAAATACTTCGCTATCGTGCCGGCTTTGTTTATGGTCGCTATTCCCCAGTTGGCAGCCCTGAATATCATGCATCTGCATAGTCCGGAAAGTGCTATTCTGAGTGCCGTTATCTTCAATGCGATCATTATCCCGATCCTAATACCGCTGGCATTGCGCGGGGTTACTTATAAGCCGATCGGGGCTTCCGTTTTACTTCGTCGCAACCTGCTGATCTACGGTGTAGGCGGTATAATCGCTCCGTTCATCGGCATTAAGATAATCGACTTGATCGTAAGTATGTTTATGTAATCATTAACTAGAATAAATAAAATCATGATATCAACTCTTTTCAAATCATTTAAACTGACAATAGCATTCTGTATTTTGTTTAGTGTCTCCTATGTCTTCATCCTGTGGCTTTTTGCACAGGTAGCTAGTCCGAATAAAGGAAATGCCAAAGTACTCGAATTGAATGGCAAAGTCGTCGGAGCTGCCAATGTCGGACAGAATTTTACGCAGGACATCTATTTCTGGGGGCGTCCTTCCAAAGCCGGCGATGGTTATGATGCATCATCTTCTGCCGGTAGCAACAAAGGCCCTTCCAACGAAGAATATCTGGCCGAAGTAGAGGCACGCATCGATACATTCCTGGTGCATCATCCGTATCTGAAACGCGAAGAAGTGCCTGCCGAAATGGTGACAGCCAGCGGTTCCGGTCTGGATCCCGATATTTCTCCGAAAGCTGCTTATGCACAGGTTCAACGGGTAGCCAAGGCGCGGGGACTCGCCGCCGATAAAGTAATGGCACTGGTTAATGCCAATGTCGAAGGGTCGCTGTTAGGTCTTTTCGGCCCGGGAAAGGTGAATGTACTTAAATTAAATATAGCCCTCGAGAAAGCAAATGCCACGAAATAAGAGGACGGAATGAATATGGATATAAATAACAAACAAAAGAAATCAGATATGAAATCTATCGTAAAGAAAATGATACTGGGAGCTGCAATATGCTCCTTATTCTTCCCGTTGGTGCATGCGCAGGAAGATGAAAACGGGGTGAAATTTGCAGTACAGGGTGACCTGGTCAGCTCTTATATATGGCGTGGTATGTACCAGACCGGCGCCAGCTTCCAGCCGACTTTCGGACTGAGTGCCGGCGGGTTCTCGCTGACCGCCTGGGGTTCTACCGATTTCGACGGGAATAGTTCTACGGAAGGAAAAGCAAATAAAGAGATAGACCTGACGGCAGCTTATACGTTCGGCAATTCCGGTTTGACGCTTTCCATTGCCGATCTATGGTGGGCAGGAGAGAATGGAACGAACAATAATAAATATTTCAATTTCAAGAGCCATGAAACGGCACATCACCTTGAAGTCGGACTGGCGTATATGCTTCCGGTAGAAAAGTTCCCGCTCTCGATTGCCTGATATACGATGTTTGCCGGACTGGATAAAGATGAAAAAGGCGATCAGAACTATTCGTCTTATGTGGAGCTCAACTATCCGTTCAACGTAAAGAGGGTCGATCTGAATGTGACATGCGGCATCGTTCCGTATGAAGCTCCGCAATATTGTACGAACGGTTTTGCCGTAACGAATGTGGCTTTGAAAGGAACAACGGCGATAAAGGTCACCGATTCATTTTCTTTGCCTATATTTGCCCAGGCAATATGGAATCCCCGATTGGAGAATGCGCATCTGATCTTTGGCTTTACGTTGAGACCCTAAAACAGGAAGACTGCAACAGAATGATTCAAACTCATGGATAGAGAACAAAGCGTACAACACTTTTTAGATTTGCTGAAAAAATCCCGTCGCGGTAATTTCAAGATCTACATCGGCATGATTGCCGGTGTAGGCAAATCGTATCGCATGCTCCAGGAAGCGCACGAATTGCTTCGTAGCGGCATCGACGTGCAGATCGGATATATTGAAACACACGGCAGGGTCGAAACGGAGGCGCTGGTCGAAGGTTTACCTTTGATTCCGCGCCGCAAGTCGTTTTATAAAGGAAAAGAAGTGGAGGGAATGGATTTGCAGGCGATACTGAATATCCATCCGGAGGTCGTGATTGTAGACGAACTGGCTCATACGAATATAGAAGGAAGCAAGAACGAAAAGCGTTGGCAGGACGTGATGGATATTTTAGAGGCAGGCATCAGCGTGATCACTGCCGTTAATATCCAGCATCTGGAGGGCCTGAACGAAGATGTGCAGGACATCACCGGCATCGAGATCAAGGAACGCATCCCCGACAGTATCCTGGAACAGGCGGACGAGGTCGTGAATATCGACCTGACAGCCGATGAACTGGTGAACCGCCTGAAAGCCGGAAAAATCTATAAGCCGGAAAAGATTCAGACGGCACTGAGCAACTTTTTCAAGTCCGAAAACATTCTCCAATTGCGTGAGTTGGCCTTGAAAGAGGTCGCTTTACGTGTAGAAAAGAAAGTGGAGAGTGCAGTTCCCGTCAATACCAGTGTCCGGCATGAGAAATTCCTGGCTTGCATCAGCAGTCACGAGAAGACGCCCCGGAAAGTGATCCGCAAGGCTGCCCGGCTGGCTACCCGTTATAACACGAAGTTCTTTGTCCTGTATGTGCAAACGCCCCGCGAAAGCATCGAACGCATCCCGCTGGCCAACCAGCGTTATCTGTCGAACCACTTCAAACTGGCGACGGAACTGGGAGGTGAGATCATCCAGATGCAGTCGAAAAGCATTCCCGACAGCATTGTCGAAGTTTGCCATGAGAAGCAGATCACGACTGTTTGTATCGGGAAGCCTGCCTTTACATTCACCTCGGTTCTCCTTGCCTGTTTCCAATACCGGAAATTGCTGAATAATTTGTCACAAATGAATATCGACCTGATAATATTGGCATAATATGTTACAGTCCATTAGTTTAAAGATTAAAACGAAGCTCACCTATGGTATAGGCCTGCTGTTTGCAATGATCGTCCTGCTGGGCGGTTTGTCGGTAAAGAACATCTACCGTATGTCCGCAGATACACAAAACATACTGGCAGATAACTACAATACCTTATTGTATTCCAACCGTACGCTGGATGCCCTTGAACGGATACAAACCGATCCGGTAGCCCGGACTGAGTTCGAAAAGAACCTCGACCTGCAAAAAGTGAATATTACCGAAATCGACGAGAACGTGGCGACCACCCACCTGGCTACGCAATATGAAGCCATGAAGAAAGAGATGAACGACGTTTCCATCCAACGTGTCCGCATCGCACTGAACGAAGTGATGAGTCTGAATATGGCTTCCATTTACCGGAAAAGCCAACTGGCTGAACATACGGCACATGAAGCTTTATTGTGGATTTGCATCATTGGTGCCATTTGCTTTATAATCGCTTTGGCCTTCCTGGTTCGCTTCCCGCGTTCCATCAACACCCCGATCAGAATGTTGACCGACGGCATCATGGAGATAGCCAACCATAATTATGAGAAACGTCTCGATCTGGGAAAATATAATGAATTTGCCGCGGTTGCAAACTCGTTCAACCGGATGGCCGAACGCCTGACCGAATATCGTAAAAGTACCCTTTCCGATATTATCCAGGGAAAGAAATACATCGAAGCGATTGTGAACAGTATTACCGAACCGATCATCGGTCTGGACGGCAACCGTAAAATCCTTTTCGCCAACGACGTGGCGCTGACTATCCTGAACGTGAAAAGAGAGAATGTAATCGGCAAGTCGGCAGTCGAACTGGCGTTGAAGAACGATCTATTACGTCGCCTTGTCCGGGAACTGGTTCAGCCGGATGAAAAGAAGGAACCTTTGAAGATTTATGCCGACAATAAAGAAAGTTATTTCCAAGTTCGGTATATCCCGATTCATGTAACGAACGAGCAGAAGGAGCAAAGCCAATATGTCGGAGATGTAATCCTATTGAAGAACATCACCGAGTTCAAGGAACTGGATTCTGCCAAAACCACTTTTATCTCTACCATCTCACACGAGTTGAAAACACCTATCTCTGCCATCATGATGAGTCTTAAGCTACTTGAAGACAAGCGGGTGGGGGATATGAACAACGAACAGAAAGCATTAGCTGAAAGCATCAAGGAAAGCAGCGACTGCCTGCTCGAAATAACCGGCGAACTCCTTAAGATGACACAGGTCGAAACCGGAAAACTCCAGTTGAACCCGAAGATCACCAAGCCGATCGAACTGATCGACTATGCGATCAAAGCGAACCGCGTGCAGGCAGAACGTTTCGGCTGCCATATCGAAGTGGAATATCCGGAGAAAATATCCAAGCTCTTTGTCGACAGCGAAAAGATCGCTTGGGTATTGACAAACCTCTTGTCGAACGCCATCCATTACACACCGGAAAACGACCGCATCATCATCGGTGCCCGCCAGGAAGGTAAATCGGTGGAAATATTTGTAAAGGACTTCGGAAAAGGCATCGATCCCCGTTACCACCAGAGCATCTTCGACCGCTACTTCCGCGTCCCCGGCACGAAAGTGCAGGGAAGCGGCCTGGGGCTGGCCATCAGCAAAGACTTCATCGAGGCGCATGGCGGAACGATCCACGTAGAGAGCGAGATCGGAAAAGGTAGTACATTTGTTATTACATTCAATGTGTGAAGAACGTAACCCTTAAAGAATAAGGCCGGCATTCGTTACCTTTTCGGTAGTCGATGCCGGCCTTCTTTATAATCTGTTGGTTTACTTTTTCTCTTTCAGTAAATCGCGTATCTCAGTTAATAACTGAACATCTGCGGGAGGTGCAGCCGGGGCAGCCGGAGCTTCCTCTTTCTTCTTGTTCAGCGCATTCATCCCTTTGACCATTAAAAAGATTGCGAATGCGATAATGATAAAGTCCAGTGTCACCTGTAAGAAGTTACCGTAGTTGATTGTTACGGCAGGAGTAATCACTTTATCTCCTTCCATCACCGCATGCTTCAACACGATTTTCAAATCGGTGAAATTGACTCCGCCAACCAGTAAGCCTACAGCCGGCATAATAATATCTCCAACAACTGAAGAAACGATCTTCCCAAAAGCACCACCAATGATGATACCTACTGCCATGTCTACGACGTTGCCGCGCATGGCGAACTGCTTAAATTCATGTAAAAAATTCCCCATATATATTCGCCTTTTTATGTTATAACCAAAGCCCTTGTTATTTGGTTGCGAATATACGATGAATTTTGTTTAGATACTAGTGAAATCAGATTTAGAGCCGGTCTATCTTTATTTGAATGCTTATGTTTTTTGTTTTCGACATTGTCGGCTATATTATCGACAGTGTCATTAATATTCTCGACAGTGTCGATAATATTTCCGACACTGTCGAAAACAACTTCCCTCAAAGGGGAAATAAAGTAATCTGCTAGTCTATAATAACTTACTTCGGTAGATATTACTTGTTCAGGAAGCTACTTTTCATCCGGGCAATATCTGTCAGATAATCTTGCAGATCCTGTTCGTGTTCTTCTTCCATGGCCAGGATATGTTTAGCGATTTCGCAGGTTGTAAAGTCTTTGCCGTCAGTGAATTCGGCGATTTGCTGGTAGCGAACGATGGCGCAACGTTCTGAAGCGACGTTTTGGTTTAGCAGGCTGACGACATCGAAGTCGTTTGGCGCATCATATTTGCATCTGGCCAGTTCGAACCATTGTTTCGGATCGAGTACGGGTACTCCTTCCAGTTCGATGATGCGGTCGGCCAGCAATTTGGCATGGCCTAATTCTTCGTTGGCATGTTCTTCAAATTCAGCCTGTACGTTAGCGCGCATAGCTCCTTCTGCGACTAATGCGCCTACCCAATACTGGTAATATGCTAACCATTCTTCCGATAATGCAGCGTTAAGCTGTGATAATAAACTTTCTACATCTAATTTCTGCTGTAGGATCTTAACACTTTCTTTAGCCATAACTGTTTCAATTTAGTTTTAATATAATGCTTGTTTGTCTTGAAGGAACAAAACAGGTAAGCATTTGTTCATGCAACACGAAAGCCGGAGTCGTAATTTATTATTTTTTCTGTTATGTTAGAGATGCCTGTTTCAAAATAGGATAATAATGGGAAAAACGCACTTCTATATAATAAAATATAAGAAAACATCTTATATTGGATATTTCGGACGATAACGGTCGCTAT
>JAJPZM010000232.1 GCA_021204335.1 Parabacteroides sp. | reverse complement strand
GAAATATATTATTGGTATTGTCCCTTTCTTTCTTTATGCAATTGGCTGCGGCACAAACCGGCAACGAGGTGTTCCAGTTCCTCTCCTTGCCTTCGTCGGCAAGGGCGAATGCGCTTGGCGGCCATACCGTTTCTTTGATAGAAAGAGATCCCTCCCTGATTTTTCATAATCCGGCTTTATTGGGCGGAGAAATGGATGGTATGGTGAATCTGGACTATATGAATTATATAGCAGATATAAATGTAGGAAGCGCTCTTTTCACGAAAGCGTTTCGCGATCGTGGCGCATGGGGTGTCGGCGTGCATTATTTTCATAACGGGAAGTTCAAGGGGATGGATGAACAGAACCAGGAAACTGGCGATTTTACGGCCAACGATATTGCTTTCAACGGCTTTTTCTCATACGACCTGTCCGACCGTTGGCGGGGTGGTATCTCTATGAAATTCCTTTATTCCAGCTATGATATTTATACTTCGTTAGGGCTGGGCGTTGATGCCGGCTTGAGTTATTATAATTCGGATAAAGATTTTTCTTTCGGCTTCGTCCTGAAGAATATCGGTGCCCAGCTGACTCCTTATAATAACGATCGCCAGAAAATGCCTTGGGATATTCAGATGGGTATTTCTAAAAAGATGAATCATGCCCCTTTTCGTTTGTCGGCAACGGCGATGTACCTGAATCGTTGGAAGTTCGATTATATAGACAAGGTGGATCCCGATTATAAAGGAGATAATTTTGCCAAAGCTTTAATTAAGCATTTTGTGTTTGGCGTCGATTATATTCCAAACGACAACTTCTGGCTTGGCGTCGGCTTTAACCCGAAAACAAAGATGGATATGAAATTGCAGGGAGGGGGAAGTGGTTTAGCCGGTTTCTCTGCCGGTGCAGGTGTCAAGATCAAAATGTTTGATGTGGGCGTATCTTTTGCTAAATACCATCCGTCCGCTTTGTCGATGATGGTCAGTATTTCAACTACGATCTCGGATTTTAAACCTTTATAATATAACTGAAATAAGAATGAAAAAGATAGTAATTGCAATAGATGGCGTTTCTTCGACCGGGAAAAGCACGATGGCGAAAGACCTGGCCCGGGAGATTGGTTATACTTATGTCGATACGGGCGCTATGTATCGTGCGGTGACATTGTATTGCATACAGCATAATTTCTTCAAAGGCGATCAGATCGATGAAGAAAAGTTGCAGGCCGCGATGAAAGACATTCATATTGTACTTCGCTTTAATCCGGAAACAGGCCGCCCGGATACCTATCTGAATGGTGTTAATGTAGAGAAGGAGATCCGTGGAATGGAAGTAGCCAAATGGGTAAGTCCGGTTGCTACTCTTGGATTTGTACGTCGTGCATTGGTGGCCATGCAACAGGAGATGGGTAAAGCGAAAGGCATTATCATGGACGGTCGCGATATCGGAACGGTCGTTTTCCCTGATGCCGAATTGAAAATATATGTAACCGCCAGCCCGGAAGTGCGTGCACAACGTCGTCTGGATGAACTGAAAGCCAAAGGCGAAGCTGCCTCTTTTGAGGAAGTGCTGGAAAACGTAAAGACACGCGATCATATCGATTCGACCCGCAAGGAAAGCCCGCTTCGCCAGGCGGATGATGTGCTTGTGCTGGATAATTCGCACATGACGATCGCCGAACAAAAGGCCTGGCTGCTTGTTCAATATAATAAAGCGGTCGCAGAATAACTCTCGGCTGCCAACTGCTAACAGAAATGATAGAAGTAGAAATAGATAAGGGTTCCGGTTTTTGTTTCGGCGTCGTCACTGCTATCGAGAGTGCCGAGCGGGAATTGAATAATACCGATATATTATATTGTTTGGGAGACATTGTGCATAACAGCCTGGAGGTCGAGCGCCTCGAGGCTCATGGCCTTCGCACCATCGATCATAACGGGTTTTCCGCCTTGAAAGGCAAGAAAGTCCTGCTTCGTGCACATGGCGAACCGCCTTCTACCTACGAAATAGCCAAACAGAACGATATCACTATTGTCGATGCGACTTGCCCGGTCGTACTTCAATTGCAGCGTAAGATACATAAATGTTACCAGGAAGCCCGCGCTACTAATACGCAACTGGTCATCTATGGGGAAAAAGGTCATGCCGAGGTAAACGGACTGGTCGGACAGACCGACGGAACTGCCATTGTCATTGAAAAGACAGACGATTTAGGCCGTCTGGATTTTAACCGTGATATCTGCCTGTTCTCGCAAACGACCAAATCGCTGGACGGATTCCGTCAAATCGTAGAGGAGATCCGGCAGCGGAAAGCCGAAGGTGCCCGTTTCGAATATCACGACACGATTTGCCGTCAGGTAGCCAACCGCCTGCCTAATATCAAAGCTTTTGCCTCCAGCCATGATTGGGTTTATTTTGTGGCTGGAAAGAAAAGCTCGAATGGCAGGATGCTGCTCGAAGAATGCCGCAAAGCGAATCCGAACACCCTTTTTATTTCGGAAGTGAATGAAATAACGCAACCACTTCCGGACGGAGTTCGTCGTGTGGGTGTTTGCGGTGCTACCTCCACGCCGAAATGGTTGATGGAAGAAGTAGCCGTCCGCATCCGTGAATTGAACGCCAGCCGTTGATAAAACGATTAAGATTTCATTAAGTTTTAGAGAAAATGAAAGAAAGTTGGCAAATAATTACTATTTTTGCCGCGAATAATATAAAATAAAGATGCTATGTCTACGACTAAATGTATTGGTATTTTAACGTCCGGAGGGGATGCTCCCGGAATGAATGCTGCCATTCGTGCAGTGACACGTTCCGCTATTTATAACGGGATGAAAGTGAAAGGTATTTCCCGAGGATACAGAGGATTGATTACAGGTGAAATTGAAGAATTCAAGACACAAAATGTAAGTAATATCATTCAGCGTGGCGGAACAATATTAAAGACTGCCCGTTGTATGGAGTTCAAAACTCCCGAGGGCCGTAAGCAAGCATACGACAAGCTGATGGAAGAAGGTATCGAAGCCTTGATCGCAATCGGTGGTGACGGTACATTGACCGGTGCCCGTATTTTTGCACAGGAATTCAATTATCCGATAGTCGGACTTCCCGGTACAATCGACAATGATTTGTATGGTACAGATGTTACAATCGGTTACGATACAGCGTTGAACACCATCATGGAATGTGTGGATAAGATCCGTGATACGGCAACCTCCCACGACCGTCTTTTCTTTATCGAAGTGATGGGACGCGATGCCGGTTTCCTTGCATTGAACGGAGCTATCGCTTCCGGTGCCGAAGCTGCCATCATCCCGGAAATATCTATGGAGAAAGACCAGTTGGCAGAAATGATTGAAAACGGTTTCCGTAAATCAAAGAACAGTAGCATTGTGCTGGTTGCAGAAAGTGAAGTTACCGGTGGAGCAATGGGCGTTGCCGAACGTGTGAAGACAGAATATCCTCAGTTCGACGTACGTGTTTCTATTCTCGGACACTTGCAGCGCGGTGGTTCGCCTACTGCTCAGGACCGTATTCTGGCTACCCGTATGGGAGTTGCCGCTGTCGACGCATTGCTCGATGACCAGCGTAACGTAATGATGGGAATACAGAACGACCAGATTGTTTACGTTCCGTTCTCGAAAGCCATTAAGAATGACAAACCGATCAACCGCGATCTGCTGAATACACTTCGTGTGTCTTCTATCTGATCCGAAAGAGATAAACATAAGAAAGCCCGTCAGGTCGAAAGATTTGACGGGCTTTTCTATGTTATAAACTTTCTTGTTTTATTTCTTGGATAAGTTCTCGAGGAACAAATCCATCATCCGCTTGGCAGCGACGAACGAACTGATTTCATTATTCAGTACCTGTTGCTCTGTTTGTCCCAGCATGCCTTCCACCGCGGGATTATGGTAGAACGTTTCGCGCAACGTATCGTTAATGCTTTCATACATCCAGTATTTCGCCTGTTCGTTACGTTTGTAATTGAAGTAACCGTTCTTTTTGGTGAATTCCATGTATTCGCCGACCATGTCCCAGATCTCTTTGATTCCGATATTGTAATAACCGGAATAGGTTAATACTTTGGGGAACCATCCCGACTCTGCAGGTGGAAATAGATGCAGCGCGTTCTTGAATTGGGTAGCTGCCAGCTTGGCTTTGTCGATATTGTCGCCATCCGCTTTATTGATGATGATGCCGTCTGCCATCTCCATGATACCGCGTTTGATGCCTTGCAGCTCGTCACCTGTGCCTGCCAGTTGAATAAGCAGGAAGAAGTCGACCATGGAATGGACAGCCGTTTCGCTCTGCCCAACGCCCACTGTTTCAACAAATACGGTATCGAAGCCTGCCGCTTCGCACAGCACAATCGTCTCGCGTGTTTTACGGGCAACTCCGCCTAAAGAACCAGCCGATGGCGAAGGGCGGATAAACGCATCTTTCTCGCGCGACAAAGCCTCCATTCGGGTTTTATCTCCCAGGATACTTCCTTTGGAACGTTCGCTGCTCGGGTCGATGGCAAGGACTGCGAGTTTGCGTCCTTCCTTAATCAGGTGCATGCCGAACACATCGATAGACGTACTTTTACCGGCACCGGGTACTCCCGTAATACCGATACGTACTGATTTTCCGGCATGGGGAAGGCATTTTTCGATGATTTCCTGTGCAACCTGCTGATGCTCGTATTTAGAACTCTCCACCAGGGTTACCGCCTGGCTGAGAATCGTTATGTTACCTTTCAATATTCCTTCGACAAACTCGGAAGGGGTGAATTCTCTACGTTGTTTCTTTTTGAGATAGGGATTTACAGTCGGTACATCGGCTACTCCCTTGTTTACTTTCAAACCTCTGTAAAGATCGTCGTTTTCGGGATGTTCCATATTTTGTTCTTATTTTTCTGCTGTAACCTTTATCAGGCGGACGGGGCCGTTCGGATCGTTACAGACTATATTTACTAGTGCTTCGAGTTTCGTTTTAATGTCTCTTGGACGAACCGATATCTTATAGGTAGCAGTTACTCCGGGTTTGATCTCTTTTTTACCGCCGGAAATATCTACCAGGTCGTTGTCGCAAGTAATGCTATGGATTATCAACGGCGTTTTGCCGGTATTTGTGATATCGACAGTGTCGCTCACTTTACCGCCTATCAGAGGAATAAAACTTCCTTTATCCGGTAATTTGCCGAAGTCGAGCAGCGTACCGGACAATTGTGCAACAGGAGCCTGCGCCTTTTCGGCAGCGGTTAATTTGCCAAAGTTGTCGATGATATTGGCGGCAACATGTATTTTGCCTGTTGTCTCTTTCTTCTGTCCGATGCTTTCAACGGTCAGAGGTATTTCTGTCGTAATTCTTCCTTTTCTTTTTACCGCCTGGGCATCTAATAATAAGGTGATTTCGCCTACTTCATCCGGGGCGAGTTGTTTCGGCCGGATTTCTACGGTCAGGTAATGCGGAACCTTTCCCTGGTCGATTGTGAGGGTTGTCTTGCCTTCGTTTTTAACACTGATCTTTTCTCCCAATGTTTCGTCGGGGCGGATGCTGCTGTACAGGACAGTTTTAGTCTGTAGTTTCAGTTCGCCGATGGAGTAAGGGTAGATAAAGGCAGGCTGGAGAGGTTTGGGCGTTACATTACCCTTGATAGCCAACGTATAACTGCCTTTCTTCCCATTGCTGAATATGGAAATTGTTTTATAGAACGGGCCGGGACGTCCTTTCGGATTATAGGTAACCTTTATATTGCCGGTTTTCCCGGGAGCAATAGGCGCCTTGGTCCACTCCGGTTGCGTGCAACCGCAGGAAGCAGTAACGCGGGTGATAACGAGCGGGCTGTCTCCCGTATTATTGATCACGAAAGTATGACTGGCTAACCCGTCCGCTTCGGCAATTGTTCCGAAGTTGTAAGTCAGTTCGTCGGCACTGATCTGAGCTCCGTTTTGTGCTGCCATGTTTGCTGAAAACAGTAACAGGCAGCAAAGAATGAAGCTCAGTTTGTTCATATTCAGCATTCTTTGTAGTTAGTTTTGTTTGTTCGAAATTAATCAACCTCTCCCCGTATGGTTAGAATATAACTTCCGGTTTTCCCGTTGCTGTAAACCGATATTGTTTTAGCAAAGGTGCCGGGACGTCCTTTCGGATCGTATGTTATTTTTATATTCCCTGTTTGTCCGGGAGCGATGGGCTCTTTTATCCATTCCGGTGTTGTGCAGCCACAGGATGCAATTACGCGGGTAACAACCAACGGGGCATCGCCTGTATTTTTGATAACAAATGTGGTAGATACTTTTCCGTCTGCCTCTTTAATCTGTCCAAAGTCGTGAGAGGTCTCGTCAGCTGAAATAACAGCCTTCCCCTGTGCTGTTGCCATTCCTGTAGCAAGCAGGATTGCCATAAAAATAAAAATAATCTGTTTCATTTTCTTTTTATTTTGCTATTGTTTAACGTACAAAGATAGCTATTTGAATTGAAAATGGGGAATTCGATTCCCCCTATTTTCATATTCAATTAACAGAGATTACACCGCCTTCTGTATGCGAAACGAACTCGGGAGCGTACAGACATTGAATTGTACTGATTCCCCCGGCATACTCGCCACTACGGGTTACATAGACCGGATACTCGATTACGAACGTCCCCTCCGGCAACGAACCGAAGAAGAAGTTTTCGGAAACATCCGTCGGTGACTGGTAATAAGATACACCGTCGCTGAACATCATGCCCGAAATCTGGTTGGCGGGTTCGAAGCAACCTGCGCGCAGATCTTTCAGGAATACGTAATCCATTGCCCGGTCGGTGCGGATCGTTAGATGGACGATCACTTTATCGCCGATGCGAAGCGGGCGTTTTTCCGTTACCGGTTCGATCTGCAGGCCGCTGCCGCTATTGCTTTCGATGAACAGTTTCTTTTCTACGTTGAGTACACCTTTCTGTTTATCTATTTTATTGATGTTCTCGAAGTACTGTTCGTAGACAGCTCCCCAGGCAGGCGCGTTTCCTTCCTTTCGGATAGAAATGGAATTCCTTTCGGAAGAAACTGTTTTTTCTCCCGGTAGCACTACTTTCAGATAGCCGGTGGCCGTTTCGCCTTCGGCGGTGCTGTATGTCTTGCCGTTCCAGTCCACGATGCAGGTGTTGTCGTCGTTCAGCCAGTTGCTTCCGGTAAGAACCAACGCATAGATGGCATTGACGGTAGACATTACCGATTCCCAGTTCTGAGTGCGTTTCTGGTTCAGTAGCCATTGTTTCAGGCGGTCTGTCTCTTTCTGATCCGGTGCGAGCGTGTCGAATACTTTCATCAGCAGGCAATGAGTGTCGATGGGAGAGGTGAAATAGCTGTTGCCTCTCCGGTTGTTCGCCCAGTACATGCCCTGTTCAGCCGATGTCGTTGCCGTTTTGCGCAACCAAGCGAGGATATCGTTTGCTACTGCTTTGTTACCGTTGCGGTACATCAATAGGGCGGTCTCGCCTTTGCCGGCTAATGATTGTTTACTCCAGGTCTTTTCAGCCCGGGCGGTATAGAAACGGATGGCTTCGCGGGCATCGCCCAGTTCAGGGATATCGCGGTAAGCACTGCGTACGAACAGGTATTCCAGCTGGATATCCGTTGGTTCGTAGTTCTGCCAGTCCTTGTTGTTCTTTTTCAGCAGCTTGTAATCATCCTGTATTGCCTTATCCAGGTATTTGAGGGCTTTCATCTGCATCACCTTCTCGTCGTTGCCGAAGGGGGCGACGTTCATTTCAACCAGTTGCGTCATGCCTTGCAAGATAAACAACGTGATCTGGCGGCTGGGATAATAGTTTTTGAACCAGCTCCATCCGCCTTCGTCCGTTTGCAGGTCGAGCAAATATTGCAAAGCCTGTGCACGTTGTTGCTGTGCCCGGTTGATGTCGAACAGCAGCGACAGGCGTTGTTTCTGCTCCGTCTCGTTGTCGGCAGCCATCACCCAAGGGGTTTCCTGCAACAGGATGCTTTTCAGTTCCTGGTTCTTTTCCAGATTGAAGTAAAGCGTTTCGGCTGTTCCGCCTTGCGCTTTCCATTGGTTGATGATTTGCTGTATCCGCGGATTCTCCGTTGCGATCGAGCTTGCCAGCGTGTTGCTGTAATATGAGGCAAACCAGGAGATGGCATCGTCGTTGTCCGGCTGTGTGATGGTTGGCAATGCCTGGATGGCATACCAGATCGGGTTGGCCGTCAGTTCCAGTGTCGTACGGAACGGTTTCAGGCTACCAGAGAGACGGATACGTTTTTCATTATCTCCCATCAGATAGAACGGCTGGCTTTCCGTCACCAATATCTGGTTGGAAAGGACAGGGATCAGGTGTTGCTCGCCATCGCTGCCCGATTCGGAGTCGGCTACGATGCGGCAACCGATCAGGTTGGTCGTTTCCGGCACGCGGAATGTCCAGAAGGCAGTCGTTATGCTGTCGGCAGCTAAGGTAAACGCCTTTTGCGACTTGGTCAGGCAGATTACCGGCTGGTTGTTGGCCGGGTCGAACAATTCCAGGCTCACCCGTCCTTCGACCGTCTCTTTCGAGTTGTTGATCACCTGCGCGCTGATGGTCACTTCGTCCCCTTGGCGCATGAATCGCGGAAGGTTCGGTAATACCATCAACGGCTTGCTGCTGATCACTTCGCGGCTCAGCTTGCCGTATTTCATATCGGCCGTATTAGCCAACGCCTGGAATTTCCAGGTCGTATTGCTTTCCGGCAGGACGAACTCTAGCATCACGTCTCCTTCTTTATCTGTCAGCAGGGACGGATAGAAGAAAGCCGTTTCATTGAAGTTTTCCCGCATTTGCTGAACGGGCAACGCTTCCGGTTGGCTATTGCTGCCATCGGTATCCTGGGCAATACTGTCGGCAATGCCTTCTACGGTGTTTTCTGCCAGCATGCCACCGGCACGAGAGTTGGTCGCTATTGGTGCTCCCGCTTCTTCAACCTCGACTGCATCTTCTACGATATTCATAGTGGCAGCCGATTTCATCATGATGCCACCTCTATATCTGCGGATATCCATCAATCCTTGCCAGTTCAGCCGGTCGTATTGGTATTCGGGAACTTTCATCCGGTTCACGTCTCCGTTTTCGTAACTGACTCTGTTATCCATGCCTGTACCGATCCGGAATGTCGGAGCTGTCAGGTAGACAGAGCGTTCGGGGTTGAAGTACCAGTTAAATGGCAATATCTTATCCAGTGAAGCATCATACATGCTAGCCAATACCTCTGCCGCAACGGGAACAGAATCGGCTTCCTGTATGCGGAACTTCCAGCTTTCCTTATTACCCGGCAGCAGACGGTCGCGGAAGGTGACGGGCTTGATCGTCAGCTTTCTGTCCGGCTCCTGTCTCTTGATCTGTGATTGAGTCGTATATAATTTGCCTTCTTTTACAAAGGTGAAACTAGCCACTACGCCTTCGCCGTAACTGTCGAGGAACGGGATGCGGAAAAGACGGTTCTCGTTATTGAACACCTCTTGTTTGCGCAGGATGCATTTGCCGTTCTGGTATAGTTCATATAATACGTGCGTGTCTTTGAGGGACGTACCGAACAGGACGCGCGCTTCTTCTCCCGGCAGACAGTTTATCTTTTCGTTTACCAACCAGATGTCTCTGAATACGGGCGGTCGTTTATCCTGCAGGCTATACAACTGTATATCCCGTTGTTCCGTAGCCGGACGGCCTTGCGAGTCTTTGGCTTCCAACTTGATGCGGTAAGCGCCCGACGGAAGTTTTCTGAACAGCTCGTTATCCATCGCCTTGCCGGTAATGAATGTGCCGGTGTCGACCCGTTCGCCTTCTTTCATTTCAGGAAGTGCTTCTGCGATGTCCTTTTGCCGGTTACTGAGTTTATAAATCGAATAAGTACCTTCCACAGTGATTCGTTCCCCATTCAATGTTTGTGCCTGCACGACCGGTTTTACCGAGTCTTTGTTGACTTCAATCGAGGGGAAATCCATACTCAGGATGATACTGCTTTCGCCTACCTGGAAAGTATAAGTCGCTTCCTGTGTCTCTCCGTTGCTGTTGGTCAGGGTGGCCGTCACTACATAATTCTGGTAAGGGAAGAAGTTGTAATTCTCGGTCGTCTTTTCGGGGCGGAACTCAAAGGAGAATGTCCCGTCGCTGCTGACCGTTGTTTTGCCTTCCGCCACCTGTCCGCGCGAAATCCTGGAATAACTGCGCAACCAGAAAGGCGCTTTGTCGATGCGATAGCTTACTTCACCGCTTTGCAGTGCCACTCCCGAGAAGGTTTGCGCTTTCCCGCTGATCGTTACCCGATCGCCGAAAGTAATCTCTCCCTTAATCGGTTGCAGTTCGACAAAGAAAGAAGGACGCTTGTATTCTTCCACCCGCACGCCAAGATTCGTATATTCGGTAGACAACGTAAAGGTGCCGTTGAGCGTTTGCTGAGGCAACGTAAATTCACCGTTGAAAGAACCGAACTTGTTGGTCTTAAATTCCTTGGTGCTCGCTTCTTTCCAGTTGGCATCACGCAGCACGACCTTGTAGGTTTTCCCTTCTACGGCGTATGGCTCGTTGGTATTGTTCATGTAAGCAATCCCTTTAAAATAAATCGTTTGTCCGGGACGATACAAGCCGCGGTCGGTAAATAACGCCAGTTGCGGACGTGTCTTTTCCGTATCCCTGTCCCAGTATGGGTAAAGCGGAGTCAGCATGGGCGATTCGTCTCCCGGACGGGAAACCAGAAATGCCATCTGGTCGCCTTTCTTCGGGAAGGTAGCCAGACCGTCTTTGTCTGTCTGAACCGTACCTTGTTTCTGCATGCTGTTGCGTTTGCCCGAATAATAGATAACGGAGGCATCGCTTACCGGCTTGCCGCTCAGATAGTCTGTCACCAGTACTTCGGTGCTCCCCGAAGGAGTGTTGCGCGATACGGCTACTAGCCGGCTGACACTGAACAGGTTGTTTGTCTTTTCTTTAATGCTCGGAGCCGAAACGACACATTCATACAATCCCATCTGATCCATCGGGATAACGAGACTGGTGTCTACGCTTGTATAAGTATTGGGGGCGGAGAGGGAGAACGTAACCTCTTTGACCAACGCTCCCAACGTCTTGTTATCCGAATTGTAGGATAATGTTTGCTGAGGCGTCTTCAAGCTCTTGTAAATACGCACGTCGATACGCGGAATATTCCTGTAATTCAGACGAAGCGTCAACCCTTTGCCGGGATAGGCCGTATTGTTGGTATTGACCGACAGCACAGGGTTTTGCATATCTTCCAATCTGTTTTTTATCAGGCCGATACGTTCGTAATTCGGGAAACGTGCGATCGTTTCCTTGCCCAGATTGTAAACGACTGTCTGTATCGAGTCCGTTTCCGCCTGGCTGCTTCTGCCGTAAACACTTGAAATGGCATTCAGTTTGGCGGCTATGATTTCAACGGAATAATCCTTATCCCCATATAGCTTGAGCAGGCTGTCGAGTGCCGACACATATTCTTTCTGTTCTTTTTCTTCATAAAGCCGGTTGTATTTGAACCGCAGGTAATCCAGCGAAGCAAGTACGACCGCTTTCTTATCCGGTTGCGTATTCAGATAAGCCAGCAACTCTTTATACAGCTCTGCGGTGGGAGCAATATCCAGTGCGCGGAATGCCAGGAAATCATATAAGGTAGGGCGCAGGGCAGGCGTGTTCTTGCCATCCGTCAGGATCGCCTTAAATTCCGCCACCGGTGTTTCTTGCAACAACTTTGCCGGTTGGAGGGAAGCGGCTAGCTCTTCCTTTATCTTTTGGGTAAAGAGGTTGGATATCCATTCGCGGATATCTTCGGGCACATATCCGACCAGGTCGGTGCGCTGGCCAATCGTCCAACGGTTCTGTGTATAGTAGAAGTTATACATTTCGGCTATCATCGAATGCAATACGGCAACCGAGGCAGTGTCGGGGCAGTCGGCTGCATAGTTCTCCACCTCTTTGATAAGAGCCGGAAACTCGTCTTCGTTTACTTCCATCTTGTCTTTCATGCTGCTGATCAAAGCTTTGATCAGTTGTGGCGTATTTTTGCCTTGTAATGCTTCGGTAATCATTTTACTTTCGCCTTTGGGTTGTGCTGCCCGGGTATATACGATGGCTGCTGAAACGTAACACAATATCAGGGCAGAAATAATAATCGCTCTTATTTTCATATCTAACTGAGTTTACTAATTAAACAACGTCCTTTCCTATATAGATACAAAGAAAGGGTAAAAAGTTGTAAACCCTTTGTTAATAAGGCGTAAATATAAAAGCAGCCCGATCGGCATTCATGGCTTCAGTTCGGTTTGTATCTCCTGATATCCAATAGTCATGAGGCTGAATCCGCTCTGCTTTCAGGCTTCATTTGGGGTTCATTTCGCTTTCAGGTATAGCGGGCTCAACAGGCTCAATATGACAAGAGCAAAACAAGCCGTTCTCTCCGAAAGAGATCTATTAGCTTTTTAGTAGTGATCCTTTAGCAAAGAGTAGCCTGATACTTAGTGCAAAAGTAGTATTCTACTAATCTTTTGTCAATTGCCAAACGATCTTTTGACAGATGGCGAAAGATTAATGATTGCCTACTTTTGCTTTAGTTGCAGGCGTATCTTGTTATAGTTTAAGCTTATGTGGTTGCTAATCGGTGGGTGTTAAATATTTCTTAGATAGAAAGAACTGAGCTGTCGGAAATATTTATTAATGTACCCGTACATTAATATAAAGGAATTATTTATTATGATTATCCGCATGATGTCCGTTGATTTATTGAACATCATATGA
>JAJPZM010000439.1 GCA_021204335.1 Parabacteroides sp. | reverse complement strand
TTTACCGAAATAAACAATAGCTAAAGGGACTATCCACTTTTTGGACAGCCCCTTTGCCGTTTCGTGCCGGCGCATTGGTCAGCCCCAGCTTGCCGCAACCATTGACAACGGTCAGTGACAATTCGGACATGTATGTTTACTTCTCCATGACAGAGAACCAGTTGTTGGCTCTGACCCGCGAGTATGGCAGCATGGATGATGCACTGAAAAACATGCCGGAAGTGGAATTGAAACTTAACGACAACTCCGTTTACGAAAAGAAAGGGGTGATAGAATCTATCAGCGGAGTCATTGACCGCCAGACAGGTACGGTAACGGCACGTGTGGTATTCCCCAACGAATCGCGGCTACTTCATAGCGGAGCCTCGGGTTCGGTTGTGATACCGAGTACCTATAAGAACTGTATTGTGATACCACAGGGCGCTACCGTATGGTTGCAGGACAAGACACTCGTATATAAGGTAGTAGACGGCAAGGCCGTTTCCACCCTGATAACCGTATCGGATATTAATAACGGACGCGAATATGTAGTGCTTGACGGATTAAACCCCGGTGATGAAATCGTATCGGAAGGAGCCGGATTGATACGCGAAAGTACTGTCGTAAAATAAAACAAGGAGAAAAATAATATGAAAGGAATATATTTATAAAACGGCCGGTGATGGCTATCTGCATCTCCGTGCTGATACTGGTTATCGGGCTTATTTCGCTCTTTACGCTGCCGGTGGAACAATATCCCGACATCGCCCCGCCAACGGTATATGTCACCGCCAGCTATACGGGTGCCGATGCCGAAGCCGTAATGAACAGTGTGATCATGCCGTTGGAAGAAAGCATCAACGGGGTGGAGAACATGATATATATCACATCTACTGCTACCAACGCCGGTTCGGCAACCATACAGGTTTACTTCAAGCAGGGGACAGATCCCGACATGGCAGCCGTCAACGTGCAGAACCGCGTAACCAAAGCACAGGGACTCTTACCGGCAGAGGTAACGCGTATCGGTGTGACTACCCAGAAACGCCAGACGAGCTTCCTGCAGATCGGATCGTTGGTTTGCAATAACGGACGTTACGATAAGACCTTCCTTGCCAATTACCTCGACATCAATGTCGTTCCGCAGATTAAACGTATCGAAGGAGTAGGGGACGTATTGGAATTGGGAGATACCTACAGTATGCGTATCTGGCTGAAACCGGAACTGATGGCCCAATACGGTCTCGTCCCTTCCGACGTGACGGCTGTACTGGGCGAACAGAACATCGAAGCGCCGACCGGCTCGTTGGGAGAGAACTCAAAGAACGTTTTCCAGTTCACGATGAAATACCGCGGACGTTTAAAGAGCGTGGAAGAGTTCCAGAACACCGTTATCCGCTCCCAAAGCGATGGCTCCGTGCTTCGCCTGAAAGATGTAGCGAATGTGGAGCTGGGAACTTTAAGTTACAGTTTCCGTAGTGAGATGGATAGCAAGCCTGCCGTCATGTTCATTATATTCCAGACGGCAGGCTCGAATGCCACCTCCGTCAACAAAGCGATCACCGCAGAGATCGACCGGATGCAAAAGAACTTGCCGGAAGGAACGGAGTTCGTCACGATGATGAGTTCCAACGACTTCCTGTTCGCCTCTATCCACAATGTGGTGGAAACGCTTATTATCGCCATCATCTTGGTTATCCTGGTCGTATATTTCTTCTTGCAGGATTTAAAAAGTACGCTGATACCGTCTATCTCTATCATCATGTCGCTGGTCGGAACGTTTGCCTGCCTTGTTGTGGCAGGGTTCAGTTTGAATATATTGACATTGTTTGCCTTGGTGCTTGCCATTGGTACGGTGGTGGACGATGCCATTGTGGTGGTCGAAGCGGTGCAGTCCAAGTTCGATGCCGGATATAAGTCGTCTTACCTGGCAACGAAAGATGCGATGGGTGATGTGACGATGGCTATCGTTTCCTGTACCTGCGTGTTTATGGCGGTGTTTATTCCCGTAACGTTTATGGGCGGGACATCGGGTGTGTTCTATACGCAGTTCGGTATCACGATGGCGACGGCCGTTGGTATTTCGATGGTTTCGGCTTTGACGCTTTGCCCGGCTTTATGTGCGTTGCTGATGCGCCCGTCAGACGGAACAAAGAGTACAAAGAGCATCAACGGGCGGGTACGTGCCGCTTACAATGCTTCGTTCAATGCCGTGCTGGGTAAATATAAGAAAGGCGTTATGTTCTTTATTCACCACCGCTGGATGGTATGGACGGCATTGGCTGCAACCATCGTCCTGTTGGTTTATCTGATGAATACGACCAAGACCGGACTTGTTCCGTAGGAAGACCAGGGCGTTATCCTGGTAAACGTAAGCACATCTCCCGGCAGCACGCTGGAAGAAACAGACCTGGTCATGAACAAACTGGAAAAAATCTTAGCCAGCACGCTTGAAATAGAACACTACTGTCGCGTAGCCGGCTACGGACTTCTGTCAGGCCAGGGATCGTCCTACAGTACGATTGTCATCCGGTTGAAAGACTGGGACGAACGAAAGGGCAAGGAATACAATGCCGATGCCGTAACCGCCCGTCTGAACGCACAGTTCTATACGATCAAGGATGCCCAGATATTCAGCTTCCAGCCGGGTATGATGCCGGGTTACGGTATGGGTAACTCCTTGCAGCTGAACTTGCAGGACAAGACCGGTGGCGACATGGAAACATTCTATAAAACATCCATGCAGTTCCTCGGAGCCTTAAACCAGCATCCGGAGATTGCAATGGCTTATACCTCTTACGCCATGAACTTCCCACAGATAACGGTGGATGTCGATGCCGCCAAATGCAAGCGCGCAGGCATCTCGCCGGCTACGGTGCTCGATGCGCTGGGAAGCTATTGCGGTGGCGCTTATATCTCCAACTACAACCAGTTTGGAAAGGTGTATCGTGTGATGATGCAGGCTTCGCCCGAATATCGTTTGAGCGAGCAGGATCTGGATAATATGTTCGTGCGCAACGGCAGAGAGATGGCCCCGATCAGCCAGTTCGTAACCTTGAAGAAGGTGCTCGGCCCGGAAACAGCCAACCGTTTCAATCTGTATAGCGCTATTACGGCCAATGTAAATCCGGCCAGTGGTTATTCTTCCGGTGAAGTGCAGAAGGTTATAGAAGAAGTGGCTGCACAGACTTTACCGACAGGCTACGGCTATGAATACGGCGGGATGGCGCGTGAGGAATCCAATACCAGTGGTACACAGACCGTTTTCATCTATGCCATCTGCATCTTCCTGATCTATCTGATCCTGGCTTGTTTGTACGAGAGCTTTCTGGTTCCATTTGCCGTTATCTTCTCCGTGCCGTTCGGTTTGCTGGGTAGTTTCGTGTTTGCTAAGTTCTTCGGGTTGGAGAACAACATCTATTTGCAGACCGGTGTGATCATGTTGATCGGTTTGCTGGCAAAGACGGCCATTCTGATTACCGAGTTCGCTATCGAACGGCGGCGCAAGGGGTTGGGCATTGTCGAATCGGCTTACTCGGCCGCACAGGTTCGTTTGCGTCCTATCCTGATGACGGTGCTGACGATGATCTTCGGTATGCTTCCGTTGATGTTCTCACGCGGTGCAGGTGCCAACGGTAACAGTTCGCTGGGTACAGGTGTTGTAGGCGGTATGGCTGTCGGAACGCTCGCCTTGCTGTTTGTCGTTCCCGTCTTCTATATCATCTTCGAATATTTGCAGGAGAAGATTCGCAAACCGATGGAACTGGAAGCCGATGCACAGGTATTGCAGGAACGGGAGAGAAGTGCCGCTGAACGTGAACACGACGGCGATGAATAATCAATATAATAACGAAGGAATATGAAAAAGATAATTCTGTTAGCAACTGCCGCTGTTCTGCTGAGCGGCTGCGGTATATACAGCAAATATAAACCAGCTACCACCGTCCCCGACAATCTGTATGGCGAGGAAGTGGCAGTCGAAGATACCGCCAGCTTCGGTAATATGGACTGGCACGAACTCTTTACCAACCCTTATCTGCAACAGCTTATCGAGCTGGGATTGCAGAATAACACCGACTATCAGACGGCACAACTTCGCGTGGAGCAGGCCGATGCCGCCTTGTTGTCTGCCAAGCTGGCTTTCCTGCCCGGTTTCGCCCTCTCGCCGCAAGGAACGATCAGCAGCTACGACGGGCATAAGGCAACGAAGGCTTACTCGTTGCCCGTCACCGCCAGTTGGGAGCTCGACATATTCGGACGCATGCGCAATGCCAAAGAACAGGCAAAAGCCAATTTCGCCCAAAGCCGCGATTACCAGCAGGCCGTACGTACCCAGCTGATAGCCGGGATAGCCAATACCTATTATACCTTGCTGATGTTGGACGAACAGCTCATCATCTCGCAGCAGACGGAAGAATCGTGGCAGGAAATCGTTGCCTCCACCCGCGCTCTGATGAAGGCAGGCCTGTCCAACGAATCGGCCGTTTCGCAGATGGAAGCTATCTGGTATCAGGTGCAGGCTTCCATACTCGACCTGAAAAAACAGATCAACGAGGTGGAGAACAGCCTGGCGCATCTGCTGGCCGAGACTCCGCGTTCCTACCAGCGAAGCGAACTGGAGGGGCAGCAGTTTCCCGAACATTTCTCCACCGGTATTCCGATGCAGATGCTGGCCAACCGTCCCGATGTACGCATGGCTGAACGGTCGCTCGAGGCAGCCTTCTATGGCACGAACGCAGCCCGTTCAGCTTTCTATCCCTCGATAACTTTGAGTGGTAGCGCAGGGTGGACGAATAATGCAGGTATAATGATTGTCAATCCCGGCAAGTTCCTTGCCTCGGCAGTCGGCTCACTGACGCAGCCTTTGTTTGCCCGCGGCGCGTTGATCGCCCAATACCGTATTTCAAAGGCGCAGCAGGAAGAAGCCGTTCTTTCCTTCCAGCAATCTTTATTGAATGCCGGAAGCGAAGTGAACGATGCCCTGACAGCCTGCCAGACCAGCCGCGAAAAGAGCATCTTGCTTGACAAGCAGATCGCTTCGCTGGAAACCGCGTTGAAAAGCACCTCCCTGCTCATGGAGCATGGCACGACCACGTATCTGGAAGTGCTGACTGCCCGACAGAGTTTGCTTAGCGCCCAACTAACCCGTACCGCCAACCGTTTCACAGAGATTCAAAGTACCATTAATCTCTACAAGGCGTTGGGCGGCGGAAGAGAATAAGCCCACTGTTTTTATTTTTCTCAACAATAAGCTAGGGCTGTCCGGAAAGTGATTTTAGGGCAGCCCGTTTTGTATCCGTCGGTGTGGTGCCGGGCAGTTCCTCCCCTCTATATGACTGCCCGAAAGTGGTAAAATGCCTGAAACGGTAAAATTGCATTACTTCCTGAATGGCAATTGATTACAGTTTCCTCGTAGTTTCTTGATTTGGAAACTCCAGTTCCCCGCTAAGGAAACTGTAATTTCCTCGGGAGGAAACTCTGGTTTCCATAGGAAGAAACGTGCGTTTCCTCATAAGGAAACTGAAGCCCGATCGCAGGGTGTTACACCTTCCAGTTGAATGCGTCGATATACCCGTCGAAGTATTCGTCTAAAACGACTCCCAGTTCTTTGGCAAGATTTACAATATGTTTCTGTTCGGAAGGTGTCAATCGCGTTTCGCCCCGGTGTTTCCTGTAGTAATTCTTTCTGCCTAAATAGGCAATCATCCGGTTTCGGAATGTATCGGCAACACCCAGCGGTAGTGCCTCGACTGTATGCATGAAGCCTGTGGCATAGCGTATTTTCGTATCGGGGCGGTAGTATTTGCAGGCTCCTTTCATGTTTTTGAGATGGCCGGGGTTTATCATCCTAACAAAAGCAACACTGTCCGGAGTATGTTGTAACGCTATGTGGCGCAGGCAGGTACTAGCTTTCGTGCAGTCTTCGGCAGCACACTTATCGAAGTCGAAAGGCACTTCTGAGTAATTAAACGGTTTGTTCATGACTATAAGATCAAAGGTTTATAATGATGCGAAAGATACATTATAAATTAACTATTGGCAAGAAGTTTAGGTATAAAGTTTGATTAGAAGGTATAATCTGTAATTTAGGTATGTTTATAGGTAATTCATCTATCTCGAAACACCCAGTTTGTCACTATATTTGTAATGTAAAAAATATAGAATATGAAAAGTCAATTGCTAACATTGGTATTGGTAGTGTCGAGCTTTATTCCAGCTATGGCACAAAATGTTTCGGATCTTACAGCTCGACGGGGGCAGCTTTGTCCTGGCGGCATCAGGCATGTGATGGAAGATAGTCCGGCTGATAATTTAGTTCGCCTTTCCAAAATAACAGTGGATCCGGCACAGTTGGATACATACAATGCTTACCTGAAAGAAGAAATCGAAGCTTCCATGCGCTTGGAACTGGGAGTGCTTACATTATATGCCATGGCTGAAAAAGAGCATCCGAATAAAATAACGATCCTCGAAATCTATGCAAATCAGGAGGCTTATAAAAGCCATATCCAAACACCTCATTTCCTGAAATATAAGCAAGGGACATTGGATATGGTACAAGATTTGGAGTTACTGGATATGACTCCCTTGATTCCAGGACTGAAAATAAAATAACAATAAATGGGGATTTAGGTAATTTATTCGTAAACTTGTAACCGTAAATAGAAACGTTAAATTTAAAATTAAATCTTCTGTATTTATGTCTGTAAAATCGTATATCGAATCCAATAAAGATCGTTTTCTGGAAGAACTGTTCAGTTTGATCCGTATTCCTTCAATCAGTGCCAAACAAGAGCATAAACCCGATATGACGGCTTGTGCCGAACGTTGGACGGAGTTATTGCTATCGTCGGGTGCGGATAAAGCCGTGGTCATGCCGACCGCAGGCAATCCGGTCGTGTATGGCGAAAAGATCGTTTCGCCGGATGCTAAGACCGTACTTATTTATGCCCATTACGATGTGATGCCGCCCGAACCGCTCGACTTATGGAAGAGCCAGTCGTTTGAACCGGAAATACGCGACGGCCGTATCTGGGCGCGCGGTGCCGACGACGATAAAGGGCAATCCATGATGCAGGTAAAAGGCTTTGAGACAGCCTTGAAGCTCGATTTGTTGAAGTGCAACGTAAAGTTCATCTTCGAAGGCGAAGAGGAGATCGGTTCGCCCAGTCTCGAGACTTTCTGCCGCGAACATAAAGAATTGTTGAAAGCCGATGTGATCCTTGTTTCCGATACCAGTATGGTAAGTGCCGAGACGCCTTCGCTGACCACCGGACTACGTGGTCTGGCCTATTGGGAAATAGAAGTAACGGGGCCTAACCGCGATCTTCATTCGGGCCATTTCGGTGGCGCCGTTGCCAATCCGATTAACGTATTGTGTAAACTGATGGCGGATGTGGTCGATGCCGACGGACGAATTACCATCCCCGGCTTTTACGACGACGTGGAAGAAGTTTCCGCGGCCGAGCGGGAAATGATCGCGCAGATTCCGTTTGATGAAGAAAAATATAAAGCCGCTATCGGTGTGGATGCCTTGTTCGGTGAGAAAGGCTATTCAACGCTGGAACGCAACAGTTGCCGTCCTTCCTTCGACATTTGCGGCATCTGGGGCGGATATACCGAAGAAGGAAGCAAAACGGTGTTGCCTTCGAAGGCCTATGCCAAAGTGTCCTGCCGGTTGGCTCCGCATCAGGATCATTCTAAAATATCTCAATTATTCGAGGAGTATATGAACGGGGTAGCTCCGGCGTATGTTAAGGTAAAAGTAACACCGAAGTATGGCGGACAGGGATATGTGTGCCCGATCGACCTTCCGGCTTACAAGGCAGCTGAGAAGGCTTGCGAGGTAGCTTTCGGCAAGAAGCCGCTGGCCGTTCGTCGTGGCGGAAGTATCCCTATCATCTCTACTTTCGAGCAGGTGTTAGGCATTAAGACCGTCCTGATGGGCTTCGGGCTGGAACAGAATGCAATCCATTCGCCGAACGAAAGTTGCACGCTCGACTTCTTCTATAAAGGAATCGAATCGGTGGCCGAATTTTATAAAGAATATAAATAAATGAAGAATGAAATAATAGCCCGTGCCCTGTCGAACACAGGGATTGCGGCGCTGAACGAAATGCAGCAGGCGGTGCTTGATGCCGGTACGACGAAAGATATGGTGTTGCTCAGCCCCACAGGCTCGGGTAAAACGTTGGCTTTCCTGCTGCCCTTACTTACCACGCTGACGGACGAAGATAAAAAGATACAGGCACTCATCATCGCCCCGTCGCGCGAATTGGCTTTGCAGATAGAAACGGTGTTCCGTTCGCTCGGAGCCGGCTATAAAGTGAACTGCTGTTACGGCGGCCATCCGATCCGTACGGAGAAGAAAAGCCTGGAGCATCCGCCGACAGTGCTGATCGGTACGCCCGGCCGTATCCTCGACCACCTGGAACGGGGGGATATCGACCTCGATACGGTTCGCACTCTGATTCTCGACGAGTTCGACAAATCGTTGGAGCTGGGCTTCCTGGCAGAGATGAAGGAAATATTGGCACATCTTCCGGGCGTTCGTCGCAGGGTGCTTACCTCGGCAACGGAAGCGGTCGAGATACCTTCTTTTACAGGCATTACTGCCCCGGTTCGCCTCTCGTTCCTAACAGGGGTAAAGGAGGCGAAAGGGCTAACCTTGCGTATCGTCCGGTCACCGGTTAAAGATAAGTTGGAGACGCTTTACAAACTGCTTGGCGAACTGAAAGGGGAGTCGACGCTCGTCTTCTGCAACCAACGCGAATCGGTCGAGCGTGTCAGCAACTACCTGACCGAAATGGGAGTGGACAACGAATATTTCCATGGCGGAATGGAGCAGCCGGAGCGCGAACGTGCCCTGTCGCTTTTCCGTAATGGCAGTGCAACGGTCTTTATCTCCACCGACCTGGCTTCGCGCGGATTGGATATTCCGGAGGTAAAGAACGTAATTCATTACCATCTTCCCATCAACGAGGAGGCCTTTATTCACCGCAACGGGCGTACGGCGCGTATGAATGCGGAAGGAAATGCCTTTATGATCCTGAACGAAATGGAAACTGTCCCCGAATACATCACCCGCGAACCCGAAGAGTTCTTCCTGCCCGCCGAGGCAAAGAGGCCGCTCCGTTCGGAATGGGTGACGCTGACGATTAACCGCGGCAAACGGGATAAGCTGAGCAAGAAGGATGTAGTCGGTTTCCTGTTCCAGAAAGGAGAGCTGGGCAAAGAGGATTTGGGTGTTGTCGAAATAAAGGAGAGCTGTGCCTTTGCCGCTGTGAAGCGCGACAAACTGGCCGCCCTTTTAGACCGCATCCGCGATGAGAAAATAAAGAACATGAAAGCGAAGTTTATATGAGTATATTAATTAAAGAGGTAACGCTTAACGGGGCTGTTACCGATATTTATATAGAAAACAAATACATTAAAGAGATAGGAGTAGGGTTGCAGGTATCGGCCGATACGGTTATCGACGGACGTCGTAAAGCCGTTATTCCCGGCTTCGTAAATACGCATACTCATGCGGCCATGACTTTGTTTCGCGGCTTTGGCGACGATATGCCGCTTATGCCCTGGCTGGAGGAAAAGATATGGCCGAATGAAGCGAAGCTAACGAAAGAAGATGTCTACTGGGGAGCCAAACTGGCTTGTCTGGAAATGATAAAAAGCGGTACGACTACTTTCTTCGATATGTATCACAAGTTTCATGTAACGGCTGAAGCTGCCGGCGAAATGGGGCTTCGGGCATTTATTTCGAGTGCCTGTTTCGACCACTTCCAACCGGAACTGCAGGAGAAAAGCAAAAAGACCATTCAAAAACTCTATGACGAGATGGATCGCTACGGCAAGCGTATCAACTTCACCGTAGGGCCGCATGCTATTTATACGGTTTCCGGCGAGTTGTTGCAATGGGTGAACGAGTTTGCCAAAGAACATAATGTACTTATTCAGTTGCACTTGGCGGAGACGGAGTTGGAAGTGGAGAACTCCCTGAAAGAGTTTGGCTATACTCCCGTCCGATACCTGTATCATCTGGGAGTTTTATCTCCCCGTTTGCTTATCTCTCACGGCATCTATGTGGATGATGACGAGATCCGCATGCTGGCGGATTATGGGGTAAAAGTGGCGCATAACCCGGCATCCAACATGAAACTGGCTTCCGGCATGACTTTCAAGTTCAATGAAATGCGTAAAGCCGGTATCACTGTCGGATTGGGAACGGACGGCTGCTCGTCTTCGAATAACTTGGATATGGTCGAAGCGATGAAGCTCGCCTCTCTGCTGGGAAAAGTCTGGCGCAAGGATCCGGAAGCCGTTACGGCTGACGAGATCTTCCATGCCGCCACCGAAGCCGGAGCAACGATAGCCGGCCTAAAAGCCGGAAAGATAGCAGAAGGTTATCTGGCCGACCTTTCCCTGGTCGATCTGAACC
This sequence comes from Parabacteroides sp., assembly GCA_021204335.1. Lineage (GTDB taxonomy): Bacteria > Bacteroidota > Bacteroidia > Bacteroidales > Tannerellaceae > Parabacteroides. Next base: position 2,371 of record JAJPZM010000439.1, on the reverse strand, counting down.
AACCTGCATTTACCCCCAATTTCAACTTCATCTCCAACCTCGTCTATGCCGCCAACGGCAGTTGCATCGACACTGTCATCTGTGATGGAAAAATCCTAATGCAAAACAAAAAAGTCCCGGGTGAAGATGAAATCATGGAGCGTGCAGGAGAGATTGCTTATAATTTGATGAAAAGGTAATAAAGTATATATAAGGAAATAAAGCATATATATAATGAATAGCACATACACCAACCAACAGTATCAGGAAGCGGCTGCCTACATCGCAGCCCGCATTACCGGAAATTCGGAAACAGCTATTATCTTGGGTAGCGGATTAGGGTCGCTGGCCGACCGGATAGAGGAACCGACGGTTATCCCATACACCGAAATCCCTCATTTCGTGCATTCAACGGCCGCAGGACATAAAGGTAACTTCATCTACGGCAAATTAGGCGGAAAGCAAGTCCTTGCCATGCAAGGGCGTTTCCATTATTACGAAGGTTATTCCATGCAGCAGGTAACTTTCCCTGTTCGTGTCATGAAGTTGCTGGGCATCAAGAACCTGCTGGTTTCGAATGCCGCCGGCGGCATAAACAACACCTTTAAAGTTGGTGATCTGATGATTATCCGCGACCATATCAATATGCTGCCTAATCCCCTGATCGGCCCGAATAACGACCTGTTCGGAACCCGCTTCCCGGATATGACCCGAACTTACGACCGCGAGTTTACCCGTCTGGTCGAAGAAATTGCCGCATCACATAACATCCCGTTGAAGAAGGGTGTATATGTAGGCTTAACCGGCCCTTCATTCGAGACTCCTTCCGAATACGCCTTCTATGGCCGGGTAGGAGGGGATGCGATCGGAATGAGTACTGTCCCGGAAGTAATCGTTGCCCGTCATGCCGGACTACGTGTTTTTGGTATGTCGGTAATAACCAACGAAGGCTATCATTTTGCCGATGATTTTGTAAATGACGGTGCCGACGTAATCGTTGCTGCAAACAAAGCCGCGGCTGTAATGACTACCTTATTCAGCGAACTTGTTTCACGCATATAAATTCTTTTTGCGCGAAAGTAGCTGTCTTAAAATAAGATAGGAATTTGAACGGATAGGCAAGAGAAAAAATGTATAAAAAAGTATCTTCCAGTTTTGGAAAATAAAAAAAATACCTCTATCTTCGCACCCGTTATCATGGAAGTAGCTCAGTTGGTAGAGCATAACCTTGCCAAGGTTAGGGTCACGGGTTCGAGTCCCGTCTTCCGCTCACAAGATAATAAGAGCGGTAAGAGGCCGCCTTTTTTATATGATGGAAATGCCTAGGTGGCGGAATTGGTAGACGCGCACGTTTCAGGTGCGTGTGTCGCAAGGCGTGCAGGTTCGAGTCCTGTTCTGGGCACCATTAGCGCGGATGGTGAAATTGGTAGACACGCTACTTTGAGGGGGTAGTGCCGGTTCCGGTGTGTGAGTTCGAATCTCATTCCGCGCACCATGCTTTGGAGATATAAGTTGTCCATGAATTAATAAGATAATTAATTTTGTGGGCATTTTTGTTTTTATAAGCCCTACTTCGATTCCTTTATCTTCGAAATCAATTCTTTTGCCGAAAGTTCCAGCGATTCGACCGACATCCAGGTCACGACATTATCCGGGCTTACAATATATATTCTAGGAATCGTGTTATTGGCAAAAAGAGAGAATACCTGTTTGTCCGGATCAAGATAAAATGGCATTGTAAAACGGTTATTTACCCAATATTCGGATACGACATTTTCTTCTTCCCCGCGGGATATGGCAACCAACTGGTATCTTGGGTCATCTTTTAACGCTGTCCATACTTCTTCTATTACCGGAAGAACCTTCTTACAGTCGGGGCAATAAGTTCCGAAAAAGACTAACAATGAGTTTTTCCCTACAAATTGTTTGGAACTAAATTTATTTCCGGCAGTATCTTCTACTGCAAATGTCGGAATATGATCGTTCACACTCACATAATTTATCATCCCTTCGCTATCGTCGTCATCTTTTATGCATGAGAGGAGCAAAAGAGATACTGTAAATAGATAAAATAATATTTTCGTATTACGCATATCCCTGTTTTTGTTTACGAAGATAATGAATGTATTCCAATCTATAAAAGAAAAGGGGTTGCCGTTTCGTAGATTTCACAATCTGTTGTCGGAACGGACAACCCCAAAAGCAGCATCCCCTATTCTTACAGCTTTATTCAATTTCGATTAACAAATCTGCGCAAAATTATTCTATCAATGGGATCTACTTCACCGAGAGTAAAAATATCATTTTTCATTTACTGTTTGTTATCTGATAACAGGTATTTCGTTTGATGGAATTTACAAAATGAAGAACTTTTGATCTATCTGTATAGATA
>JAJPZM010000273.1 GCA_021204335.1 Parabacteroides sp. | reverse complement strand
TATGAAAATGGTAAAAAGATCAAATTACCCAATAAGACAAATTAAATAATTGTTCCGGCTAAAGGGGTTAGGGCTTTGAATGTAGAGTGGTAAAAGTATAAATTCTAACAACAAGGGTTGTTCTGCTTTTGGAACAACTCCCTTAAATTCTATAATTATGATAAGAAGAATTATGAGTGTGGCTATGCTAATAGCTACTTTATCACCTTTCTGTGTGGAAGGAGTGTATGCTGAAAATGGTAGCATGATTGTTCATCAGGACAAGAAACAGATCAAAGGTTCTGTTCTTGATGAAAGCGGACAGCCTTTGATCGGTGTCAATATCGGTGTGAAAGGGACAACTCTGGGTACCATAACCGATATGGATGGTAAATTTAATTTAGAAGTAGCTTCTAATGCGACATTGGTGATTTCGTATATAGGTTATAAAACGCTTGAAGTACAAGCTGCTAATAACTTGAAAGTGACATTGAAAGAGGATACGGAAACCTTGGATGAGGTCGTTGTTATTGGATATGGTGTTGCCGGGAAGTCTGATTTAACCGGTTCAGTAGGTAATGTGTCTTCAGAAAAGATTGTAGAACGGCAAGTAGTAAATCCAGTGGATGCCTTGAGTGGTAAGGTTGCGGGAGTTGTCGTTAATAATAATTCAGGTCGACCGGGCGGTGCTATGGATATAGTTGTTCGTGGGCATGGTTCAATCAATGCATCAAATAGTCCATTGTTCGTTATAGATGGAATTGTAGGGGCAGATATTGCTATGATTAATCCTAACGAAATCGAGTCTATGAATGTATTGGAAGATGCATCTTCTACAGCAATATATGGTGCCAGAGGTGCAGCAGGGGTAATTATAGTTACAACAAAAAAGGGTACATTTAATAGTGGAACGAGTGTATCATATAATATGAATCTTGGTATTAGTAAACTTGCTAGAAAATTAGATATTATGAATTCGACAGAGTTTATGCACGTTTTAAATCAAAGTTTTGCTAATGATGGGTTTGAAGCTATAGATTGGCATAGGCTTAACCCTCATTTATTTGATACCAATGAGAATCCGCTTTATGATACGGATTGGCAGGATGAGACAACCAGAGCTTCTTTTTCTCATCGACACTATGTAACAGTGAATACTGGTACAGAAAAATCTAAGACGACAGTCTCTTTGGGTTATCAGAATGAACAGGGAATTATGATTGAAAACTTTTATAAGAGAGTTAATGCCAAACTTTCTAATGATACAAAGATTAATGATAATATAACTCTTTCTTCCGCTATAAACTATAATTACACAGGAGAAAGAAGATTGGATGATTATTTAGTTGGCTGGTATACTCCTAATCGGACAATGATTGAAATGTGGCCTGTTGTTCCTGTAAAATACGCTGATGGTTCTTGGGGTACTTATGGTGATTTTTATTACCCTGCACCTTTGAAAAATAATGGGAAATATGTACTGAATAGTAATGGAGAAAAAATATTGAATTATGATAATCCAACACCATTTTATAGTTCAGCAGATCATGCAGTGAAAGTCAGTGAGGGTATAGACCGGAGATATACTAATTCACATTTGTTGGGAAATATGGATTTAACTATCAAAATCATTGATGGTCTTACTTTTAAAGCTACAGGTGCTGCTGAGGTTCGAATGAAGCGAGATCGATTTTTCTCAAATAAGGATTTGGTTGAGTTTTCAGCTGCAGGTTCTTCTGCATCAATTGAGATCACGAATTATTTAAATTGGCAATCTGAAAACTTTTTGACTTATGACAAGCAGTGGGGAAAACACAAAGTAAATTTGATGGGAGGTGCCTCTTGGAGTGGTGCACTCAATGAAAGTTTAGGAGGTTCTGGCGTTGGATATGTTTCTGATTTTTACAAATGGTATAATTTAGGATTAGCGGAAAAACCTGGAATTCCGTCATCTGGATATTCTGAATGGCGGATAAACTCTTATTATGCTAGGACAAATTATTCGTTTGATAATAAATATCTTGTAACGGCTACGGCTCGTTATGACGGTTCATCCGTTTTTGGTAAAGATAATAAATATGCCTTTTTCCCTTCTGCTGCATTAGCCTGGGTTGTAAAGCAAGAAGATTTCCTGAAAGATATAGATGCTATTTCTAATTTGAAAGTGCGTGCTAGCGTTGGACAAACAGGAAATGCCGGAATTAATGCGTATAGTACTTTAGCAACGTTGTCATCTGCAAATTTAGTATTTGGTGATAAAAATCTCTCACAGGGAATGATACAGGGAAAAATGCCTAATGCAGATTTAAAATGGGAGACAACTACTCAATATGATTTTGGAGTAGATATGGGATTTCTTGATAATCGTATGATGATGGGTATTGATTTATATTGGAAAAGAACGAAAGATTTATTACTATCAAAACTTGTAGCTTATACAACCGGATATGGTTCTGTAATGGCAAATATTGGAGAAGTAAAAAAACAGGGGATTTGAATTTACAATTAATACATATAATATAAAGAATAAAGATTTTAATTGGACTACAACTTTACTGTTTAGTACGAATAAAAATGAAGTTGTAAAGTTGACGGATGATGATTCTGATATTTGGAATGGAGGCTTCGTTGGAATAAATTATTCGTTAATCAGAAAGGGAGAGTCTTTAAATACGGTGTATGGATTGAAACGTGCTGGTGCCGGAACGTGGAGTACTAATGAGGCGAAAGAGGCTGCTCGTTATGGCAAGAAGCCGGGTGATAAAAAATATGTAGACCGGAACAATGACGGGAAAATAGATTATGAGAATGATGGCTTTATGCTAGGTAATCTTTTCCCGGATTTTGAAATGAGTCTGAGTAATACGTTTACATATAAAAACTTTGATTTAACCTTGGATATTCAAGGAAAATGTGGTAATAAGGCTATCAATTTGAGCAGAATTACATGTGAACAACGAAATTGGTATCAAAATGGACTTACTGCACAATTAAATTACTGGACACCGGAAAACCAGAATACAATGATCGAACGTCCGCGTACTGTAATCGGAGAAAATCCCCAAGATATACAGATTGACGATGATCTGATTGAAAATGCGTCTTACATTCGTTTTAAAAACTTGATGATAGGATATACAGTTCCGTCTTCATTCGCAAATCGTTTACGCTTAAAAAATTTGCGTCTGTATGCCAACGTAGAAAATTTCTTGTTAATAACAGGATATTCAGGATATGATCCTGAAGTATCCAATATGGTAGGACAAGGTGTTGAATTTTTCGGTTATCCGAAACCTATGAATTTCAATTTTGGATTAAATGTAACATTTTAAAAAAAGAAACTTATGAAAACGAAAACGATTATATGTATTTTGATTTTACTGATATTGGGACATGCATCTTGTAATGATTTCCTGGATACGCCACCAAAATCTACCCAAATGGCCGATCAGTATTATACAAATGAAGAAGAGGTTCAGTTGGCTGCTAACGGTTTATATACTTGGTTACGTAATCGCTTCAATTATGTTGGATATGGAGAGGCTCCCGCTTTTATGTTGGAGTATCCGGCAGGGTATTGTTATTTTTACTGTAGGGCAACAATCATTGATAAATGCGGACCTGGAGAAATTGGTTTATTGGGATAGAATTTATGTTGATAACTGGTGGCAATCCTGTTATTATGGAATAGAGGCTTGTAATAGGTTTATCACTTCTGTAGAGATACTACCTCAATCAGAAACTATTCGAAAAATGTTGGGCGAAGCTCATTTTTTAAGGGCATATTATTATTTCTTTTTAGTGCGTATTTTTGGAGATGTCCCATTAAAACTGACTCAAACAGAATCTCCGGCAGATGGTCTTTTGACAAAGAGTAGTGTAAAAGATATTTATGAAAAAGTTATTTTACCAGATTTGGAAATAGCTTCTCAATCGAATATTAATCATGCACCTTCTTCTGGTCGGGTATCTATGGAAGCTGTTAATGCATTGTATACTCAAATTTATTTGACGATGGCTGGCAGTCCGTTGAATGAAACCGATAAATACAAGTTCGCGGCAGAGAAGGCTGAATTGGTCGTAGATTCTCCGAATTTGGCTTTGTTCCAATCAGATGGCACACTGAATTGGTTTGAGAAGTTCTGTAGAAAGGAATATGACAACAATGGAGAGTATATTTTGATGGCAAATTATGGAGATTCGCCAGCACCACAACAAGGCTATTCGAGTTTTTTCTTACCAGTCTCTGCAGTTAAACTTACTGGTTTTGTAACATATGGATCTGCAATGCCTACACAAGATTTCATTGATTCCTATGAGAAAGGTGATTTACGTGCTCAAGAAAAAGGTTTCTTTTTTACCTCTTATGATAGTTATGATAATAGTGGTATGTTATCTTTTGAACCAACAGTGTATAAGTTTTTTGAACCGACTTTAGTGGGGAATGGTGGTTCTTACGGTAAAAGTATTCCTTTGATTCGTTATGCAGAAATGTTGTTGACTTATGCGGAAGCAACAGCCCGTGTCGGTTCAATTACGAATAAGGCAGTTAATGCGGTTAACCAGATTCGTGCCCGTGCAGGATTAGAACCTTTATCTGCAGCTGTAACAAATGATAAAGACGCTTTTATTGATGCAGTTCTGAAAGAACGTGTGCATGAGCTTTGTTTTGAAAATGTTACTTTCTTCGATATGATTCGTACGCAAAAGGCATACGATACGAAAACGAAAAGTTGGGTAAATCTGGAAGGATTCGTAGAACCATCAGGTGCTGTTTTTAAAACGGCGGAACATACCTATTTCTCGATACCGTTACGGGAAGTTCAAATTAATTCGGATTTAAAAAATTAATATCTAAAATGAGGGTGTATCAAATGAATGTTTTGATACACTTTCTCAAATAATTGTTATAATGAACAAAATCAGATTATTGGCAGTGACCTGTCTAACTTGTTGTAGTCTGTATGCTCAAAAGCCAATAGACGCAACCAAACAGATCGAATACATCGATTTGATACATCTGTCGCATACCGATTACGGGTATACCGATAATCCGGATATTGCGCACGAACTCCATGAAAGGTATATTGACATCGGTATTGATGCTGTCTTGGAGAGCGTAAACGACCAATCCAAACCGACATTTTGTTGGACGGCAGAAGCCTTGGCCAGCGTATATGAATGGTGGCAGGATGCTTCGCCTTCCAGACGGAAAGATCTGCTGAAAGCGGTGAAAAGCAAACAATTTGAAATCACAGCTGCCCCGTTCAATGTTAATCCACTTCATAATGGCACACAAATAGAAAAAATGTTGAACTGGATTCCCGAGGATTTATGGAAAAGTTTTCAACCGGAAGTCGCCATGCAAAACGATGTAAATGGTTTTCCGCGAGCGTTGGTTTCCGGATTGATGGACAAAGGTATTCGTTATTTTTGGTCCGGACTGAATCTGCATTGGGGCGGTATTTTCATACACCGCCTCATGCCTTTTGGTGGAAAATGCCGGATGGCCGTAAGGCATTTGTATGGCTAGGCATGCCTTATTGGGAAGGTTATCTTTTCTTCGACAAAGCGGAATGGCGTTATGCCCAACGTCCTGCCAGTAATACACAATTCCGTACTCCACGTCCGGGTGATATGCTGAAAACGGATGAAGTGTCCATGCGTGAGGCACACAAGGTTTGCGTCGCGCGATTAAACGAGATGCTGAAAGAAGGGTATCCGTATGATTTTATCGCTCTGTCTTTTACAAATCAATACCGTTGTGATAATGATGCGCCTTATCCGGCGTTGGCCGAATTTGTGGCTAAATGGAACGAAATGGGGCTTTTACCACGCTTGAATCTGACGACTGCTTCTAAGTCGATGGAAAAAATGGAAGCCAGAATCGGAGACAAGGTGGATACTTATGAAGGAGAATGGCCTGATTGGTGGTCATTCGGATTGGCAGCCGAGCCACGTGCACTGTCTGCTTCCCGTCAAGCGGATATGTATTTGAAAGCGGCTCAATCCTCAGCATGGGGGACTTGTCCTTCTGCCATGAAACGTCATGAAGATGCTATACTGAGGGATATTTGTTACTTCTATGAACATACGTTAGGAACGTGGGATTCCACTTGGGATACGTATAGTTTATGGTCGCAAGGACATTTTAATGCGACATACGGTTATGCGTTCCGTCCTTTCGAAAGGGCCAAATGGTTGTTGGCTCAACGGGTACGTGCAAAGTTGAGTAATGAAGAAGAAGGGGTATATTTGATGAATCCGGGCGGGAAACCTTATACCGGCTGGGCAAGACTCGATCCATCGTCTTTTGTGCGGACGGCATATAAGTCTGTGGTAGACTTGGAAACCGGTGAAACACAAAATTTGGTTTTTCAGAATGGGAAAGCGATGATGTGGGTGAAAGAACTTCAACCGGATCGTGTATATCGTTATGTGCTTGCTCTTGACAGTGTTACTTCAAAGAAAGAGGTAAATCGTGTACCGGAGATTCGTACCGATAAGAACGGATGGCCGGTTTACATCAAATGGGCAAACTGTCCGGAACCGTTACAGGGAGATGGCATTGGCGAGTTTTATTCGTTTAACTCGTTGGTTGGCAGAAATCTGGCACGGGATTGGCGTAATCCTGACTCATTGGTCCGCAAGCAGCAGATCGCTATGCATTCCATTGAACGGTATGCTTCATTCCGAAACGTAGAATGTGTGGAAACTCCTTACTCTTTCGTTTATAAACAAGCATTTGAGCACAATTCATTAAAAAGCGGCGTTCGTATCTTGGAGATTTACAAGGAAGAGCCTCGTATAGGTGTGGATGTAGGGATCGACCGCCTTTCCAATGCAGATCCGGAGATTATGTACATTCGTTTCCCGTTTGCAGAAAGTTGCGGTGCTCCTCTGACCAGCATTGGCGGGATGCAGTTTGTCCCATATACCGACCAGATTCCCGGAACTTGTACGGACTTCTTTACGGTCGATGGTTGGATCAAATATTCGGCAGGAAAAGGATCTTGGTTGTGGTCGAGCCGCGACGTGGCTATGGTTTGTTTCGGGGGGAATCAGTTCGGAGTGAAAAGCCGTACTTTGCCGGATAACCCCAATGAACTGTGTGCGATGGTTTATAACAATATGTGGGAAGTGAATGTGTTGGACGATTGCATCGGGGAAATGGAATTTAAGTTCGACATCCAATGGAACAACGGAGAGGAACAGACTCCTCGACAACTTTCTGATGCTGTCCGGAGCTATTTGATGGAACCGGTTATCTTCGTCAATCCGGCTACCCGCGTGGATAAGCATTCTTATAAACATTTGAATGAAATCAGGTAAGAAGATCAAAAGATTTTTACAGTATTAACCTTTTAATTAATTAATAATATCATGGCAGAAAAAATTATTCTAAACGTAAACCTCTATGACAATGCTGTTACAGAGACAAAGGGTGATTATGTAGGAAAACCGGTGGTTACAGGTACATTGCATAATGTAGACATTGCAAACCGTATCGTTACCAAGCGTACTGAATACCGCTTGGAGACGATCGTGAATATTCTCGAAATAGCCGACCAAGAAAAAGTCAACGCCATAGCTGAAGGCAAGAGCGTTGTTGATGGGGTCGGGCAATATTTGGTGAATGTCGGTGGGTCGTTCGATGGCGAAAAAGCCCCTTTCAACCCGGAATACCATAAGCTGGGAGTCGCTTATACGCCGGGGAAACTCATGCGCGATACATTGAAGAGGGTTGTCGTGGAAACGCGTCCGGCTGTCACAGGCCCGATCATCAATGATATTGTTGACTCGACGACGGGTGAAAAGAACCTTCTGCTGACTTCCGCAGGGCCAGCTGTCATTTCCGGCGCGAACATTAAGGTGGTCGGAAGTAATCCTTCGGTTGGCATTTACTTGACTCCTGCTAAAGGCGAATCTATCAAGGCCGGGGTACTGATACATAACAACCCCTCGCAGGTGACTTTTATGCTTCCGGCATTGGAAAACGGAGAATATACATTAAGCATTACAACCCAATACAGTGCAGGTAACAACACTGTGAAAGAACCGCGTACTTACACGTTCCCGGTTCTATTGTATGTAGGTGAAATTCCTGACGATGATGACGATCGCCCGGTGATTGAGTAAAAACTCACTCGTTCCGGGTGTCGTTACCCACAGGTCCTAAGTCTTGGCACTTACACCATCTAAGTCTCGTAGCTTAGGGTGTCTAAGTCTCGGAACTTAGGATTTGGAGCAGATTCACTATTATATGGTACATAGCTTTGCGTTATTTAGATAAGAATGTAACTATAACTCATGAGAAGAATTATTTTAAGTATACTATTTATTATTGGGCTTTGCAATACTGCGTTTGCTGTAAACGATACAAAAGATTGTATATATGATAATGATGTCGTTGTAAGCAGTTGTTCCAAAAACATGGGCCGTTTTGAAGCCGGACAAGGCACATTCCTGTTAAATGGTAAGCCTTTTGTCGTAAAAGCGGCCGAACTTCATTATCCACGTATCCCTAAACCCTATTGGGATCAGCGCATCAAACTTTGCAAGGCTTTGGGTATGAATACCATCTGCCTGTATGTTTTTTGGAACGCACATGAACCTCGTCCGGGTGAGTTCGATTTTACCGGGCAAAATGATTTGGCAGAATTTTGCCGTTTCTGTCAGCAAAATGGGATGTACGTCATTCTACGTCCCGATTCGTATGTCTGTGCTGAGTGGGAAATGGGGGGGGGCTCCCCTGGTGGCTACTTAAAAAGGAAGACATTCGCTTGCGTGAATCGGATCCTTATTTGTTGAACGGGTAGGCATCTTTGAGAAGGCGGCAGCCGAGCAAGTTGGCGGCTTGACAATTGCCAATGGAGGTCCTATTATTATGATACAAGTAGAAAACGAATATGGAGCTTACGGGGAAGACAAGCACTATGTATCACAAATCAGAGATATCGTGCGTGCTAACTTTGGTGATGTTACCCTCTTTCAATGTGATTGGGCATCCAATTTTATCAAGAACGGGTTACACGACTTGATATGGACTATGAACTTTGATACAGGAGCCAATATTGACCAGCAATTTGCCAAGTTGAAGAGTCTTCGTCCGAACAGTCCGCTGATGTGTTCCGAGTTTTGGAGCGGCTGGTTTGACAAATGGGGGGGGCTAACCATGAAACCCGTTCCGCAAAAGATATGATAAAGGGTATTGATGAGATGCTTTCTAAAGGTATCTCTTTTAGCCTGTATATGACCCATGGCGGAACAAACTGGGGACATTGGGCGGGAGCCAACTCTCCAGCTTTTGCTCCTGATGTGACTTCTTACGACTATGATGCCCCTATCAGCGAATCAGGTCAAACCACTCCCAAATATTGGGAACTGAGAAAAACGCTGGCGAAATATATGAATGGCAAAAAGCAAGCCCAAGTACCTGCTCTCATCAAGCCTATCTGCATACCGGCTTTTGAATTTACAGAAGTTGCGCCACTCTTCTCTAACCTGCCTACAGCCAAGCAAGATCGTGACATCCATACAATGGAACACTATGATCAAGGATTTGGAAGCATTCTTTATCGTACTGTTTTGCCGGAAATGAGATCTCCCTTTACACTTACCGTCAATGATGCCCACGATTATGCGCAGATATTCCTAAATGGGAAGTATATTGGTAAGCTGGATCGCAGAAATGGTGAAAAACAATTACAACTGCCCTCTTGTGCCAAAGGTACCCAACTTGACATTCTAGTAGAGGCCATGGGGCGTGTTAATTTTGGACGCGCTATGAAGGATTACAAAGGTATCACCCACAACGTGGAGATTTCCATGGATATAGAAGATCATTTTTTTGTCTGCAATTTAAAAAACTGGGAAGTCTACAATCTGGAAGATACTTACGAGTTTTATCTGCAGATGAAGTTTCAGCCCGTATTGTCCTTGAAGGATAGTCTGGGACAACGTGTGCCCGGATGCTATCGTGCCACTTTCCAAGTAAAGAAACCAAGCGATACTTTTCTCAATTTCGAAACATGGGGAAAAGGATTTGTCTATGTCAACGGTCATGCCCTGGGTCGCATTTGGAAAATCGGTCCGCAACAGACGCTTTACGTACCGGGATGTTGGCTGAAGAAGGGAGAGAATGAAATACTTGTATTTGATATCATAGGTCCTAAAGTTGCCAAATCCGAGGGACTGATTGAACCGTTACTAGACCAATTACTCGTCAATAAACCGGAGGCTCGTCGAAAAGAGGGGGGGGGAACTGGATTTGTCGGGAGAGCAACCTGTCCTCAACGGTAGTTTCAAACCAGGAAATGGTTGGCAGGAAGTCCGCTTTGCTCAATCTGTTACAGGACGTTATATCTGTTTGGAAGCAATCAATGCGCAAGATGGAAAAGACCTTGCCTGTATTGCCGAAATGTATGTGTTGGATAAAGACGGAAAACGTCTGTCACGTGAATCTTGGACTGTGAAATATGCCGACAGTGAGGATGTTACTCACGTGAATTGTTCAGCTGATAAGTTGTTCGACCTTCAAGAGTCAACCTATTGGAGTACAACAAAAGATAATCCCTATCCACATTCCGTTGTCATAGATTTGGGTACTACACACACGTTGAGTGGTATTCAATATCTGCCTCGAATGGAGAGTAAAGTGCCGGGTGGAATTAAAGATTTTAAAGTGTATGTAACATCAAAGAAATTTTGAAATACAAAGAATTGGGTAAATTGAAGAATGAATCCTGTTTCTTCGGATTATGGATGATTCTTGTTAGGAATACAACATGTAAATTATAACAACTTAATAAATAGGAGTATGAAATATTCTTTATTAATGGTATTCTGTGCCGCTTCATTTTGTGCGACTGCACAAAGTAATTATCTGAAAAAAGGGCATGTGAATTTTGCTTTGTCCAGTCATCAAGATACGGCTTGGATGGATGTATCGGATAAGTGTACGGAATTTCGTATTGAGAAACTCCTGATACCTAGTTTGCACATGCTGGAAAAAGATAGTTCCTATTGTTTTACAATGGAATATGCTTTGACCTTGGAAGAGTTTTTAAACAAATATCCGGAGCGTAAAGACGAATTAATGCAACTGACTGTCAAAAAACGTTTAGATTGGGGAGCTACGTTTAATCAACCTTACGAAGGTTTGCTGTCTGGAGAAGCATTAATCCGCGAAACCTATTTAGGAAAACGTTGGTTACAGAAACAGTTCCCCGGATGTGAATTTGTTACGGCTTTTAATCCGGATGTGCCCGGACGTTCTTTACAAACCTCGCAGATTCATGCAAAAGCAGGTATTAAATATGGTATAATCTCCCGTTTTGAGCCTGGAATTTATCAATGGTTCTCACCGGATGGCAGCAGTATTCTTTGCAAATCAAACGGTATTTATTGTGATTATGCAAGAACGTTGGCTGGGAAAAAGAAAAAGAAGAAAAGAAAGAGTATATACGTTCCATCGTTCATTTCTGGGATTCGTATTATAAGGAAAATAAAATGCCATCTGAACTGTTTTTCCTGCATACGGATGATAATGAAGAACCCTATGACTATCAGCAAATATTTAAAGAACTATCTGCTGAGAAGGATATGCCTGAGTTTGGATATACAACGATTTCAACGGCTATGGATAAATTAGTCAGTAAGAAATCAAAACCTACTCGTTTGGAAGGTGAATGGCCTAACTTATGGCTCTATATACATAATCCAACGCATCATGAGGCAGTTTCAATGATGAGAGAAGCACAGAGGAATTTGGTCAATGTTGAGAAATTTGGGGTAGTTAGAGGTCTGTTAACCGGCTCTTTTACTTCATATCCGCAGGAGAAACTGAATGAGGCATGGAAATGTGCCATTTATCCCGATCATGGCTGGGGTGGAAACGGAGGTTATATAACCGATGAGGTTTTTAAAGAAAAGTTCCGTCAGTCTCAAGCGGCTGCAAATGAAATGTTGGAAGATGTATTGGGTGAGATTGGTGGTATGATTGAACATAAACAAGAAGGTTTACCAATCGTTGTATTTAATCCGGAAAGTTGGCTTCGCAATGATATTGTGATTACTAAAGTAAACGTGTATGGTTTAGATCGGGGACATTTTGTCTTGACAGACGATAAAGGTCAGCATGTTCCATTTCAATATCTACCAATAAAAGGTCAGACAAAGGATGGCGACATACAGATTGTATTTTAGGCAGATTCTATACCATCCATAGGCTATAGGTCTTATTATTTGAAACACGTAAAAGATGGGAACTTTGAAGATACTGTAATAGCGTCCGATAAAGTAGATATCGATAACCCTTATTATCGTATTTCATTTGCAGCAGGAGGCATAAAAAGTATTTTTGATAAACGATTGAACCGAGAATTACTGCGTACGGATAAATTCTTGGGGGGGGGAGAAGTCTTTTGTACCCGATCAGTTGGTAATGGTGCTGGTGAATTTAAAGAAATTCAGCCTATCACCATGGAAGGATTTGAAAAGAGTTCGGATTATTCTCCATCCTGGAGCATTATTGAAAGCGGAAAGGTGAGAGAGGTTAGAGAATGTCGTTCGAAATTCAAGCATGCGACTGTCATTCAACGAATCATTGCATACCATAATTCCCCTAAAATTGATATAGAGATTGATTTGGATGGATTTACCGGAGAAGCATATCAAGAGTTCCGGATGACTATGCCATTAAATCAATCATCGTCATTAATCAGCTATGAAGTCCCGATGGGAGTTGTAGAAATAGGAAAGAATGATTTGTCTATTTCTGCAGGGCATGCAGGTGGATTACATTAAATGATTATCCGCATGATGTCCGTTGATTTATTGAACATCATATGAATGTT
>JAJPZM010000190.1 GCA_021204335.1 Parabacteroides sp. | reverse complement strand
CTCCGACTTCAAATCCAGAATTTATAATAGGACATTATGCGGATAATCATTTTAAACAATCCTATTACAACTATTACTGGACAGCTGAAAGTTGTTCCTGTTGATCCGCAAGCTATCGTTTTAGGTGTAGACGACCTGAACTCTATGCTTTGGGCTAATACAGAAGCCGGTAAATTAAAACTGACATTCGATAAAGATGTTGAAGGTGGTAATCCTGCAGCAATCAACTTGTTTACAAAACAGGAATATAAGGCTGTAGCTCCGGTTGGTTTCCCTGCTAATTTCACTGCTGCGGCTACTCCGGGTAAGGATGAATTAACAACTAATGCAGGTTTGGCTGCAAAGTATAATGAACTGACTAATGCTGAATATGATTATCTGGAAGCAGTTGCTATTGAAGCTTTTGGTAAATCTATCAAAGCATTGATGCCTGAGACTACATTTACAGCTGATCATAAGGCAGTATGGGATACTTATAGTGCTATTGCTGCTGCTGCAAATACTGGAAAATATAATGAAAAAAACAGATAAAGCTGAGATTGAAGAAATTGTTAATGCTGCAACTGTAACTGGTGTTGAAGAAGCTACTGTCTCTGCTGTGAAAGCAGCATTGAATGCAATGCTTTATTCTCATCCGTCAGAAGCTTACGGTGTTAGCACGAATGATTTGACATCTGCCTCTTTAGGTTTGAGCAGAGCTTTTGAAGAACTGGATAAAATTATAAAAGGTAATACTTTTGCAGGTGTTTCTACTATAGTAACTGGTTATACTACTGCAAAGACAACTGCAGAAACAGCTTTGACAGCAAAGACTCCGGAAGCTTACGGTGCATTTAAAACTGCAGCAATGGATGAAGGTTGGGTATCTCTGAGAGCTAATGACGAAACTACAGATGCTTCAAAGATGACTTATCTGGCTGTCGATACAAACTTCGTTACAAGCCAGGCTGGTAACAAACATCTTGCTTTCGCTATTAAGAACTTTAAAGATCAGAGAATTCACAATGCATTGGATCGTACTCGTCATGACTTGAATGGCCGTTTCAACTTCCAGTTCGTATGGCATCCGTCTTCTGACTCTATCGTAATCCGTACAGCAGGTTTTGCAAAGAAACAAGATGATACAAAGTATTGGACTCAGATGACTGCTACTACAAATCCTCAGGATTTAGGAATCTGGAAAGCTAATGCTGCTGCATTGGAAGCAACTAATGGTACAGTGGTTGCTATTGACGCCAGCCATCTGCCGTTTGAACAGAACCTGATCAAGATTGCTGTTTTAGCTGATAATCACCGTGAAGTAACAGTTGGTAGCTCAGAATATAAAGCAGGTGCAACACCTAACTCTACTATCAACACGAAGATTACTATCAACGGTTCTTCTAAATATGTAAAAACCACTTTGCCTTCAGGTGTTTACTTCTTCAACTTGGCTTCTAATGTGAAGAAAGTTCAGAATGGCAAATATTTGGTAGCGAACTTCTGTGGAAGCAATTTGGAATATACTGCTGAAGAACAGGCTCGGCTTTATGGACAGGCTCAGGACTTTGGTCACATGCCGCGTACTCAGTGGGTTGTTGAACAGAATCCAGGTTTGCCGGGTGAACAGACTGTAAATATTTACAACCGTGAGTTCCCTGCAAAGAATGTAAAGAATGTTCAGTTATACAAAGGTGCTGATGCAAGTCAGATCTTTGCTCAGTATGGAATCTTTGCAGGTGTAGTAGGTACAGATACGTTGGCATGGGTGAAAGCTGAAGTTAAGAAACCGGTTGCCGGAGTTCTTACTAACAAATATCTGGGATATAATGTAGTTGAACAGGATGAACTTTCAAGAAAGTCTTTCATCATGGATTATTTCAACGGTATCCAGATCGGTCATTATGTAAATGTAAACAAGACTGCTGCTGATGCAACAGTTTATGTAGACCTGAAAGGTGAAAAAGTAACTTTGGAACTTGTTCCGGTTCAGGACGAAGATCAGAAGTTCGGTTACGAAGGTGCTGCTGCTCCTCAGTTGTATAACAGATCTTATGCTATCCGTGTATATGACAGCTCTAAGCTGGTTAACGATAACAAGTTTATCGTAGAAGATTCTGATAATGAAGCCTCTTATGCAATTTCTCCTGTAGAAGTAAAAGACGCTGCTCATTTCTATTTGAAAGAAAACAACCAGTTGATTTCTGAAGAAGGTGATACGACTTGCTATTATGCTTTGGTTGGCGGTAACACAAATGCTTATAATCGTGTAGGTGTTCGCGATGCATCTCAGAGATTCTCTATTGAAACTGCTTGTTCAGAAGAACGTATTGCTACATTCGCTCTGAAAGAAAGTGATACTCCTCTGTACCGTCGTCTGGGTGTTTCTAATCCTGAAGATGGTCTGAAAGACATGGATGTGAACAAATATGCTAAGATCTACAGAGTAAACAGCACTGCGAAAGAATATCTGTATGAAGATGCTTATAGCATTTATTCTAAAGATAAAGGAATTAACTTCCTGGGTGTAGAAGGTAAGGGTGACAATAAATTGTCTGCACTTTATGTTGATACTGCTTACGTGCGTAACGAAACGAAGATGCCTCAGTATATGTTTGCTGTAGACGTAACAGAAGTTCCGGCTGGTATGTTGTGTCCTGATAATCCAGAACATAACTCTCAGGAATATATTGATAACCATGGTGATTGCGGTCACAAGGTTCCTTCTCAGGGTTATAAGATCGGTCGTTATCTGATCAATGCTCAAGACTCAGTAGAGTTGGCTGCCAACGGTAAAGATTATATCTGGAATGAAAAGTATACTCGCTTGTCGTTCGTATGGGCAAAACATATCGGTGATACTTTGATCGTAATGCGTCATGGCAAAGATATGAACCTGGCTGAATATGCAACAGCTTCTGACTCTATCTTCCTGGGTGACAACAAGCACAATATGTCTACATGGACATTGGATGCTGATCCTGCCAAGAATACAAAGGGTGACTCTATCAATGCCGCTCACGAATATGGCATTAAGAATGCAGTATTCGCATTGCGTCTGGTTGATGACAAACCTGCTTGCGACTTCCTGATCGAATCAGTAGGTGATAAACCAATTCCTTCTGACGGTAAGGGTGGTTGGATCAAGATCCAGAATGGTGTTCCTGTAATTGCAAAGGCTGCTAATTACAACGAAGCTATCCTTGATACTGAAATCTTCAACATCGAACCGACTGATGAAGTGGCTACAGATGTTAAGACTCCGGAAGTCTCTACTGTAAGCGTAGTTGCCGGAACAGGAAATGTTGTAATCTCTGGTGCTGCCGGTAAGACAGTAACTATTACTAACATTTTAGGTCAGACAATCGCTAGCACTGTAATTTCTTCCGACAACGCTACAATCGTTGCTCCAGCCGGAGTTGTTATTGTTGCCGTTGATGGCGAAGAAGCTGTGAAAGCAATTGTAAAATAAGAGATTATTATAATCAAATAAATAAATGAACTGCGAGGTTTCTATAGGCTGTTTATCAGCCTGTAGGCAACCAATTACCCCGCGAGGGCGAACAAGCAGTTTTTAATACTAAAGTAATGAAATAAAGTTTATCTGCCGGTACCCCTGTGAAGAGGGAAAGCAGACACAAGACAAGTCCCGTTGGTTTCGTACCGATGGGGCTTCGTGTTAAATAATAATAAATAGTATAAATACGTTCCTCATACAATAATAATAAACGGGAACTATTGCGTAACTTTGCACCGTTTTTAGCGCGGATTATGCATAATAATAGCCGTAACTCATTGGTAATACGGAAATAATGCGTATCCTTGCAGCTTGAAATAAGAAAAGAGATAAATTAAAATTATAACACATTCAAAGTTTAAAAAGAAAAAGAAATGCCTACAATTCAGCAATTAGTTAGAAAAGGAAGGGAAACTTTGGTGGTAAAAGGTGAGTCACCTGCATTGGATGCTTGTCCTCAGAGACGTGGTGTTTGTGTACGTGTTTACACTACAACACCGAAAAAGCCTAACTCTGCAATGCGTAAAGTAGCGAGAGTTCGTTTGACAAATGGTAAAGAAGTAAACTCTTACATTCCGGGAGAAGGACACAACCTGCAGGAACACTCAATCGTGTTGGTGCGCGGTGGTCGTGTGAAAGACCTTCCTGGTGTACGTTATCACATTGTGCGTGGTACCTTGGATACAGCTGGTGTTAACGGCCGTACTCAGCGTCGTTCCAAATACGGAGCTAAGCGTCCTAAGCCAGGTCAGGCACCCGCAAAAGGTAAGAAGTAAAAATCCCCTTTCAAACTGAGAATTTAAATTAAGTATTAAAGCTGGTTTGAGTTATTTGGATAGGCTACAAGGTTGAGTAAATGGTTCAGCGGAACCGTTGAAGACGAAGTTTTAAAAGGCAACCAAAGACAAGAACGAAATTTTTGAAAACAAATGAGAAAAGCAAAACCAAAGAAAAGACAGATCCTTCCGGATCCTGTTTTCGGTGATGTAAAGGTTACGAGATTCGTTAACCATTTAATGTATGATGGCAAGAAAAATACTGCCTTCGAAATTTTCTATTCCGCTCTGGAAAACGTTAAGGCCAAATTGCCTAACGAAGAAAAGTCTGCTCTCGAAATTTGGAAAGCTGCACTCGACAATATTACCCCTCAAGTCGAAGTGAAGTCACGTCGTGTAGGTGGTGCTACTTTCCAGGTACCTACTGAAATTCGCCCCGATCGTAAAGAATCAATTTCAATGAAAAACCTTATTATCTTCTCACGTAAGAGAGGTGGTAAGACTATGTCTGATAAGTTGTCTGCAGAGATTGTAGATGCTTTCAACAATCAGGGCGGCGCATATAAAAGAAAAGAAGATATGCACCGTATGGCTGAAGCTAACCGTGCATTCGCCCACTTCAGATTTTAACTTAGCAAATTTAGGAGAATAAAAAAAGATGGCAACAAAAGCTGACGAACAATTAAAATATACCAGAAACATCGGTATCATGGCGCACATCGATGCGGGAAAGACTACGACTTCCGAGCGTATCCTTTTCTACACAGGTCTGACTCACAAAATCGGTGAGGTACACGACGGTGCTGCAACAATGGACTGGATGGAGCAGGAGCAGGAACGTGGTATTACTATCACTTCTGCTGCGACTACTACTTTCTGGAATTACGCTAATGATAAATATAAAATCAACTTGATTGACACCCCGGGGCACGTGGACTTTACTGTGGAAGTAGAACGTTCACTGCGTATTCTGGATGGTGCCGTTGCTGCTTTCTGTGCGGTTGGTGGTGTTGAACCTCAATCTGAAACAGTATGGCGTCAGGCTGATAAATATAATGTACCTAGAATTGGTTATGTAAACAAAATGGACCGTTCCGGCGCAAACTTCTTTGAAGTTGTTCGTCAGGTGAAGACTGTATTGGGTGCTAATCCTTGTCCTATCCAGATCCCTATCGGTGCAGAAGAAACTTTCAAAGGTGTAGTTGACCTGGTTAAGATGAAAGCTATTTTCTGGCATGACGAAACAATGGGTGCTGAATACGAAATTGATGATATTCCTGCTGATTTGCAGGCTGAAGCTGATGAATGGAGAGACAAGATGCTTGAAGTTCTGGCTGAATGCGATGACGCTTTAATGGAAAAGTATTTTGATGATCCTTCTACTATCACTGAAGAAGAAATCAGAACAGCTATCCGCAAAGGTACATTGGCTATGCAGATCAACCCGATGATTTGTGGTTCATCTTTCAAGAACAAAGGTGTTCAGACTTTATTGGATGCCGTTTGTGCTTACTTGCCGAGTCCTGCCGATACAGAAGCTATCGAAGGTACAGATCCTCGTGATCCGGGAAAAGTAATCGTTCGCAAACCGTTGTTTGAAGAACCGCTGACTGCACTGGCATTTAAGATCGCAACCGACCCGTATGTAGGCCGTTTGTGCTTCTTCCGTGTATATTCAGGTTCTTTGCAGGCTGGTTCTTACGTTTATAATACTCGTTCAGATAAGAAAGAACGTATTTCTCGTCTGTTCCAGATGCATTCAAACAAACAGAACCCGATGGAAGCTATCGGTTGTGGTGATATCGGTGCTGGTGTTGGTTTCAAAGATATCCGTACTGGTGATACGCTTTGTGACGAAGCACATCCGATTACACTGGAATCTATGGAATTCCCGGAACCGGTTATCGGTATCGCAGTAGAGCCTAAAACTCAGAAAGACTTGGATAAGTTGGGAATGGGATTGGCTAAGCTGGCTGAAGAAGATCCTACATTCCGCGTTCAGACGAACGAAGAAACAGGTCAGACTGTTATCAGCGGTATGGGTGAACTTCACTTGGATATCATCGTTGATCGTCTGCGTCGCGAATTCAAGGTTGAATGTAACCAGGGTAAACCGCAGGTTACTTACAAAGAAGCTATCACTAAGTCTGTCGAACTTCGCGAAGTTTACAAGAAACAGTCTGGTGGTCGTGGTAAGTTTGCTGATATCATCGTTCGTATCGAACCGGCTGACGAAAGCTTCGAAGGAACTCTGCAGTTCATCGACGAAGTAAAGGGTGGTAACATTCCTAAGGAATTTATCCCTTCAGTACAGAAAGGTTTCGAAAAGGCAATGAAGAACGGTATCCTTGCCGGTTATCCGTTGGATTCGCTGAAAGTAACATTGATCGACGGTTCGTTCCACCCGGTTGACTCTGACCAGTTGTCATTCGAAATCTGTGCTATCCAGGCATTCAAGAGTGCTTCTGAAAAGGCAGGTCCTGCTTTGATGGAACCGATTATGCAGATGGAAGTTGTGACTCCGGAAGAAAGCATGGGTGATGTTATCGGTGACTTGAACAAACGTCGCGGACAGGTGGAAGGTATGGAATCAAGCCGTACCGGTGCACGTGTTGTGAAAGCGAAGGTGCCTCTGGCAGAAACATTTGGTTATGTAACTGCTCTGCGTACTATCACTTCAGGTCGTGCAACATCTTCAATGCAGTTCTCTCACTATGCTCAGGTATCTTCTTCTATTGCTAAGCAGGTACTGACAGAAGTACAGGGTCGTGCTGATTTGATCAAATAATTTAGAAACATATATAACAATATGAGCCAAAAGATCAGAATTAAATTAAAGTCTTACGATTATTCTCTGGTAGACAAGTCTACCGAGAAGATCGTGAAGACGGTAAAGGCTACAGGTGCTGTTGTTGGCGGACCGATTCCTCTGCCTACACACAAGCGTATCTTTACTGTGAACCGCTCTACTTTCGTTAACAAAAAGTCTCGCGAGCAGTTCGAACTGTCATCTTACAAAAGATTGATAGATATTTATAGCTCAACTGCAAAAACAGTTGACGCATTGATGAAGCTGGAATTACCCAGCGGTGTTGAAGTAGAAATTAAAGTGTGATTTATTTAAAAATTAAGTGAAATGCCAGGGTTATTAGGAAAAAAAATCGGAATGACATCCGTTTTCAGTGCCGAGGGAAAGAATCTTCCATGCACTGTTATCGAAGTGGGTCCTTGTGTTGTTACACAGATCAAGACTTTGGAAAAAGATGGCTATGAAGCTGTACAGTTGGGTTTCGAAGATAAAAAAGAGAAACATACAACTCAGCCGGAAATGGGCCACTTTAAAAAAGCCGGTGTAACTCCCAAGAGATACTTGGCCGAGTTCAAGAATTTTGAATCTGCTTACAATCTGGGTGATGTGATCACTGTAGATTATCTGGAAGATGCAGGTTTTGTTGATGTAGTCGGTACATCAAAAGGTAAAGGTTTCCAGGGTGTAGTAAAACGTCATGGTTTCGGTGGTGTAGGTCAGTCTACTCACGGTCAGCATAACCGTTTGCGTGCTCCCGGTGGTATCGGAGCTTGTTCATACCCCGCAAAGGTATTCAAGGGCATGCGTATGGCTGGACAGATGGGTAATGAACGTGTAACTGTTCAGAACCTCGAAGTGATCAAGGTAATGCCGGAACATAATCTTTTATTGGTTAAAGGGTCTGTTCCAGGAGCAAAAGGTTCAATCGTAATAATTGAAAAGTAATGGAACTGAGCGTATTTAATATTAAAGGTGAAGATACCGGAAGAAAGGTAACTTTGAACGATGCTATTTTCGGCATTGAACCCAATGATCATGCTATTTACTTGGATGTAAAACAGTATTTGGCTAATCAGCGTCAGGGAACTCATAAATCAAAAGAAAGAAGTGAAATGTCGGGTAGCACCCGCAAATTGATCCGTCAGAAAGGTGGAGGTGGTGCTCGTCGTGGTGATATCAATTCTCCTGTATTGGTAGGTGGAGCCCGTGTATTTGGCCCGAAACCGAGAGACTACAGCTTCAAATTGAACAAGAAAGTAAAAAGTTTGGCTCGTAAATCCGCTTTAACGTATAAAGCGAAAGACAATGCTATTATTGTGATTGAAGATTTCTCTTTGGAAACTCCGAAAACAAAAGAATTTATTGCTATTACTAAAAATCTGAAAGTAGCTGATAAAAAGTTACTTATGGTTTTACCGGAGAAAAATAATTTCGTATATTTGTCGGCTCGTAATTTGCCAAAGACAAAAATTGTAAGAGCTTCAGATATAAATACTTATGGATTGCTTGATGCAGCCAGTATTGTAATTACTGAAAGTTCAGTGGCAGTTATTGAAAAACTTTTTAATGCATAAGGAGTAAGAAAATGGGAATTATCATTAAACCTATCGTAACAGAGAAACAAACAGCGATTACAGAAAAATTCGCTAATCGTTATGGTTTTCGTGTTTCTCCTGATGCTAACAAGTTACAGATCAAGAAAGCCGTAGAAGATATGTATAACGTGACCGTGGAAGATGTGAACACTATGAATTATTCCGGAAAACGCAAAAGCCGTTATACAAAATCAGGTATCATCAATGGCAAACAGTCCGCTTTTAAGAAAGCAATCGTAACATTGAAAGAAGGAGAAACAATTGATTTCTTTAGTAATATCTAAAAAAGAAATGGGAATACGTAAATTAAAGCCCACAACACCGGGGCAGAGACACAAAGTTATTGGTGCATTTGATAAAATCACTGCAAGTACACCAGAGAAGTCTCTTGTGGTAGGTAGAAACAAATCTGGTGGTCGTAACAACACAGGTAAGATGACAATGCGTTATCTTGGTGGCGGTCACAAACAAAAGTACAGATTTATCGACTTCAAGAGAAATAAAGATGGCATTCCTGCAACAGTAAAGTCTATCGAGTACGATCCAAACCGTACTTCACGTATCGCTTTATTGTATTATGCTGACGGAGCAAAGAGCTATATCATCGCTCCGAACGGCTTGGAAGTTGGCCAGACAGTGGTTTCAGGTAGCGATGTAGCTCCTGAGGTAGGTAATACTTTGCCTATGGCAAATATTCCCGTTGGTACAATTATTCACAATATTGAGCTTCGTCTCGGACAGGGTGCCAAGATGGTACGTTCTGCTGGTGCTTTTGCTCAGTTGACTTCTAAAGAAGGCGCTTATGCAATTATTAAGATGCCTTCTGGCGAAACCAGAAAGATTCTTGCTGCATGTAAGGCTACAATTGGTAGTGTAGGTAACTCAGACCATGGTCTTGAAAAATCAGGTAAAGCCGGTCGTTCTAGATGGTTAGGTCGTCGTCCTCGCAACCGTGGTGTTGTAATGAACCCGGTTGATCACCCAATGGGTGGTGGTGAAGGTCGCGCTTCCGGAGGTCATCCTAGATCTCGTAATGGCTTGTATGCTAAGGGCTTGAAGACAAGAGCTCCGAAGAAGCATTCTTCAAAGTATATTATTGAAAGAAGAAAGAAATAATCTGATTAATTAAGTAAACTATGAGTCGTTCACTAAAAAAAGGCCCGTATATTAACGTAAAGCTGGAAAAGAAAGTCTTGGCTATGAATGAGTCAGGAAAGAAAGCCGTAGTTAAGACATGGGCAAGAGCTTCAATGATCTCGCCTGATTTCGTAGGCCATACTATTGCAGTTCACAATGGAAATAAATTTATTCCTGTTTTCGTAACCGAGAATATGGTAGGTCACAAGCTGGGAGAGTTTTCTCCTACTCGTACGTTCCGCGGTCACGCCGGTAACAAGAAAAAATAATTATCGGTAGTAACAGGAATTCAAGAATCTGAAAATAAAAAGAATCAATAAAAATGGGTGCTAGAAAAAGAATATCAGCTGAAGCAAGAAAAGAAGCCCAAAAGACCATGTACTTCGCAAAATTGCGTAACGTACCTACTTCTCCGCGTAAGATGCGTCTCGTTGTAGACATGATCCGCGGCATGGAGGTATTCCGTGCGTTTGGTGTTTTGAAGTTTTCTAACAAGGAAGCTGCAGTAAGAGTAGAAAAATTGCTTCGTTCAGCAATTGCCAATTGGGAGCAGAAAAATGAACGTAAAGCAGAAACCGGTGAGTTGTATGTTTCTTCAATCAGCGTAGATTGCGCTACTACATTGAAGAGAATGCGTCCGGCTCCCCAGGGTAGAGGATACAGAATTCGTAAACGTTCGAATCATGTAACCTTGTTTGTTGATACACTTAGTAAAAACGGTAGTCAAAATTAATTGTAGATGGGACAAAAAGTTAATCCGGTTAGTAATCGTTTAGGAATTATCCGTGGATGGGATTCCGATTGGTATGGCGGCAAAAATTACGGAAATACTTTGCTGGAAGATAGCAAGATCCGTAAATACTTGAATGCTCGTCTTGCTAAAGCTAGTGTATCTCGTATCGTTATTGAGCGTACGCTTAAGTTGATCACAATAACAGTTTGCACATCACGTCCGGGCATCATCATCGGTAAAGGTGGTCAGGAAGTTGATAAATTGAAAGAGGAGTTGAAAAAGATTACCGACAAAGAAGTTCAGATCAACATCTTTGAGGTAAAAAGACCCGAATTAGACGCAGTCATTGTAGCAAACAATATTGCTCGTCAGCTTGAAGGAAAAATTGCTTACCGTCGTGTTATCAAGATGGCTATCGCCTCTACCATGAGAATGGGTGCCGAAGGTATTAAAGTGCAAGTGTCTGGTCGTTTGAATGGTGCTGAAATAGCCCGTTCTGAAATGTACAAAGAAGGAAGAACTCCGTTACACACTCTGAGAGCAGATATCGATTACGCTTTGGCTGAAGCGTTGACGAAAGTTGGCTTGCTGGGTATTAAAGTTTGGATCTGCCGTGGTGAAGTTTATGGTAAGAGAGATCTTGCTCCTTCATTTACTGCTTCTAAAGATTCAGGCCGCAGAAATGACAATGCCGGCGGCAACAACAGAGGGGATAAGAACTTCAAGAGAAAGAAAGCTAATCGTTAAACGTTAGAATTAAGAAGAGATGTTACAACCAAAGAAAACCAAGTTCAGAAGACAGCAGAAAGGCCGCATGAAGGGCGAAGCTCAACGTGGCAACCAGCTGGCATTCGGTTCGTTTGGTATAAAAGCGTTAGAGAATAAATGGATTACCGGTCGCCAGATTGAAGCTGCCCGTATCGCGGTAACTCGTTATATGCAACGTCAAGGTCAGGTTTGGATTCGGATTTTTCCGGATAAACCTATTACAAAGAAACCGGCCGAAGTACGTATGGGTAAAGGTAAAGGTAACCCCGAAGGGTTTGTTGCGCCTGTGACTCCAGGTCGTCTGATTTTCGAAATCGAAGGTGTTCCCTTTGATGTTGCTAAAGAAGCTTTGCGCTTAGCGGCTCAGAAGCTTCCGGTGACAACGAAATTTGTTGTGAGACGTGATTATGATATGCTAAATCAAAATGCGTAATTGTTATGAAGATTGCAGAAATTAGAGAATTAAGCACAAAAGAATTGCTTGAAAGAGTAGATGCTGAGGTTGCTGCCTACGATCAGAAGGTTATTAACCACACTGTCTCTCCGACAGACAACCCTGCACAGATTAAACAACAACGCAGGTTGATTGCGCGCATGAAAACAGAATTGCGCCAGAGAGAACTTAACAACAAATAATTGAGCCTGATGGAAACTAGAAATTTAAGAAAAGAAAGAACGGGCGTGGTTACTAGCAACAAGATGGATAAGAGCATCACCGTTGCTATTAAATGGAAGGAAAAACACCCCATTTATGGTAAGTTCGTTAATAAAACGAAGAAATATCATGCTCACGACGAAAAGAACGAGTGCAATATCGGTGATACCGTGAAAATTATGGAAACTCGTCCTTTGAGCAAAACAAAGAGATGGAGACTTGTTCAAATAATCGAAAGAGCTAAGTAACATGATACAACAAGAATCTAGACTAGTAGTAGCAGATAACAGTGGCGCTAAAGAAGCATTATGTATCCGCGTTTTGGGCGGTACAAGAAAACGCTATGCCACTGTTGGGGATGTAATTGTAGTTGCAATTAAGAGTGTAATCCCGTCAAGTGATGTGAGGAAGGGTGCTGTTTCTAAAGCTATCATTGTTCGCACTAAAAAGGAAATCCGTCGCCCGGATGGTTCATACATCCGTTTCGATGATAACGCTTGCGTATTATTGAATGCTGGTGGCGATATTCGTGGAAGCCGTATCTTCGGTCCGGTTGCCAGAGAACTTCGTGCAACAAATATGAAGATTGTTTCACTTGCACCTGAAGTACTTTAATTCGTAAAAAGTAAGGTAATGAGTAAATTACATATTAAAAAAGGCGATATAGTTTTTGTCAATACCGGCGAAGACAAAGGTAAAACAGGACGTGTTTTACAGGTGCTCGTAGACGAGAACCGCGCTATTGTTGAAGGTGTTAATATGGTATCAAAGCATACCAAACCTAATGCAAAGAATCCGCAAGGAGGAATTGAGAAGAAAGAAGCTCCGATTCATATTTCTAACCTGAACGTTGTTGATCCTAAAACAGGAAAACCGACACGTATCGGACGTAAGGAAAATGCAGAAGGTGCTTTAGTTCGTTATTCTAAAAAATCAGGGGAGGAAATTAAGTAATGAGCAATACTGCCAGTCT
>JAJPZM010000347.1 GCA_021204335.1 Parabacteroides sp. | reverse complement strand
TCCGACTTCAAATCCAGAATTTATAATAGGACATTATGCGGATAATCATTAATTTTTAAATAACGGATGATTTAATGAATTCTGAACAAGAAACAACTTATTTGCGTGAAGAAGAAAACGAGCTGAATCTGAGGGATCTTTTCAATATTGTCCGGGCTAACTGGCATTGGTTCCTCTTGTCCGTCCTGTTCTGTTGCGGAGCGGCATTCCTGTATCTGAAATGGGCGCCAAAAGTATATACGCGTACGGCTTCCGTTCTGATCAAGGATCGTACGAAGGGGGGCGGTCTCAGTGAGTCGGCTGCATTTGAAGAGCTGAACATGTTCAATGTAAAAAGCAATGTAGACAACGAGGTACTGGTTTTCAAGTCGAAGCGGCTGATGAATATTGTCGCCGAACGGCTGAACCTGGATGTCAGCTATACGGTGAAAGAGGGATTGCGTACGGTGGAGCTGTATACGCAGTCGCCCGTAGCGGTACAGTTTCCCGAAACAGAAGCTTCAGAGGCCTTTTCGTTGACGGTGACGCCATTGTCGGCCGAAGAAGTTTCGCTGTCGGATTTTTCCATGGACGAAACAAAGACGATGAAGGTCGCATTGAACGATACGGTAACGACTCCTGTCGGCAAGATGGTGGTGACTCCCACTTTATATTATGCCGACAAATATTTTGGAATCCCCGTGGTGGTAACGAAGAGTAACCGGACGGATGTGGCACTGGCATACGGTAATAATCTACAGATGGCGCTGGCCAGCAAAACGGCTACGATCATCAATCTGACCTTGCAGGATGTATCGATACCGCGTGCGGAAGATATCCTGAATATGCTGATTGCCGTCTACAACGAGGATGCAATAAACGATAAGAATCAGGTTACGGTGAATACTTCCAACTTCATCAACGACCGCCTGATCATTATTGAAAAGGAGCTGGGCAGCGTGGATGCCGATATCGAAGTGTATAAACGGGAAAACCAACTGACCGATATCGGTTCGGAAACCGGCATGTACCTGCAGGAGAGCAGCCAGTACAGTAAGGAGGGACTGGGACTGGAAAACCAGCAGACGCTGGCCAAATATATACGCGATTACCTGACTGACCCGCATAAAAGTTCGGACCTGATACCTGCCAATACCGGAATTGCCGATGTGAATATAGAAGGACAGATCAGCGAATACAACAACCTGTTGCTGAAACGCGACAAGCTGATCAGCAATAGCAGTAACAAGAATCCGGTGGTGATGGATCTGAACAATTCACTCAGTGCGATGAAGCAGACTATTATCCGGGCAATCGACAACCTGATTGTGGGTCTGAACATCAAAATAAAGAATATCAAGGAGCGGGAAGCGCAGACCAGCCGTCGTATTTCGGCCGTGCCGACACAGCAGAAGTATGTGTTGTCGGTCGAACGCCAGCAGAAAATCAAAGAGGAATTGTATCTCTACCTGTTGAACAAGCGGGAAGAGAATGCCTTGTCGCAGGCGATTACCGAAAGTAATGCCCGTGTCATCGATGCAGCCCAGGGCAGTAGAAGTCCGGTGGCTCCGAAGTCGATGATGATTTTGTTGGCGGCCATGGTGTTGGGGGTGGCTATTCCGTCGGGTATCCTCTGGCTGATGATCGTTATGAATACGACCGTTCGTACACGTAAAGATCTGGAAGATGCCGTCTCGATCCCGTCCCTGGGTGAGATTCCTTTGCGCGACAGGAAAAACAGAGAGGAAGTGGTTGTACGTGAAAACGGACGCGATTCTATTTCTGAGGCGTTCCGTATTGTACGTACGAATATGGATTTCATGCGTGTGAAAGCGAAAGAGATGAAGGTAGTGATGTTCACTTCTTACAATCCGAATGCGGGGAAGACATTTGTATCGATGAATCTGGCCATGAGTTTTGCTCTGACCAGCAAGAAGGTGATACTGATCGACCTCGATATTCGTAAGGGTACCCTTAGCAGCCATGTTAGTGGAGCCACTAACATGGGAATAACAAACTATTTATCCGGAAAGGTGGATGATCCGGATTCCATCATCAGAAAAGATGAGATTGCGACGAATCTGGATATTATTCATACCGGTCCTGTGCCGCCTAACCCTTCTGAACTCTTGTTGAGCGAACACCTGGAAACCTTGATTGAAGAGTTGAAGAAGCGTTACGACTACATCATTCTGGACAATGTGCCTGCTGGTATTGTAGCTGATGCTGCGATTGTGAATCGGGTTGCCGATCTGACCATTTATGTCGTGCGTGCCGGAGTCATGGACCGTCGCCAGTTACCTGAACTGGAGAAATTGTACAAGCAGGAAAAGTTCAGGAACATGAGTTTGATACTGAACGGTGTCCGCTATAATCGTTCGGGTTATGGATATGGCTACGGTTACGGCTACGGATATGGCTACGGTTATGGCTATGGAAATGAGAAGAAAAAAGATAATTTCGAATGAAAAAGAGCTGGCTAACGACAAAAAGTTAACCAGCTCTTTTTTTTAGATATTCAGACAGTTTACTTGCCTAATTTCTTTTCCAGCATCTTCATGTAATATCCACCCACAACCGAACGGGCCTGGAAGCCTCGTTGCGTACCGTCGGAAGTGAAATGCCAGTCGCTTAGAGGAACATGTGAGGTCGTTTCGTTCGCATAGTTCCAGACAGGAACCATCAAGGCGGTGAAGTCATCCATTGATCCGGTCAGGCAGGCAGACCATAAGATCCAGTCGGATTTCGTATAATCTTCCCGATTATCCAATGGCAAACCGTATTTGTTTTGCTTTGTTTTGTAGTAGGCCATCTCTGTAGCGGCTACTTCTTCAGGGAAGATATTCAAATCCAACAGCCTATCCCATACCAGGTTGTACTTCTGGCTCCAGGTTCCCGGCTTATCGAAAGTCAGGCGGTAATGATCGCCGTCGTTTGCCATCTTTATCCATTTGGCTGCCATTTCGCGGGCGGCATCGGTGTATTGCTTGGCGATATCGGGTTTACCCAACATATTCGCTAATTTGCCATAACCGGCCACATCCATGATCGCTTTGATGGAAAGATTGGCATTATGGGCGAAATATCCGGCGAAATCATCTGTACAAAGCTGGTTTTCCGGATCGAGACCTTCCTTCAATAGGTAGTCTGCCCAGATAGTCAGTACGTCCCAATGTTTGGCGGCATAGTCGGCATTTCCGTCTACGGCTGCGATGGCAGTTGCCAGGACAAGCATGTTTCTGCTTTCTTCTACCGGCATGTCGCCACCGTAGGTCTGACCGTTAGCGATCGGATATGTACCTACATCGTGAGCCGGGAAAGGTTTCGTCCATTGTCCGCTTTCGCTATAATAAAAAATCGGATTCATCATTCCTTTCATCAAGTCTGTATTATATAACAGGAATAACGGGGCTGAAGGATAGGTGATATTCACCGTTCCGATAGAACCGTTACTGAAATTCTCCTTGGAGAGGAACAGGATATTTCCATCCTTATCTGTTACCAATTTATGGGCAGCGACGGCCTGACGATAGGCTAAGGCGCACAACTCGGCATATTTCTTACCGCCAGCTGCTGTAGTCTCGCTCATCAAAGCTGAATCGAACGAACCGCAACGGCGCATTAAATCATTGTAGGAGGCAGCTCCTTTTTCGAAGGCTTGTTGGATATCCACCTTTCCGTCGTGTTCCCAATAAGGCATCCGGTTGTCGTGGAAGTACTGGATCGAATAGAGGTCGTCGTAACCTATCATCAGGTATCCGGAAACAGTTTCCTTAGACACCTTGCCGATCGGGTCGACACAGGCGAGGACAGACATCTGTTCACGCATATCGGAAGATACGCTTTGCGGGTTTGCGGGCAGGTTGCCGGTAGACATAAAAGCTTTCTTTGCTGCGAAGTAATCGTCAATGGAAGCCGATACGCCGGGTTTACGCGGAATGGCCAGGTAGAAATATCCCCAGTCGATACGTATATCGTCTCCTTTCTTACCCAGGACATCTTGCTCGGTCGTTCCGGTCTTCAGATAAACCATCGTGTCGCTTTCTGTCTTCTCGAAAGACATTTCCTGGTCGATCGTGTTCGCTGCCCATTGGGGAGTAGCTTCCAGATAGATCTGTACGTCGTGATCCTTTCCGTCGATGGAACGTACCTGGTAGGTCACATAATTGAAAGGTGAGGTCATGGCATCCAAATCATCCAATAAGAACGGAGCTGTGAAGATCAGGTCGAGGTTGACACCGCCGCATTCGAAAGTATAGAAGGTTTGTGTAGGCATAACGTTTACCGACTTCTGTATCGCTTTCCGGTCGAATGTATCTCCGCGTTTTACTTTCTTCATGATTCCCATATCAACATACGCTCCGCCACCGTTGTTACGGCAATGGGCGGCTAATACGTTTCCTGTAGGTTTTAGGTTCTTTGCCACTTCGTCGGGGATTTCCTTGAGCAGGTCATAATCCAGGCCGTTGCCGGAGACGGCGATCTGTGTGCCGTTCAGATAAACTTCGATGTTATCGTCGTGCGAGTATTGCAGGACTAAGGCTTCCTTTTCTGCGTCAGAAGGCCAGTCGAAAGTACGCCTTACCCAGATATCTCCTGTCGACCATGGCGTAGAACAGTTCGGGTTGTCGTCCGTACCGAAAGCTGCCTTACCTTGTTTCCAGCCTTTCGGCTCATAACCGGGGCGTACCATTCGCCGGAAGGCGACGTCATGGTATAGTCGGCATCCCAAAGTCCGCTGGAGGCTGTACCGATTATGGGTTCTACCTGTATGTCGTCCATTCCCATGAAACGATAGGATTCGCCGTCTACCCGGATGCCTCCCAATAACGGATAATTGCGTCCTGTCCAATGCCGGACAGGCTCATCATTCAACTTGTCGGTGAACGACCATGCACTTGTATAAGGGTCGATTGTAACCAATGGTACAGCCGGAGCCCGCAGGGAATTGTCTGCCGCAGCCGTATAAACCTCGGTCACCTTTACTTGCGTACAACTCAACAAAGCTGCACAGCAAGCGATTGTCAGTACTTGTTTTTTCATGTTTTATTTTACAGTTTTATGTATAGCTTCCAATACAATTTTCTCCATGATCTTATATCCTTCCAAAGTTGGATGGACGCCGTCTTTGGAAAGGTTGGAGGGCAATCCGTTCCGGTTATCCTTCATCGCGGAGTGATAATCTACGTAAGTCAGATTGTTCTTATCCACGTATTCTTTGATCATTTTATTCAGCTTGATAACCTTACCGGCAGGTTCCATTCCCGGTCGCCAGGGAAAATCGTAGGCCGGCAGTACGAAACAGAATATCACTTTGATGTTATTTGCTTTGGCCAATTCCGCCATGGAAACCAGGTTGCCGAATACGTTCTCCAAAGCGATTACCCCGTTATTGTGAGCAATATCGTTGATGCCCGCCAATATGACGACGGCTTTCGGCTTCAGGTTGATTACGTCTTGACGGAAGCGCACCAGCATTTCGGAAGTGGTTTGTCCACTGATCCCCCTGTCAACAAAGTTGTTCTGTATAAAGAGAGTAGAGTCTGCGGGCCACCATCCGTCGGTGATGGAATTACCCATGAATACGACATTGGTGGGAACTTTTACGGTCTTATTGGCTTCCGCATAACGTCCGAACTGTGCCCAATCCCCTTTTTCTGTCTGGGCCGATAATGTTGTAGTAGCTAACAGGCATGCCGCTACACATAAAGCTTGTTGCATGTTTTTCATATACATTGTTTAAAGAATTAATAACATCTATATTAGAATAAACAAAGGTATATAAAAACATTCTAAAATGTTTCAATCGGAAGATACAAAGTGTTTCCTTGCTATTTATCTCTACAAAAAAGGCACAACATATAATGTGTCGTGCCCTTTAATGTATGATCAGGATTCTTTTCTAGGTCTTCCGCGGCGTTGTTGTCCACCGCCTCCCTGGCGATTGCCGGGTTTTCTGTTTCCACCGTTTCCACCACCTTCTTTGCGAGGACGGCCGCGTCCTCGACGCATATTTCCATACTTCTCCAGTTCGTATAACGGAGTCTCGCCGAATTTTGGGTCGATCGGTATTTTGTAAACCTCTTTTTCCAGGAAGTCCTCTATGCGTTTGAATTATGCCTGTTCTTCTATGCTGATGAAAGTGATAGCCAGTCCTTCGCCGCCTGTTCCGCGTGCCGTACGGCCGATGTGGTGAACGTAGTCTTCCGGGTCGTGGGGAATGTCGAAATTGACAACCAGTTTGATATCATTGATATCGATGCCGCGCGATACCACATCGGTAGCCACCAATATATCGATCTTGCCATTCTTAAATTCTTTCATTACCTCCTCGCGTTGCGACTGTTCCAGGTCGGAGTGCATGGCGGCCACATTAAACTTCATCCGTTTCAGGGTAGAGGCAAGCTCTTTTACCTTCATTTTAGAAGAGGAGAAAATGATAACGCGCTGCGGGCGGCTTTGGAGGAATAAATCTTCCAGTATCTTTATCTTTTGCGGATCGTAGCAGATATAGGCTGTCTGCATGATCGATTCGGGCGGGCGGGAGATGGCGATTTTGACTTCTTCGGGATTTTTGAGGATTGTTTTTGCTAACGTACGGATTTTAGGAGGCATGGTGGCAGAGAACATGATTGTCTGGCAGGTTTCAGGCAACTGCTTTTGGATCTGCATAATGTCATCATAAAATCCCATATCCAGCATGCGGTCGGCTTCGTCGAGTACGAAGAAGGAGACCTTGGAAAGATCTACCGTACCTAATTTCAGGTGTGACAATAGGCGTCCCGGAATGGCGATTACAATATCGGCACCTATTTCCAAACCCCGCTTTTGCTGCTCCCAGGCAATCCCGTCGGTGCCGCCATAGACAGCTACGGCCGATACCGGGACGAAGTAAGTAAAACCTTCGATCTGCTGATTGATCTGTTGCGCCAGCTCGCGCGTAGGCGCCATGATCACTGCATTCACTGCATCACCAGGGTGATTGCCTTTGCTTAATTCATTGATTAAAGGCAATACATAGGCTGCTGTTTTCCCTGTACCGGTTTGTGCACAGGCAATAATATCCTTCCCTTCTAAAATAACCGGAATCGTTAGTTCCTGTACAGGAGTCGTCTCCTAAAAATTCATAGCATCGAGACCGTCCAATACGGCCTCTTCTAAATCTAATTCGTCAAATCTCATCTTCTATCATTAAATTCTCCGTAAGGGTAAATAATATTTGTCAAATTGCATGACTTATTGGCACATTATCATACCTGTATGTTATTTCTTCCCGTAATACCGCTTGTATATTTGATCGTATAATCCGCTTTCCCTGATTTGCGAAAGCCAGCTGTTCAGGCTGTCGAGCAGGATGGGAGAGTCTTTTCGTACCGCCCACGATTGCAACTGGGTGAAGCTGATATCCGTATCGATATCTATTTCCGGCAGGTTCCCTTTTGAAATTTTAGCTATTTGCTGGTCGCATACGGCGTAGTCTATATCGCCTTTGGCTACCATAATTGCCAGTTGTTCGCTGGAGTAGAGTTCGTCTTCCTTGACATATATCGTGTCTCCTATCTCGTGTGCCAGGTTTTGAAGGCGCAGGAGGGCGGGGGAATCTTTGGGAATGTACAATGTTTTTCCTGCCAGATCCAATTGATTGCGGATGGGCCGGATGCCGTTGTTCGATTCTTCTGTGCGTTGCACCAGCACCTGTTTATTGAGTACGATCGGTTCGGTAAACAGGAAATCTTCTTTTATTTCGCTGGTGGCAGGGATATTGCGGGCTATCACGTCGCATTGGTTGTCCGATAATTCCCGGAAACTTTCGGCAAGGCTCATTTCCAGATGCGTCTGCACTTCCAGACCGGATAGCCGGGCTATAGCCTGACTGAGTTCGTACTGAAAACCTTCGATCGTGTCGCCTGCTACGTAATATCCGGATTGGTTGTATTCCGTCACCATCCGCAAGACACCTTCTTTTTTTATTTCAGGGTAATCTCTGGGAAGAACCGGCTCTTTTTTGACTTGCCATAAACGGGACATGGCAATTAGGACAATTGCCAGCAATAGGATATAAACAACCAGTAACTTCCGGGATTTCATACGGCTTAATTATTGAAAGTGACTGCAATACCCATTTTCAGAACCATCGGGTTCAACGGATAATGCGCCAGTGAGAAATAATTCGGTTCTGCGAATTTACTGCTTAAGTTGTAAGCCATGATGAAGAAGCGTGCCTGTTTCAGATGGAAGTTCACGTAAGCGTTCACCAGCGGATAATTGCCTACTTTCACTTTATCTTTTTCTCTCTGAATCTGGAACTGCTGGGTTGCCGATTCGTAATAAGGGGCATAGTATGCCGAGTTATAATACACATTGGCTCCGAGTTGAACGGTCAGTACTTTGGCCAGTTTAACCGCCAGGTATATATTGGAATATGCGCTCAATTGAGGAAGAGGTAGCACATCATCGTCGCTGCTTAACTGCCAGCAAACCTCGTTCTCCCAACCGAAAGCACGGAAATGAAAATCCTGTTTGAGGCGGGCATTGACTGCCTGCAAGTTGCTGCCGTGTTGGTTGGGGACTCCGATTTCGTCGAAGTAGATATAATTCTGTATGCTTTCCACGCCGGCAGACAGGGTGGTTCCTGTCGATTCCAGGTTGATTTCTCCACCGGCATATATTTGCTGTATCATGTTGAGATTCTCATTGTCCCACCAGAAATAACGGGAGTGGTTATGGCGCATGTAGAAAGCCGGCGTTACGTTTTTGATGTAGCCGTTGGCCCTGATCGTCGCGTCTTTTTTGAATAGCTTAAAGCGGGTCTGCAAGTTACCGGTTGCCCGAAATTCTCCGATATCGCTACCAACCATACAAAGTTCTCCGCGGGCATCATAAGTAAGGATACTCCCCCTGTGTTTAGAAATTTCTGCTCCTACATACGTCGAGAATTCATCATATATCTTTTCTGTCGGAAGATTATTCAAATCAAGTCCTTCGACAGAGAAGTAAGGACCTCTGCCGTATTTGCCGTAATCGAACCCTTCTATCCGGGGCTCCAGTTTGAAGCGTCGTTTCTCGAAATTGACGAATGCTGTCAAGCCGAATTTAACCCAGTCCTGAAATCCTTCCCGCAAAGAGAGTCCGATGGTGTTTTTCAGTTTCCAGGAGGAAGTCTGGTCATCCAGCTTTGCTCCCAATCCGTAGATACGAGGAAAACGCTGGCCGTTGTCGTCTACTACATAGGCCGAGTCAATCAGCGAACTGTTGGATATGAAATGGCGGCGGTTGTCTTCGTAGTCGATCGTATGGATGATGCTGGAAACTGGGATAAATATTTCTTTCGGATTACCCTCTTCGTCTGTTTCTTCCAGTTCGCGGGTGAATCCCAGGTTATAACGTTGTGTCAGGAAATACTGTTTGCCGCGTACACGGTTCCAGGCGCTTGCCAGGTAACGAACATCGTACGATTTGGTGTCGGAAGGGCGCCCTTCGGGGAAATATTCATCCGGATGGTTGATGGTCGAGTCGTTGGCAAGTCCGCCGTTTTCGTAATTTACGAAATTGAAGTTGCTCAGATAGGCATGTACTTCGTAACGGTCGGTCTGGTAGCTACCGAACAGGCGGTAACTTAATAGTTTGTCACCATTGTCTTTATAATGTCCGCGTCCGTATATGTAATCGAAATCTCCGCCAATGTTGAGTTTCTTGCCGAAGTTCATGGTCATGGTCGCTTTCAACTGTTCTTCCTTGTTGGTACTACCGCCGGCGGTGGTGTACATCACATTGGTGTATGGAATTTTTGTGTTATAGAAATAGGCATTCTCCGGAGTGGTGATGTAATAGTCGTAAGGATCGACAAATATGAAATCGCGTGGTTCCTTTCGCTCGGAGAATATTTTGGTCTGTGCTGGAGAGCCTAGGCTTGCCAGATAACCGACTGCCAGTGACTTACTTTCCACCAAGGTGCTGTTTCCGAAGTTCAGCCTGTTTGTATCCAGCGGGGCTACGTAGGCTTCACCCAAAAGAGGGGTAAGGCGGTAAGCCGTAATACGCTTGGAATTCAATGCCGTACTGTCGGCAACCAGCAAGCTGTCGGGTATCTCTTTCTGCGAAGAAGAAAGATTCGACAGGGAAAAGCCGCCACGTCCTCCTCCTCGTTGAGCCTGAACGGTTGCAGCAGATACCATCAACAACACTAATATGTATAAGCAATGCTTCATGGGTTGCAAAGATAAAACAAAAGGGCATTTCTACGAAAGAAACGCCCCTCTTTATATTCTTTTTGCAAGATTACATTTTCTGAATGATCTCCATTCCTTTCTTAATGGCCGCTTCATTCATGGGAATCAGCTTATGATGACGTTCGGGCAGGGACTTCTTCAAGCCCAGCAATACGTTTTCAAGCTTAACCATCGGAACGATCTTTAATAATCCGCCTAAGATAAGCATATTAAAGGCTTTCTCGTTCTTCATCTCAGTGGCTGCGTCCATGGCATCCACGCGGTAAACACTGATGTCGGTACGCTTAACCGGCGTATGGATTCCATATCCGTCGTAAATCAGGATACCGCCCGGTTTTACCTTGTTCTCGAACTTATCCATCGACGGCTGGTTCAGGATGATGACGATATCGTATTCGTTCAGGATCGGGGAGCTGATCGGATCGTCGCTCAGGATAACCGTTACGTTAGCTGTACCGCCACGTTGTTCGGGTCCGTATGAAGGCATCCAGCTCACCTCTTTGCCTTCCATCAGTCCGGAATAAGCAAGTATCTTACCCATCGACAGAACGCCTTGTCCGCCAAAGC
Source organism: Parabacteroides sp. (assembly GCA_021204335.1). Lineage (GTDB taxonomy): Bacteria > Bacteroidota > Bacteroidia > Bacteroidales > Tannerellaceae > Parabacteroides. The sequence continues at coordinate 2,271 of JAJPZM010000347.1, read as the reverse complement.
CTGCTATAATTATTTCTTGTTTCATGTCGTTTTTGTATTACTTATTCTTTATTCTTCAGATCGCCCAGCGGATAGAAGGGGAACATGTTTTCTTCCATCCAGGTATTTGCTTTTTCGGGTGTCATCTTCCAGCCGGATGAACAGGTGGAAACGAATTCGACAACCGATGTCCCTTTGCCAGCCATCGAGTTTTCGAAGGCTTTGCGAAGCATCTTCTTGGCCTTACGTACGGCGGCTGCGGTCTGTACGCTCTGGCGGGTAACTAGGCAAGTACCCTCCAGCTGAGCCAGCAGATCGCCGATCTTCAACGGATAACCGTCCAGGGCGATGTTACGGCCGTACGGACAGGTAGCTGTCGGCATACCTTCGAGCGTGGTCGGAGCCATCTGTCCGCCGGTCATACCGTAGATGGCATTGTTTACGAATACGATCACGATGTTTTCGCCGCGGTTGGCTGCGTGGATCGTTTCGGCCGTACCGATAGCGGCAAGGTCGCCGTCACCCTGGTAGGTGAAGACCATCTTTTCCGGATTCAGTCGCTTGATGGCTGTCGCAATAGCGGGAGCACGTCCATGGGCGGCTTCTTCCCAGTCGATATCCAGGTAGTTGTAGGCGAATACGGCACAACCTACGGGAGATACGCCGATTGTTTTTTCTTCCATTCCCATTTCGGCGATTACTTCGGCGATCAGCTTATGTATCACACCGTGGCTGCAACCGGGGCAGTAGTGCATGGGATTGTCGTTCATCAATTCCGGCTTTGTATAGACCAGATTCTCCGGTTTAATTATTTCGTTGAGTTCCATAATTGTTGCTAATTTAACTAATATATCTCAGCAGATATTGGACAAGTCTGAAACAGATGGCTGCACCGCCGCAGTACAGGAATACGTGGCGGTCGTCGATGGCAAAGTAGCAAACAATGGCTGCTGCCGCCAGTACCAGGAACAGGATTGTCAATATACTGTCTATTTTACTTCCGCGTGTCATACGAATCAGAATAATTTCTCTTTCAACGCTGCCAATACTTCATCCGGAGTAAACACGATACCACCCAGGCGGCCAAAGTGTTCAACCTTTATCTTTCCATTCACAGCCAGGCGAATATCTTCTACCATCTGACCGGCATTCAGTTCGACAGAAAGCATGCCTTTAACCTTGTCGGCATAAGCGGCAATGGCTTTTGTCGGGAACGGCCACAGCGTGATCGGGCGGAGCAAGCCAAGCTTGATACCTTCCCCGCGGGCAATTTCCACTACTTTCTGGCAGATACGGGCGGAAGAACCGAAAGCAACCAACAGATACTCTGCATCGTCGCAATGGAATTCTTCGTAACGCACTTCGTTTTCCTCAATCTTACGGTATTTAGCCTGGAAGCGGATATTGTTTTCTTCCATCTTCGCCGGGTCGAGTTCCAGTGAGGTGATGATGTTTGCCTTGCGGTTCTTGAGCTTGCCTTGGGCTGCCCAGGGGCATTCGGCAATGATTTCGGCTTCTGTCTTACGCGGACGGAAAGGCGGCATCACTACCTTTTCCATCATCTGGCCGATGATACCGTCGGCAAGGATAATGGCGGGATTGTTATATTTGAAAGCCAGGTCGAAACCAAGACCTACGAAGTCTGCCATTTCCTGTACGGAAGAGGGGACGAGGGTAATCAGACGATAATCGCCATGTCCGCCGCCTTTTACGGTTTGGAAGTAATCTGCTTGACTGGGCTGGATAGTTCCTAGACCGGGACCGCCACGCATTACGTTGACTATCAGGCAAGGCAGTTCGGCGCCCGCAAGATAGGAAATACCTTCCTGTTTCAAGCTGATACCGGGGCTGGATGAGGATGTCATCACGCGTTTGCCTGTACCGGCACCACCATATACCATGTTGATGGCGGCTACTTCACTTTCGGCTTGCAGCACTACCATTCCGGTTGTTTCCCATGGCATTTCAGCCATCAGTGTTTCAAGAATCTCCGACTGCGGAGTGATGGGGTAACCGAAGTATCCGTCGGCACCGTAGCGGATGGCTGCGTGTGCGATGGCTTCATTCCCCTTCATTAATTTTATATCTTCTGCCATATTTGTTTTATATTTTTACTTTGTAGATGGTTAAACAACCGTCAGGACAAACTAATCCGCAACTGGCGCAACCGATGCAAGCATCCGGATTCTTCATGTACACATAATGGTGCCCTTTGTTGTTCACTTCACGCGGGTGTAATTCCAGTACATCGCTCGGGCAGGATACTACGCATAAGTTGCATCCTTTACAGCG
>JAJPZM010000290.1 GCA_021204335.1 Parabacteroides sp. | reverse complement strand
ATTAATAATAAATTACTGAAATACTGAAAGTTAACAATATTTAGACGAATATCGTCAGGCAAAACACAAACTACTACTATCCAACACATTAGCACAAGAGCATTCCTTCGGGTGAAAGGACGCCCCCGGAAAGCATGGCTGGAGAAATATTATCCTAAAGAAAACATTAGTGGCAGTGATACCCCTGCACCGGGTAATATATCCGGTGGTTCCCTTATACAGTATTCGGGGATAGATTCACTTATTTCATAAAATAAGCTCAGTTCTTATTGAATATATTGAGATTTGAAAGTAAATAAGTACTATCTTTGCATGTAATACAAAAACAATATGGTTGTTACATTTGAAGAAGCATATTTGCAAGAGCTTTACGTAAAAGGGGCAACGAATGATAAGAAGCATCGTTTCCAACCGGATATCGTAAGGCGTTATCAGAAATGCATTCAATTAATAAAAAGCGTACCGGATATCACATCCCTTTCAAAATACAATTCATTAAATTATGAAGTGTTGAAAGGCGATAAAAAGGGCATTTCATCTATAAGGGTGAATGAAAAATACCGAATTGAATTTACCGTAAAGGACTCTCTGGAAGAACCAATTGTTACAGTATGCAATATAATTGATTTGTCAAACCATTACAAATAATAGCCGTTATGATGACATTAAAAGGCATTGATCCAGAAATGATTGCAAACAACCTGACTCCATCCGAGCCGATACATCCGGGTGAAATACTGAAAGGTGAAATCGAATATCGCGGCATTTCTCAAAGAAAACTTGCTACGCAGATGGGTATTTCACCGAAATTACTGAATGAGATATTAAATGGTAAACGTGCTATCTCAACAGAATACGCCCTTTTGTTTGAAGCTGCTTTAAATGTTGATCCCGAACCACTGCTGAAAATGCAGTCCGACTACAATATACAAGTGGTAAAATCCAATCCGTCTTTTCTTGAAAGACTTGCTAATATCAAGAAGGTTGCGACAGTATTATAAAGAGGAGAATAGTGTTAAATTTCTATGTTATAGAACACATTTAACCCAAAGCTATTATCTTTGCACCGACTTTTAAAACAGCAAAGAGATATGCTAAAACAAGCATTTTACATTCTGTTCTTCTACTTTACCGGAGAGTTTATCAGCAGTTTTATCGACGGCTTCATTCCGGGAAGCGTAATCGGCATGATCTTGTTATTTCTGGCACTGGCTTTCAAGCTGGTAAAACCGGAGAATGTAAAGAAACTGTCAACCATATTGACCGAGAATATGGGGCTGTTCTTCCTTCCGGCAGGTGTAGGGCTTATGACTTCCCTAGGCATCATCTCGCAATATTGGGCAGTAATCCTTACCGCATCCGTTGTCAGTACGATCCTGGTGATCGCCAGTGTCGCATTAGTCCAGCAGAAGCTGGGAAAGGAGAGTGGAGACAATGAATAACCTGGCACAATCGGAAGTCTTTTCGCTCACATTAGTAATCGGGACTTATCTCGCCGCACTGGCTTTATACCGGAAGACCCGCATCAGCCTGCTGCACCCGTTGCTGACATCTATCTTCGTAATCATCGTCGTACTGAAAACACTAGGCATCGAATATGAATCGTTCCAGAAAGGCAGCCATCTGATCCATTTTATGCTGGGCCCCTCGGTCGTTGCCCTCGGATTCATCCTTTACGAACAGATGCAATACCTGAAAGGGAACGTAATCTCCATCCTTACTTCTGTATTTGTCGGTGTGATTGTCGGAATAGTGAGCGTAATCGTGATCGGCGACCTGATGGGAGCCGACCATGCGCTGATCGCGACCCTGCAACCCAAATCCGTTACGACACCCATCGCAATGGGCATTGCCGAAAAGTCGGGCGGAATACCGTCGTTGACAGCCGTAATCGTTGTAGCTGTCGGTATATTCGGCAGTATCGTAGGCCCGTTCGTCATGAAAGTGCTGGGCATAGAGAGCCGGATTGCCAAAGGCTTGGCACTAGGGGCTTCCTCGCATGGCGTAGGGACATCCGTCGCTATCCAGATCGGTGCCATCGAAGGTGCGTTGAGCGGACTGGCTATCGGGCTGATGGGTATTATGACCGCCATTCTGGTTCCGGTAATCGGTTTTATTATCTCGCTGTTTTAACCCTTACCTCTTTCTTATCATTGCCAAGCGAATCATATCAGACTGATTTGCAACTCCTTTCTGAATAAAAAGAGAGCGATATATTGGTACTTTAAGAGGAAAACACTACTTTTGTAGCCGAAATTAACCGAAAGCAATTCAATAAAACATTATAAATAAAAACATATCGTATGATTAATTCGCAAGACATTAAGAAAGGAACTTGTATACGTCTGGATGGTAAACTCTATTTCTGTGTTGACTTCCTTCACGTAAAACCGGGAAAAGGTAACACAATTATGCGTACTACATTGAAGGATGTGGTAAAAGGCGGACAGATCGAACGCCGCTTCAACATCGGTGAAAAACTGGAAGACGTACGCGTAGAACGCCGTCCCTATCAATATACTTATCAGGAAGGAGAACATTATCACTTCATGAACCAGGAAACTTTTGAAGATGTGATCATCGACCGCGACCTGATCAACGGCGTTGACTTCATGATCGAAGGCCAGATCGTAGACGTTGTTTCCGATGCTTCAACAGAAACAGTTCTTTTCGCTGACATGCCTACAAAGGTGCAGCTGAAGATTACTTATACCGAACCGGGTGTAAAGGGCGATACTGCTACCAACACATTGAAACCGGCTACCGTAGAATCGGGTGCTGAAGTTCGTGTTCCGCTGTTCATCAACGAAGGCGAAATCATCGAAATCAACACGACCGACGGTTCTTACGTAGGACGTGTACGTGAATCATAAAATACTGTAAGGGCGGTTGGCATACCGCCCCTACATTTTAAAACACCTTACTATGAAAATAAAAGAATGGGCGGAAGAAGACCGTCCGCGTGAAAAGATGTTACTCAAAGGCGTTGTCTCTCTCAGCGATGCCGAATTGCTGGCCATCCTCATCGGCTCAGGCAACAGTAAAGAAACTGCCGTACAGTTATCGCAACGTATCCTCAACGCGGCAGACAATAATCTGAATGTATTAAGCAAGTTTACGATCAACGACCTGATCTCCGGCTTTAAAGGAATCGGTGAAGCGAAAGCGATTTCCATTTGTGCCGCCCTCGAATTAGGCAAACGGCGTAACCTGGCCGACCCTATCCTGCGCAGCGCTATCCAAAGCAGCCACGATGCTTATCTGCTATTCCATCCTTTGCTTTGCGATTTGCCGCACGAAGAATTATGGGTCGCGCTGACCAACCGCGCGACTAAAGTAATCAGCAAAGTGCGTATCAGCCAGGGCGGTACGGGAGAGACAACCGCCGACCTGCGCATCATCCTCAAAGCGGCGATCAACGCATTGGCTACTGGCATCATCCTCTGCCACAACCACCCGTCAGGAAATACCCGACCCAGCGCGCAGGACGACACGCTAACCAGGCAATTGGAGAAGGCCGCCCGACTGCTGGAAATAAAGTTACTGGATCATATCATCCTCTCCGATGGCGCTTACTTCAGCTACGCAGACGAAGGCCGGCTGGGGCTGTAAAACATCTTCTCTTTTCTACGGTTTACTATATAGAAGATATTAATGTATATTTGCATTCAAATTGAAAGAAGATGAACAACGAATTCCTCCAAACAGAAGAAGCGATTGTCGCCATGCTCAAGACGGTGTACGATCCGGAAATACCGGTCAACATATATGATTTGGGCCTGATATATAATGTAGAGATAGACGACGAAAAGAACGTCCGCATAGATATGACCCTGACAGCCCCGAACTGTCCGGCAGCCGATTTCATCCTGGAAGATGTCCGCATGAAAGTGGAGTCGGTAGACGGAGTAAACAACGTGGAAGTCAACCTCGTATTCGAACCGGAATGGGATAAGGATATGATGTCGGAAGAGGCAAAACTCGAACTCGGCTTCTTATGAATACCGCCCGGAAGAAAATATACTTTGCATCGGACGCCCACCTGGGCACCCGCTTTCATAAAGACCCGCTGGCTGTCGAGAAAAAGCTGGTGCGCTGGCTCGACAGTATCAAGGACGAAACACAGGCAATCTATTTTCTGGGGGATATGTTCGATTACTGGTACGAATATAAATACGTCGTGCCGAAAGGCTTCACCCGTTTCCTCGGGAAACTGGCGGAACTGTCCGACAAGGGCGTAGAGATACATATATTTATAGGTAATCACGATATCTGGATGTTCGACTATCTCCCCAATGAGATAGGAGCCATTATCCACCGGGACGTATTGACTGTCGACCTGCTGGGTAAGCGTTTCTTCCTGGGACATGGCGACGAAGTCGATTACCGCAGCAAGGGTTTCCGATTTATCCGCGCCCTTTTCCGCAACAAGTTCTGCCAATGGCTTTATGCCGGCATCCATCCCCGCTGGTCGTTTGGTTTCGCCCTGGGCTGGTCGCTCAACAGCCGCAAAAGCGGACTGGAAAAAGAAGGTGCACAGGAATATAAAGGCGAAGCCTCCGAATACATGGTGCTCTTTGCCAAAGAATACCTGAAAACGCACCCGGACATCAACTTCTTTATCTTCGGCCATCGCCACATCATGCTCGACCTCATGCTTTCGCGCACATCCCGCCTGCTGATTGCCGGCGACTGGATGACGCTCTTTTCCTATATCGTTTGGGATGGCGAGAATCTTTGCATGGAACAGTTCGAAGTAGAGTAAATATCGCAACAGAAAAGGCATAAAAAAGACTGCCCCAACCGGTGTCGGAGCAGTCTAAACACTAATCCTGTGTTTTTGTGTAAGCTGTGAGGATTAGTAAAAAATCAATTACCAATATTATTTACCTAATATATCCATTGTATCGGAAGCGATCATGAATTCTTCGTCGGTAGGAACAACGATAATTGTTACCTTACTGTCCGGAGTGCTGATCACCATTTCTTCGCCACGCATGCCTTCGTTCTTTTCAACATCCAGCTTCATGCCCATGTATTCCATGTTTTCACACACAACACGACGGGTAGCCCATTGGTTTTCGCCTACACCACCTGTCCATACAAGGATGTCGCATCCGCCCATAGCAGCTGTGTAAGCACCGATGTATTTCTTGATACGGTAGTTGTACACATTCAGAGCCATGATAGCGCGTTTGTCGCCTTCGGCAACAGCAGCTTCGATTTCACGCATATCGGAAGAGATGCCTGAAAGTCCCATCACTCCGCTCTGTTTGTTGATCAGGTCGGATAAACCTTTGGCATCCAGCTTTTCTTTGTCCATGATGAAAGAAAGCGCGCCGACATCTACATCGCCGCAACGGGTTCCCATCAACAGACCTTCGACCGGAGTCAGCCCCATAGAAGTATCTACGCTCTTACCGTCTTTCACAGCAGCGATTGAACCGCCGTTACCTACGTGAGCTGTAATGATACGCTGTTTTTCGTATGGTACGCCCAGAATTTCGCACGCACGTTTTGAAACGTAACGGTGGCTTGTTCCATGGAAACCATAACGACGGATACCATATTTCTTATACAAAGAATAAGGCAGACCGTACATGTAAGCATAATCAGGCATCGTCTGGTGGAAAGCCGTATCGAACACACCTACCTGGCGGATGCCCGGGATCAATGCGCTCATGGCACGGATACCTTTCAGGTTTGGCGGGTTGTGAAGCGGTGCCAGGTCGATGTACTCAACCATCTTACCGATTACTTCCGGAGTGATTTCCACACTACTGCTGAATGCTTCACCACCATGTACCACACGATGGCCTACAGCATCGATTTCGTTATACGACTTGATGCAGCCGTATTGATCGTCGGTCAGCACGCTCAGGATAAACTCGATCGCTACATTGTGCTCAGGCATATCCTTTTCCAGAATCACCTTCTTGCCATCCGGCTGAGTGAATTTCAGGAAAGAACCCGGCAAACCCAGTTTCTCTACGCCGCCCTGTGCCAGTACTTCCTGCTTGTCCATATCGAATAGCTTGTACTTAACAGACGAACTTCCGCAATTTAATACTAATATCTTCATATCTTTCTATTGTGTGTCTTTTCTTCTTTCTTATTTGGCAGCCTTCAAACCGATTGCCTGATTGCTGGCGATAGCAACCATCTTATAAATATCGTCTACCGAGCAACCGCGAGACAGGTCGTTCACCGGAGCGGCCATACCCTGAAGGATCGGGCCTACAGCTTCTGCATCACCCAAGCGCTGAACCAGCTTATAAGCAATATTTCCCACTTCCAAAGTCGGGAACACCAACACGTTAGCCTGACCGGCTACTTCACTGCCCGGAGCTTTCAAAGCAGCCACCTTTTCAACCAAAGCGGCATCCGACTGCAATTCGCCGTCGATCTTCAACTCGGGAGCCATTTCTTTAGCCAGGCGAGTAGCTTCCACCACCTTATCAACCATTTCGTGAGATGCACTGCCTTTTGTCGAGAAACTCAACATAGCCACACGCGGCTCAACGCCAACGATGTTGCGGGCAGTAGCAGCAGTAGCAACAGCAATGCTTGTCAACTCTTCGGCTGTCGGGTTCGGCATAACGGCACAGTCGGCAAATACCAGGATGCCGTCTTTACCATATTCCGGTTTCTTAGTAAACATAAGGAATGCACCTGATACGCAACTCATGCCCGGAGCTGTCTTTATGATCTGCAAAGCAGGACGAAGCACGTTGCCCGTTGTATTCTGTGCACCGGCTATTTCGCCGTCAGCATCACCCGATTTGATCATCAGGCAGGCGAGGAATAAAGGATCTTCAACCAGAACGGCAGCCTTTTCAGGTGTCATGCCTTTTTTCTGGCGGAGTTGGAAAAGCAGGTCGGCGTAAGCGGCTTTCTTTTCGTGATTCTTGGGGTCAACAATCGTAGCTTTTCCGATGTTGTTCAGACCGAAGTTGGCTGACAAGGTAGAAATCTCTCCCGGATTTCCAATCAGAATGATGTCGGCAACTCCATCGGCCAGTAAACGGTCGGCAGCTTTCAATGTTCTTTCCTCGGTACCTTCGGGAAGAACGATGCGCTGTTTGTTAGCTTTAGCGCATGCAATAATCTCTTGCATTAAGTCCATAGCGGAAATATTTATTTAATATAGTAATTGCTCCTGTTTGCGGGTACAAAAGTAGGCAAAATGCAACATAGAGTTTGCAAAAAGCACCAACTATTTATAACCGGAGCTGTCACTTTCAGAACATTTAACAGTAATTCACGACTTCCCGTTCGCCCGACAGGATTTGTTGAAGATCTTCGGCTGAAATGTTGACCTCCAGCTTGCCGTTGTGAGCGACCGATATCTTGCCGCGTTCCTCTGACACAATAATTATCAGGGCATCCGTTTCGAGCGACATACCCAATGCCGAACGGTGGCGCAATCCCATATCTTTGGGCAGCGTAGCATTCTGTGCGACGGGAAGAATACAGCCGGCGGCTTTGATCCTTCCGTCGGCAATGATCATCGCCCCATCATGCAACGGGCTGTTCTTGAAAAAGATATTCTCAATCAGGCGGGCATTCACATCGGCTGTAAACATTTCGCCGGTATGCTCGTATATCGACAGGTCGACATCCTGCTGGACAACGATCAATGCCCCCGTTTTCTTACGCGCCATGTTCATACAAGCCAGGACAACCGGTGCCACGAACTTGCCCTCCTGTTCATTCTCCGCTCCTCTTTTTGTGAACAGTTTGCCGAGGAATTTCCATCCCCGGTGCGAACCGAGCGCCATCAGGAACCGGCGTATCTCATCCTGGAACAAAATCACCAGTACGACGAAACCGACACTGATAAACTTATCGAGTATGGCCCCCATCAGACGCATTTCCAGCACCTGCGAAACCAGAATCCACACAATAATAAACGAAACGACCCCGCTAAAAATCGCCATCGTGCCCGAACTTTTCATCAGCTTATACGTCTGATAGAGGAAAAAGGCTACCAGCAATACATCGATCAGGTCTTTTATTCCGAAATGCATCCACATAGGTTATTTCAATTTTGTGATTATCTTAACTGCTTCGACGGCGGCTCTGACATCGTGTACGCGAAGGATATCAATACCGTTCATCAAGGCGTAGGTATTTAATACGGTCGTACCATTCAGGCTATCGGCAGGCGTACCGCCCAGATAATTATAGATCATCCTTTTACGGGAGATACCCACCAAAAGGGGAAGGCCGAACACATCGAATTCCTCCAAACGGTTCATCAGCCGGTAATTCTGATCGACCGTCTTACTGAAACCGAAGCCGGGATCGAGAATGATATCATTTACTCCCATCAGGCGAAGCTCCCGGACTTTCGCGGCAAAATAGAGCATGATTTCTTCCATCATATCCGTATAATCGGTATGCTGCTGCATCGTCTGGGGCGTGCCACGCATGTGCATCATGATATAGGGGACATTCAAACCGGCAACCGTCTCAAACATCTTTTTATCCAGCTCGCCGCCGGATATATCATTGATGATGGAAACGCCGTCTTCCTCGACACACCGGCGAGCCACATCGGCACGAAACGTATCAACCGACACGATCGCATCCGGATAATGGGCATTCAATATCTTCAAAGCGAAAGCCAGGCGTTTCATTTCTTCTTCGGGAGAAACCTCGGCCGCATCCGGACGGGAAGAATATCCGCCTATATCGATAATCTGACCGCCTTCCGACAAAATGGCCTGTATGCGTTCTTCTATGGCCGCTTCACTCTGTTTCCGACTGTCGGCATAAAAAGAATCGGGAGTAATATTCAAAATTCCCATCACGACAGGAGTGGCAAGCGACAGGAGTCTCCCCCTAATATTGAGCGTCTTATCTAACATTTCAATCCATATTTTCAGCAAAGATACACGATTCTCATTTAATTCTTCCTTCTTCATTCCTCATTCTTCATTTAATTACTACTTTTGCTCACCGATAATAAGCAAACAAAAGAAAGCTATGAGTATCTCAGAACTGTATGAATTGTTTATACACCATCCGAAAATAACAACAGATAGCCGTAATTGCCCGCGCGGTTCCATCTTCTTCGCCCTGAAAGGTGAAAAGTTCGACGGGAACCAGTATGCAGAAAAGGCCTTGGCTACCGGTTGTTCGTATGCCGTAATCGACAACCCGGATTATGTAACCGGCGAACGCACTATCCTGGTGGACGATGTGTTGACTGCCCTGCAACAGCTGGCCCACCGTCACCGCAAAATATTGGGTATCCCTGTTATCGGGATTACCGGGACAAATGGAAAAACAACAACCAAAGAGTTGCTGGCTGCCGTTTTGTCGACCAAATTCAATCTGCTTTATACCGAAGGGAACCTGAATAACCATATCGGCGTCCCGCTCACCCTGCTCCGCCTGACACACGATCATGAGATGGCAGTCATAGAAATGGGCGCTAGCCATCCGGGCGACATCAAGGAACTGGTAGACATCGCTTTGCCTAACTACGGCATCATCACCAACGTAGGCCGCGCCCACCTGGAAGGATTCGGTTCTTTCGAAGGAGTGATAAAAACGAAAGGCGAGCTATACGATTATATCCGCCGCACAAAAGGAAAGATCTTCATTAACAAGGAGAATAAATACCTGCAAGAGATAGCCAAAGGGATCGAACAGATCACATACGGTGCCGACGATACGTCGTTTGCTTCCGGCCATGTAGTAAGCTGCAATCCTTTCCTTACTTTCGACTGGAAACAGCAGGGAAAGATCCATACCGTCGAAACCCATCTGATAGGCGCCTATAATATCGACAACGTGCTTGCCGCCGTTGCCGTTGGCCGCTACTTCAAGATCCCGGCAGAGCGCATCAGCCGCGCCATCGCTGCGTATGAACCGACCAACAACCGCTCGCAACTGAAGAAAACAGACAACAACACCCTGCTGATCGATGCCTACAACGCTAACCCGAGCAGCATGAAGGTGGCCTTGGAAAACTTTGCTTCCATGTCGGTTTCCCCCAAAGCCGTTATTCTGAGCGATATGCGCGAGTTAGGCCCTACCAGCGACGAGCTGCATGCCGAAGCAGTGGCCGAAGTCAAAGCAGGCAAATTCGACAAGGTATTCCTTTGCGGGGAGCATTTTCAAAAGACGGGAAACGAATTTGATACATACGCAACGACAGAAGAATTGATCGCTGCCCTGAAAGCCACCCCATTGAAAGGCTACCATATCCTAATCAAAGGCTCTCATGGGATGGCGTTGGAAAAGACAGTGGATTGGTTATAACAGCCCACCTTTTCCAGATGGCTGCTGCACCCAATTTCGGTGACTGCCGCAGCGGTTCAAAACGACTGCCGCAGCCACAAAAAAAACAACTGCGGCAGCCATCAAAAACAGCTGCCGCAGTCATTTAACACCGATGACGCATAGTTAGAAAAGCGCTACGCCTATTATTCCGAAATCAACTCTTTCTTCCCGGAATCGAAGATGACATACATTTGATTATTTTCAACCAATACCCCGCGTCCGCGTTTCTTCTCCATATTCTCTTTGTTATCTACATTGACGGCTATCACACGATAGTTGTAGAAAGTAGTAATATTGTCGAAGATCGTATGGCCGACAAACAAACGTTTTGCCTCATACTTATCAAATATCTGCGGCAAATCTTCCGGATACAGGGGATGATATCTGTCTGCACTATGCACCATTCCCCGATACCAGACCGGGCCATAGGTAGCAAACATGAAAGCAATATCCTCGGAAGTCTTTTTACGCTCGTCCTCAGTCAGGAATAAGCCCTCACTCATAATGTCGTTGATTTCAGGAATGCTCTTATCCTTTTCGAATAACTGCAAGCTCAGGCCGGCATGGACAAACAGGTCTTCACCAATCAGCTGCATCGTATTGCGCGTTGCCAGCCAACGTCCTAACTCCGTCTGTTTATTCCATAACTCCTGATAAGGAATATGTAAGGTATCTGCCAGATGAAGATACTTCTTTTTCGTATAACGCAAGTCACCACCCAACACCATCGTCTCATGGTTTCCGAGCAGGAAGGTCATACAACCGCCGGCATCCGCCGCTTCTTTCTCCAGCTTGTAGAGCAACCAATAGATAGGCAGAACATCTTTTCCGCGATCAAACACATCACCGATAACAACCAGGTGGTTCTTGCCGAACGACCAGCGATAATCCTTATCGACCACATTCCATTCCTTTAGGATGGAAGAGAAACATTCCCAATTAGCATGGGGATCAGAAAGAACGACCATCTTTTCAGCTTCCTCTATTTTCCATTCAGGACGCTTCACCGGATGCAAAGATACCGGAAACAACTTCTCGCCCTTGTCGGAATAAACATCGAATGAGAAACCTACCGGAACAGACTTGTAGGTTTTATCAAGCAAATGCCCTTTCTGATCCACTGAGATAGACCGCATACCGCCATCATCAGTATACAACAAATAAGGACCATCCGGCGAAAGAGTCTCCACTTTCACCGGATACTTTTTGTCCTTTTTCGTCCGCTCCCGACAGCTGTACGAAGCAGCTTGTCAGAAGAACGAACAATAATATAAATTTATATTGGAAAGATTTCATATACATTCAATTAATAACCCGGATTCTGCTGTGCTGCGATATTCGGATTCGTATCGATCTCGAACTTTGGTATCGGAAGCACGACTTTATAATAATTCCAGTCGAATTTCTTAGCCTCATCCGGCATGGAAAGATGCTTGGTGCTGCTTACGGCATCGATTTTCACATCTTTGCGTTCGATAGTCTGGTTATTACGTAAAGCATCATACAGACGATGACCTTCACCAAACAACTCTTTACGACGTTCGTTCAGGACACGTTCCAATGTGATGTTTTCATCCTTCACAGTCTTTTCCGGATTAGCACGCCGTACGATCGGATCCAGATATTCAACTGCTTTTGCATTATTACCCAGCTTGACAGCCGCCTCAGCCGCATTCAGATAAAGCTCAGACAAACGAAGCAATGGAATATTTGCATCCGCAGGGTTTTCGCCTTTCTGTGGTTGATACTTGTTGATGTATGCTTTCGCTTTGTAAATCTCATACACCTTGTTACGTACATCATCCGGATCTTCACTCAATAAGCCGAAGAAAGAGCTTGTCAGGATCATATCCGAATAACCGCTGCGCCAGCAAAGATATCCCATACTTTCTTTTCCCGGACTATCCACTGTGGTATTGACAATTTCAAACAACACCTCGCCAGGTTCAGATGCACTCCGTTCGTCAGCCCAGGCTGTCGGATATTTTTCATTACTCTACAAACCATACTTGTTCTTTTCGGCACCGGCAATCGCTTCTTCGGCAACTTTCAATGCATTGGTATTATCGCCCTTATAAAGATAAGCGCGGCTCAGCAACAACATGGCTCCCCAACGGTTCAACTTTCCGAAATTAAACTTCGGACTGAGTTGAGGAATGGCTTCATTCAAGTCTTTAATAACAGCGTCATAGCACTCTGCCACCGTATTACGCGACGGCTTGCTGTCGATGGTTCTTACATCCTCTACGATACAGGCACCCCATGATGCACCGTTATCTTTGGCATACGGATAACCGTAAATACGGGTAAGATCGAACAGGGCCAATGCACGAATTGTCAGCGCCTGCCCGATAATATCACTGCGTTCTTCCTTGGTTGCTTCCGTTTCAGGGAAATTGTCAATATCTTCCAGAATAATATTCGCATTGCGAATCAACTGGTAAGGTATCTTCCATAAAGTAGAAGGAGCATTGTCTTTTGTATATTTCAACAGATAATAACTACCCGTACGCTTGGTGGCACTGGCAGCCTGTACATCGTCAGCCGTCACATCACCATAATAAACAATACGGCCGGAATAACCGTCGGAGCTCTGCATGGCACTATAAATACCGTTCAGCGAATACTGAAAATCCGTCAAACTACCCAAAGAACCTTCGGAAGGTATCTCCGTCGAAGATTCCAAATCCAGCCAATCATTACCGCAAGAAGTAAACGACAGGGCTAAAATACCGGATAATATATAATTTAAAATGATTATCCGCATGATGTCCGTTGATTTATTGAACATCATATGAAT
>JAJPZM010000185.1 GCA_021204335.1 Parabacteroides sp. | reverse complement strand
CCTGTATGATCGTCCCGCGTAACAGCGTTAAGTTCATGCCCGGGATATATCTGTTGGAGAAGATGAATGATAAATGACTTTTATTCCCCTCTCCTTTCAACCAAATGCCCCGTAAAATGTTATCCATATAAAAATGTGGTAGAATTAAATATGTTCAGAGGATATAATTTATGGTGAATTTAGGTAGCTGGATGAACAAACTCCTTATCGGTTGGGGGGGGTGGATCCGAAGATTGCTGATACATTCGATGAAATTATTATTGCCGTATTATTGATTGCGGTAGCAGTCGGAGTCGATTATTTTTGTCAATATATTTTCGTAGGCAGTGTCAAAAAAATTGTCAGAGAAAAGCCGTTTCTTCTGGGATTCGCTGCTGATCAAACGCAAAGTGGTACATAACCTGGTGCATGCCATTCCCGGCATTATCGTTTACGCCCTGCTTCCGATGGCGTTTATCCGGGGGAAAGAGTTGCTGCTGATTTCCCAAAAGATATGTGCGGTTTATATCGTCATCGTTCTATTACTGGCTATCAATGGTTTCATACTTGTCATTATGGACATTTACAACCATCGGGAAGTAAACAAAAATCATTCTATTAAAGGATTTGTACAGGTGGTACAGGTGCTGGCTTTCTTTATCGGCGGCATTGTGATCATTGCGATCCTGGTCGGGAAATCGCCGGCTACGCTGTTTGCCGGACTGGGTGCTTCGGCGGCTATCCTGATGTTGGTATTCAAAGATACGATACTCGGTTTCGTGGCAGGCATACAACTCTCTGCCAATGATATGTTACGACCGGGTGACTGGATTACAGTTCCCGGCTCGAATGCCAACGGAACCGTACTGGAAATTACCCTGAATACGGTTAAAATACAAAACTTCGACAACACCATCTCCACCATCCCACCCTATACGTTGGTAAACAACTCCTTCCAGAACTGGCGGGGCATGATTGAGTCGGGAGGACGGCGCGTGATGAAATCGATCTACCTGGACTTGAATACGATTAAATTCTGTACTCCCGATATGCTCGATAACATGCGTAAAGAAATCCCCTTACTCGCCGATTATAAACCAGATGAAGGCGTTACACCTACTAACTCGCAAATGTTCCGTATCTATGTAGAACGTTATCTGACCAGTTTGCCGGTCGTAAACACCGATCTCGACTTGATCATCAGTCAACTACAATCGACAGAATATGGTGTGCCTGTCCAGATCTATTTCTTTTCTCGCAATAAAGTATGGAAAGAATACGAACGCATCCAGTCGGATATATTCGATCATTTCTTTGCGATGATCCCTAAATTTGAACTGAAAGTGTATCAATACTCTGACTAACGTAAACTTGGGCAGCAACTATTTTTTCCCTACATTTGTGTTCACAACTTTAAAGACAAATTTATGAGTGAATTACAACAATGGATTAACAGTTATCTGGTGAAATGGGGATTAGTACATGACTCGGCAAATATCTGGGATAACCTGATCGTACTGCTCCTTGTTATAGCAGTAACCGTAGGCATCGATTATACCTGCCGCTATATCTTCCTGGGCTTATTCAAGAAGTTTGCAAAAAAGACCAAAAACCAGTGGGATGATCTGATCGTAGAGCGCAAAATCATCAATAAGTTGATGCATCTGATCCCGGCAATCCTGGTTTATATCATGCTTCCGCTGGCTATTCCCAGGGAAGAGATGCCTACCCTGCTGGGTATTCTTTAAATGATTTGCAGTATCTATATTGTGGCTGTGATATTGCGATTTATAAATGCATCCTTAAACTTGCTCCTTGAAATATATAACAGGACGGAAAGATTTAAGAACAAGCCGCTGAAAGGGTTCGTGCAGATTATTCAGGTGATTGTGTTCTTTGTCGGATTCATTATCATTATCAGTATCCTGATCGGAAAATCGCCGGCTACGCTGTTTGCCGGACTGGGTGCTTCGGCTGCTATCCTGATGTTGGTATTTAAAGATACGATACTTGGATTTGTTGCCGGTATCCAGTTATCGGCAAACGATATGCTCCGCCCGGGTGACTGGATCACGATGTCGAAATATGGTGCCGACGGAACAGTTATCGAAGTGACGTTAAATGCCATCAAAGTGCGCAATTTCGATAATACAATTACAACGATACCGCCATACGCATTGGTGAGCGACTCGTTCCAAAACTGGCGGGGAATGAAAGAATCGGGCGGACGTCGCATAAAACGTTCGATCAATATCGATATGAACAGCGTCCATTTCTGTACGCCGGAAATGCTCGATAAATTCCGCAAAATAGCGCTGCTCACCGACTATATCGATACCGAGGAACAAGAACTGGAAAAATATAATAAAGAACATCACATCGACGCATCGATCCGGGTGAACGGACGGCGACAGACCAATATAGGTGTCTTCCGGGCTTATCTGGTGCGCTATCTGAAAAGCCATCCGAATGTGAACCCAAATCAAACCTGCATGGTTCGCCAGCTTCAACCGACAGAGAAAGGAATATCGCTGGAATTGTATTTCTTTGCTTCCACTACCGAATGGATTCCATATGAAGATATTCAGTCGGATGTGTTCGACCATATCATGGCTGTTGTACCGGAGTTCGGTCTGCAGGTGTTCCAGGGAGTAGCAGGCTCCGATCTGCGCCATATAAAGATAGAGGAAAGCCGGGGATAAAATGTTTTATAAAGGCAGTGTGATAAAAGACAGTGATTAAAAGACAAATAACCAAAATAATAACTACCTTTGTGCCACAAACCTTATAAAAGAAAAGATATGGCCAGACCGATCAAAGAAACACCGATCTTATACGGTGAAGATGCCCGTCGTTTTGAAGAACTGATGAAGCATCCGCGTAAAGTTTCCCAAAAGGAACTGGAACGCAGAGAGAAGGATTACGAGTACTTTAAGAGTATTTCTAAATTCGATTGCAATGGATAACGAAACTACCTCCGGTCAAGTTTTAAGAAAGCTAAAGGAGAAAGAAACAATAAAGTCATTCAACTGTGGTGATGCAGATTTGAATGACTTTCTGTTTAATGAAGCACCACTGTATAGTAACGCATTACTTGCAGTAACCTACATCTATGAAGATCAAAACAACGTTTTAGCCTATTTCAGTTTAGCAAACGATCGTATATCACTTACTGATTTTGAACACACAACTGAGTTTAATCGTTTTAGGAAACGTCGATTTGTTAATGAGAAACGACTTAAAAGTTATCCTGCGGTAAAAATATGTCGTCTGGGAGTTTCAGAAAACTGTAAAGGCTCAGGCATTGGAACTGGATTGTTGAATTTCATCAAAAAAGCTATTTCAGACAACAAATAAAACCGGTTGCCGCTTCCTCACAGTCGATGCCTATCGGGAAGCAATCCCTTTCTACCTTAGAAACGGATTTATTCCGCTGGAAGAAGAGGATAAAGACGAGCATACCCGTCTGCTTTTCTATGATTTAAAAGAAAGTTGATGCATTCAGTAAAAAGGGCTTCGATGCAAGCCCTTTTTACTTTAATTTATCTCCACAAACTCCTTCTGCATAATCTCGTAGTAGGCAAAAGGCGGTTTTACATATTCTTCCAACACCTCGGCTTCTACCAGTTGGGTGGTTTCGTAATCGATCTTCCAGCCCCGGTTATATTGGGTAGTAATCCAGAGGGGATCGATTTCATCGCCGGCTTCTTTTTCATACATCATTGCATGTTCGCCTGCACCTTGTCCGCATTCCTTTGGCAAAGTCAACCAGACTCTAGTTTGCGCTTTATACTCGCTGTGGTCGGAATAGACCAGAGAATCGACCAGTTCAATAAAGATTTCCCAATCCATGTCATACGGGAAAGTCAGTGCAAACATCTGGCTGCTCATCGGGTGCATACGGATAATGGCATTGTAGCTGCGGGAATTGTATATATCCGCAAACGAACGCAACATGAATGCCATTTGTTCTTCGCCAATGCCTGCTACAATCATCATCTTATCGTTATTGACAAGCACTTGAGGACGCAATGACGGGTCAGGCCGTTTGTCTTTTTTACTGAACTTGTTCCGCAGATAGAGAAACAATATGACTGCCAGGGCAAAAAGAACAGATAAGTTTTGAAAGACAACTTCTTATGTGGCTTTTTAACGGTTCCTTACACTACTGTCTGCATCTCGTCATCCAATCTGAAAGTGACGGGAATCACTTTCTCGTCTGCTATATTTTCCCCGTTACGGGTAGCCGGAATCCATTTTCCATCGGTCAAAGCGACCAGGCGGATTGCTTCATCATTCAGCAACGGTTTAGAGCCTAAGAAGATATGCGGGTCGGAAACCGAACCGTCCGGTTCAACGGTGTAGGCAACAAGTACGGTGCCGCTCACCTCCTTTTCGGCAGCCTTTTCAGGATATTGCATATTTTGTTGCAAAAACCAATACTGTGCAGTTGAGCCACCGATGTATTCAGGGAAAGTACGGTCAGAGCCCTCGGCACGATCGATCGGACTGTAAACGCCTTCGCTGGTACGCAACAGATAGGTCAGCATATATTGATCGCCTTCAGCACGATGAAAACTCATGGAACGATAACCGAGCCGCGGCACGTTATTAATCTGTTTGCCGTCGTTGTCAGGCGGCAATACTACAACATTCATCATACCAACCTTTATTCTGGAGAAACGCAGTCCATTCAGAACCGTCAGGTAAAGAGACTGGCGAACCATTCCTTTGGTGGCGGCTTCCTTTTGCCGGACACTTTCAAAACGATATTTCCAGGCGATGGGTATAGTATTCTCGTTATCGTCCAGAAAAGAATAGATAAGGCTGATACGAGCTCCCCCCCAACAAAGGAACAGGCTCCGTAACCAACCCTTTCAGCTTAGGATTGTCGGGAGTAAAAGCCGTAAATTCTCCCTCATTCGTTCCGAAACAGGTAAACGGTTTTTCCGGGAAAACAGATTCCAGACGGAACATGGAAATGTCTTTGTCGCCCGCCTTCGGCTCCTCAATAATCAGACTATCCAGATAGGGTCTTATTTCCTATTGGATATGAAGTTATTCTTCTGCCAAACGATTACTTTGTTGCGCGCTTACTCCGACAGCTCCGCACAAGAGAACCGACAGAAATATCATCCAAATTGCTTTCATAATATAGTATTGTTTGTTTTAGCTTAGAACTGGAAGTAGATAAACGGCTGTACGCCGGCACTCTTGAACTGCACCACGACAAATACCATAATCGCCAGAACAGCCGCCTGCACCAGCAACGGCGAGCGGGTAACCACGCCCTGCACCGCATTCTCTGCCGATTTAGGCATAAAATGGAGCACATATCCGATAACCATCAGGATAAAGACGCCTTTATAGCCCGTTACAAACTGCGTAAATACTCCCGGGTGAAAGTTAGTAAAAATTTGCGAAAGCATCTCTCCTACCGTCTGCATAGAATCGGCACGAAAGAAAATCCACCCGAAACATACCAGATGAAAAGTAATCAGTATTCCTAAAACCCTGCGCCAGGGTTTCATCTCCGAACCTAAAGGCTTGAAACTGCTAAAGCGTCCCATCACAAACTTATGGATAGCCAATGCCACCCCATGTATCGCTCCCCAGATAATGAAACTCAGGGAAGCTCCATGCCAAAGACCACCCAGTAACATCGTAATCAGCAGGTTTATATAGGTGCGCACCTTCCCTTTCCGGTTGCCCCCCAACGAGATATAAAGATAATCTTTCAGCCAGGACGATAGCGAGATATGCCAGCGTCGCCAAAACTCGGTGATGGTGGCCGACTGATACGGCGAATCAAAGTTCACATTGAAACGGAAGCCCAGCAACAGAGCAATACCGATCGCCATGTCCGAATAACCGGAGAAATCGCAATAAATCTGCAAAGCATATCCATACACGCCCAACAAATTCTCCACACCCGTATAAAGCAATGGGGCATCAAAAACGCGGTCTACGAAATTAAGGCTGATATAATCGGAGATAACCGTCTTTTTAAACAAACCACACAAAACCAGAAACAGCCCTTCGCCAAACTCCGAACGGGTAACGACAGGCGCCTTGTAGATTTGCGGAATAAAATCGCGGGCACGCACGATAGGCCCCGCCACCAACTGCGGAAAGAACGAAACATAGAATACATAATCGATCCAACGGTTTAGCGGGGTAATCCTTCCCCGATAGACATCTATCACATAGCTAAGGCTCTGGAAGGTAAAAAAGGAAATGCCGACAGGCAAGAATATATCCAACGGCTGATAGTTGACGCTCTGCATCGCCGTATTTCCAATCTGATATCCAAACTCGCGGGTAATCGAAGCGATAATATCCAACAGGAAATTATAATACTTAAAATAGCCCAACATCCCCAGATTGATACATAAACTAAGGACGACCAGTAATTTCCGTCCCAGCTGGGAAGCCGTATGGTGCATTCCCCGCGCAATACAAAAGTCGGAAGTCGCCGTAAACACCAGCAGGAGAAACCAAAGACCGCTACTTTTATAATAGAAATAGAGAGAAAACAGCGTTACATAGATGATACGTGCCAGCAAATGCTTCCTGAGCGACTTATAAATAATCAGGAATCCTATAAAAAGGAAAAAGAACAGCCCGCTACTGAACAGTATCGGCGCATTATGCTGATAAGTTAACACATCACCCAGTTTGGACAAATCTATATTATCGAACATCGTTATCTGTAATATATCGGTTATAAGTTTGCATCAGAGCACGATAGAGCAAAATACCCTGCTCCTGATAGCCTTCTTTTGTGAAATGAACGCGGTCTCTGCCCATCAAACCTTTTCTTCGCCATTCGGCAGACGAGTTTTCACCACCTGTCGCGGTAAACAAGTCCCAACAAGCCAATCCTTCCCGGTCAGCCACATCGCGGATGGCTTTGGCGGCACGTTCTGTATTTTCATTCCGCACATACGTACGTTTCTTATTTACTGTTACCCATTTGTAACATTCGGGGGGCGTAGTAAGCAGGATAGCCGTGTGCGGCATCTGTTTTTTTACCAAAGAGACAAAGGCTTCTATCTGCCCCATAAACTCGCTGCGGTTGAAACGCCGTCCGAATGTTTCGTTGGTTCCCAGCGAAATAATCAGCAGCGATGGATTGAGCAACGCCAGCTGGCGGACATAATTCTCGTCCGTATAGTTCACGAACATGGCTCCGTTCACTCCTATCGAATGATAAAGAATGCCGGGATTTCCATTCGTCAGATTGAAACCGTAATACACATTCCGGAACGAAGAAGCCGGAAGCAGATTGTCTGTGCCTTGCTTTCTTCGTGTGCTATGTAATTGTAAAGTATCTGTCTGGCAAGAAATATGGAATGTATCAGCCAGGACGCCCGGAGCGACAGACTCGACACCTAAAACCGTACGAATCGAATCTTTCAACTTTCCGGCAGGAAGCATCGGCATCGCTTTCTCGCCACGATAAAGAATCGCCTGGTTGAAGGAATAGCCAGCGCCATTGTTGGGAGCCATCATCACATCAAAGTTAATGGAAGGCGAAGCCGATTGAATCCCGATGCCGCCCAGACCGACCGGAGTCTTCTTGTTGGTTTGGATGCAACGCCCGGCTATCCATTCTTTGGCAACGGAAGAAATAAAGTAATCATCCGGCTCATTCGTCTTGCTCAGCTTGAATGGCGCAATCCAACCGCGCCCGGCATTGCCGAATTGCTGCTGGAGCAAGCGCATCACCCGCCCACTGTAATGACCTGCCTGAATATGCGAATCGCCCAACTGTACAACAGTGATTACGGTGTCTTTCCCCGCTTGCAACGAATCGAGAACGGCAAAGAAATCTTCCAACGGAGCATAGTTTCGCACCCCACTGTCGGTTGCCGGCAGCGAAATCGAATCGACAACAGCGCCTACCTGATAGGAAGCGTACGGCAAAGCCACTGTGTCGGAGCTGAACGGCAGGCTGGAAGAGACCACCAACGTATCCCCGTCCGACAAATGGCGGGAAGAAGGAGCAAAATTCGTTGCCCCTACAGTGATTGTAATCAGTGCCAGGCATGCCGACAGGTTAATAAGCCACTTTGTCTGCTTCATCATAAAATTCCTTTTCTAATAATAATGCATTGAACAGGGCAGTCGCCACCTCGCGCCCACCTCTGAAACTCAAATGTGTATAGTCTTTACTTGCCCAATTGTTTTCGACGAAACGCACCATGCTGTTTTCGCCTCCCATTCCTCCAAACGTGTTCCAGAAGGGGATTCCCGCCTGCCGGGCTATCTGCCGCTGGGTATGGAGCAAAGCCAGTACGGCAGGCATCGTTTCAAACGTGCCGTCTTCCTGGTGGCTGCGGTCGGAGACGCCGAGCAGCAACACATCGGCCTGCGGGAAACAAGCCTGGACGTGGCGCACCGCTTTCAGCATACGGCTCCGGTACCAGCCATATTGCATCACACTGTCGCTCACCACATTCAAACCATATTGAAGGATAATCAAATCGTACGGACGTATTTCGTTCAGGCTCCGGCAGCGGGCGCTGTCGAGCCGGGTCAATATCATGCCCGAATTTCCCCGCAACGAATAGTTATCTACCACCACGCCCGAATTATCTTCCAGGGCAACGCCCAGCGCGCGGAAACCCTCTGTCGCGGTAAACGAGAAAGAGGCTTCGGTAAACGTACCTTTCTGCTCATATTGGGTGATTCCGGTTGCCGGCGGAAGTGCTTCACGAATGGTATCCGGCAGGCCGTTATAATGTAAATTCATCAGGGTTCCCGCATTCTGCTCATACAGGAATTTCAGCGACGAGACCGTTTCCAGTTCCGGATATCGGTGCGTCGTTTTTACAGAGACAGACGCCGTTTCGCCTTCCAGCTCGAACATCATGCCCGACAAGATGTAACCATGCTCATGGTCAGTCAGCATCGACCAGGTGCGCCATCCTTTCGACTGCAACTCGACGGTCGGGCGAAACTGTGCCGCCACCGAGGCTATAGGAACAAACCCGACGCCACGTCCGCCAAACTCTTTCTGCAAAGCCGAACGCAAATCGGCCACCACAATATCCCCTTCGATAAACGAATCGCCCAGGAAAGCCACGCGCACCGGCCGCTTCAATTCATCCCGCTTGCGGAGCGCAGCAAAGAAACGCTTCAACCCGATATGACCGACCGAATAATCTTCGATATGTGCACCCAGCGAATCGGCACCCTGAACGGAATACATCACATTATACAGGGAATCGCGCAAGGCCAGCGCCGCCGAATCGATTCCCGTAGACCGGACGACCGAATCGCGCAAAGCCACCGAGTCCAAATGCAACGTATCCGGCTCGGCAAGCTGCCTGCGCAGCGAATCCATCGACAACGAGCGTGTTTTTACCCGTAAATCCGAAAGTAAGTCAACCTTTTTTATTTTCTGGCCGAACAGTGTGTCCGGCAGATAATACATTCCCAAGCAGATACCGAGCGTGATAAGTAACAGCGCCAGCAATCTGCCGAAATTATCCTCTTTATTCATTTACTCATTCTTACGAAGGTGCAAAGATAAGGATAAAGTCATTACGTTCATGTATAGTTACGGAATTAGACAAGAAGTTTCAAAAGCGCAGGTATTTCAGAAGGTTCGCTGGCAACCCTTATGCCGGCTTCCTCCATCGCTTTGATCTTTTCTACGGCCGTACCGGTGCCTCCGGAAATGATGGCTCCGGCATGCCCCATTTGTTTGCCGGCCGGTGCCGATTGCCCGGCGATAAAGCCGACGACAGGCTTCGTAACATGTTGCCGGATATATTCGGCAGCCAGTTCTTCCGCATTACCGCCAATTTCTCCGATCACCACGATGGAATGAGTCTCCGGATCATTCTCGAACATTTCCAGCAATTCGCGGAAGTAAAGCCCGACAACCGGATCGCCTCCCATGCCAACAGCGGTAGATTGCCCCATTCCATTAGCCGTAAGGTGGTAAACGACCTCATAAGTAAGCGTTCCGCTCCTGCTCAATACGCCCGTATGTCCTTTCGTAAATACCTTTCCGGGCAGGATATCGACCAGGCTTTCATCGGGTGAAATCAGACCGGGGCAATTCGGCCCGATCAGTTTCGCTCCCCGCATCTGCACGAAACGGTACGCCTTTATGACATCGAGCGTGGGAATACCTTCGGTGATACAGATTATCAGTTCTATTCCTGCATCGGTGGCTTCCATTATGGCATCGGTGGCAAAACGTGCCGGCACGAAAATAACAGACGCATTCGCTCCGGTTTGTTGCACCGCCTCATACATCGTATTGAAAACCGGGATCCGGTCGATTTCGGTTCCCCCTTTCCCCGGCGAAGTCCCGCCAACGACTTGGGTTCCGTATTCTTTCATTTTCAGTGCATGGAAAAGTCCGTCGCGTCCGGTAATGCCCTGCACGATCAGCCGGGTGGATTTATTGATTAGTATGCTCATGATTATTGTCTTTTTTACTGTTTATGTGATAAATCTACTGCCATTAGGGTGGCTTCGCCCATTGTTTCGGCTACTTTAAAACGGGTATTGCGCAAGAGGTTGCGGCCTTCCTTTTCGTTTGTCCCGGTCAGGCGCACGATAACGGGTATGTCGCTGTTTATCTGCTCGAAAGCTTTCAGCAAGCCGTATGCCACATCGTCGCATCGGGTGATTCCACCGAAGATATTGATCAGCACGACTTTTACTTTCGGATCTTTCAACAGGAGTTTCATCGCCTCGATCACCTTTTCCGGGTTGGAACTGCCGCCTATATCGAGGAAATTGGCCGGATCGCCGCCATAGAGTTTGATCATATCCATCGTCGCCATTGCCAGTCCGGCGCCATTCACCATGCAACCGATTTCACCGCCTATATGCACATAGCTGAACCCGTTTTTCTTTGCATCAATTTCAATCTTTTCTTCTTCCGTAGGTTCTGATAAAGAAAGGACGCGAGGTTGGCGGTATAAAGCATTATCATCAAAAGTCATCTTTGCATCAATAGCAGCCAGAAGACCTTCACGCGTCAACACCAACGGATTGATTTCGACCAGCGAAGCATCTTTTTCGATAAAAAGCCTGCACATATTCTGTATGATTCCGGCTAACTGGTTCACCTGCAATAGGTTGCCAAATAGAGTAAAAGCATACCGGCGCGCCAGATAATCGGGAATGCCGACAAATGGATCGATACGGAAATGGAAAATCTTTTCGGGTGCCCAGTGAGCCACTTCTTCAATATCCATTCCCCCTTCCGCACTCATCATCAGAACAACCGAACGGAAATTGCGGTCGATCACAAAACTTATGTAATATTCAGCCTGTATATCAACCGCCTCGCTGACAATCACGCGGGTAACCGGATAATCTTTGATCGTCATTCCTAAAATACTTTCGGCATATTGGAGAGCTTCACCGGCATTGCCGGCAAGTTTGACACCGCCCGCCTTTCCCCTTCCACCGGTCAGCACCTGCGCTTTAACGGCTACCTTTCCGTTTCCTAACTGATTGTATGCTTTGACTGCTTCATCCGGTGTATTGCATAAAATATGCCGCTCTACCGGAATTCCATAATCTAAAAAGAGCTTTTTTCGCCTGATATTCGTGTATCTTCATCGGATTATAAATTTAGTGGTATCTACTTATATAATAACAATCCGGAGAACCGTTAGTTCAAATAGTAAACAACATCATACAAAGATATTATGGAAGACTTGAAAGACAGAAAATGGAAAGTGCTTGAAAGTATATACCTCTTCCGCAAACCCTGGTGCACCGTCCGCAGCGAATGTGTAGAACTTCCCAACGGCAACTGGATACCGGAATATTTCGTTTATGAATATCCCAACTGGGTCAACACGATAGCCATCACGAAAGACAAGAAATTCGTATTCGTGCGCCAGTACCGCCATGGGTTAGGCATGACGAGCTTCGAGCTGTGCGCAGGCGTATGCGAAAAAGAAGACGCCTCGCCCCTCGTCTCCGCCCAACGGGAATTGCTGGAAGAAACCGGCTTCGGAGGTGGCAGGTGGAGCGAATATATGGTCATCTCCGTCAACCCGAGCACACATACCAACCTGACTTACTGTTATCTGGCAACGGACGTCGAACCCGTCACCAGCCAGCATCTCGAGGAAACGGAAGATTTGACCGTACATCTTCTTTCGTCCGAAGAAGTGGTCGAACTGCTCAAAACAGACCAAATCAAACAAGCGCTCCACGCCGCCGCCCTCTGGAAATATGTGGCGGAAAACCGGCTAATCTAGCGATTAATGCAGGTTTTGCTAGGATAATTCATCCTCTTTTCATATATTTGTTAAGGAAGAAAGTATGAGGAGAATGAACTATGAGCAACCTGACAGATTATATCGAACAATTCGTATTGGATAAACTCAACGAATTCAACGCAGGAAGAAATGCCGATAAAGGCGTATATTATATGCTTTTGCCCAACGAAAAGACTGCTTATTACACACTCTGGTTTTATAATCCGGCAGCCGTCTACCATCCCAACGTATATTTTGCGACGCTCGACGTCAATGCCATCAACTCGGTAGAGAAGGCAATGAAGAAGCTGGCCAACTCGTTTATCAGGCTCGATATCCGGCTCAAGCTCGAATCCATCTCGCATAATGCGGACGATGTGATCTCTTTCGGGAAATACCGCGGCTATCATCTTTGCGAAGTGACCTCCATCGACCCTAAATACGTGGCATGGATTGCCAATAAATACGAACCTCGTACGCAAGGCGAAAAACGTTTCAAAGAGTTGGCCGCCACCTATTCGTGGATCTACCAGGATCTGCATACCTCGCGCATGCACAAGGTGCCCGTCAGCCGTTTTGTCGGAACCATAGACGAAAAGCTGAACGATCTGCAGCTGTCCGTCCTCCGGGTAAAAGCAGAAGACAATCCCTATAAAACCCATATCGTAGGAGGCATTGCCCATTTCTACGTCGACCAGAAAATCGTTGCTACCGACGAGGCAGGCAACCTGTTTTTCTTCACCATCCGCGCCTCCGACCGCAGCCTCGTAAGCGGACAACTGAGCAATGCCGATCATGCGTATCAGGTAGGCGAAAAACTGCTTATCCGTTCGGCAAAAGTAATCAAGCATTATACTTCGCGGAATATCCGGTACACGAAGTTGGGATATGTAAAGTTTAAATAATACAATATCTATATATCGATTAAAACTTCATTCGGATCCCTTTTCATTTTCTTCCTGGAGAAATTT
>JAJPZM010000381.1 GCA_021204335.1 Parabacteroides sp. | reverse complement strand
AATATACTATACACTATTTAAATTTTCTTTGTTATTCTTTTTATCCGGTTGTGTAAACGATCCGGATATGGATACGCGGTTGCAGAATGCTTCTGTCCCCGAGGTAGGAAATATCGAAATACAAGATTCTACGGCAACCACTATACGGGTCAAGGCCGTTGTTAAGACAGAAAATGGAGCACCTCTGACGGAACGGGGATTCAAATATTGGGAAAAAAACGGAGAGAATAATGCCAAAGAGATTCTTGATCCTACCGAAGATTTGGGCAAAGGCGAATATAGTATCCAGATCAAAGGGCTTATTAATGGTCTTATCTACCATATAACCCCATTTGCTTCCAATGAAAAGGGAAGAGCTTATGGCGATACAATCAAAGTAAATACAACTCCAGGGATCGGATCGCTAAAAACATTAGAAGTAGATTCTACTAAAACAAAAGCGACATCCGCTTATGTTGAAGGTGTCATAACCGATCCGGGCGAAGGTGCTCTTGTGGATTATGGTTTCTATCTGTTTATTAATAATGATACGATAGCCACTTTCAGTAAAGAAAATAGTAATGAAATACAACAGATTAAAGATTCCATATATGCCTATACGATAACAACCGACCTGAAACCGGAAACAACTTATTCTGTTGAGTTCTTTGCCAAAAATTCATTTGGAGAGTTTACTAGTACTACAGGAAAGAAGAGTTTTAAAACAATGAATGGACGTCCGATATTGGCAGATACTGTCGGGTATGAATCTAATTTTGACTTTGTTTCGTTAAGATCGACATTGATAAGCGGAGGCGATTCGGAGGTTGAAGAGGTTGGTTTCTGTTGGAGTAAAGATAAAGAGAATAAACCTACTGTTGAAGATCATAATATCATACCATGTACATTAGAACCGGACAGTACTTTTGTCGGACAGTTGACTGATATGGAGGCTTCGACTAACTATTATGTCAGAGCGTATGCTATTAACTCATTTGGAGTCACTTATAGCGATTCAACGATAAATGTCGTTAAGAAAAGAGATTTGCCGACTATATTCCTGAATGATTCGAAAACATATACAATGGAAAATGGAATAGTAACAGTCAGCGGTGAGTTGAAAGATAGAGGTAAGTATGAGGAGATTACTTCCCTGACGCTTTATTATTCGTCATCGAATAATACATCGCCGGGACCTTTAGCTAACGATGGTGAGAAATCGTTTACATTGGGAGAAGACGGTAAGTCATTTAATATTCCCCTACGGTTGAAAGGCGGACTTACCTATTATGTGAAAGTTTATGCTGAAAGTAAAGCGGGAATAGCGTCAAATGAAGGTACATATTCATTTACTACCCCTAAAATATTTACAAATTTATCTACTTTAACCGATGCTGTCGGAACTGCTGAAGCGGGCAGACAAGATTACAGCACATTTATTGTGAATGATATGATTTTTGTTTTAGGAGGTATAAAAGGAGGAAATTATACCGATCAGCTTTATGGATACAGTCCAAGTGAAGACAATTGGGCTCCGTTAACGCCTTACAACGAAAAAGTAAATGGGGCTTCTGTATGTGTATTTAATGGACCTGCTTATGTAATAGGTGGATTGAATGAAACCTATTCTTACTATTTTGATAGATGGGTTAATCGATCATATATGACACTAAGCGGAGATATGGTAGGTGTTATAAATAGCATAAGTTTTACGTATGGCAATTCTATCATTCTTATTGGAGGTGAAAAGAAATCAGCTGATAATAATTGGGTTACCCAAGATACAATCTGTTATTGGGATAATGGGGATGATAGTTGGAATAATTTCGGTCATTTCCCGGATTCAATTAAAAATGGTGTTGCTCTAACAATAGGAGACAGTGTTATTGTTGGATTGGGTACTAACAGTGCTGATGAAGTTAATCATAATTTATGGGTAAGCCCATCCGATAATTGGAATAAATGGATTGAATTGCCCCCAGCGCCATCAGATATGGGAAAGGTTTCGTCCGGTATAGTAAAAGAATCCTGCTTGTATTTTGTTGATAATGATGGCGTTATATGGATGTATAATTTAGATAATAAGAATTGGTATAAATGTTCAAAAGCAATAAGTCAGGGTGTATATCCGGATTATAGGATAATGATGCTAAATGACATTATATATGTTTTGTCTATAAATAGTTATGGTACATCATCGTTTGTTACATACAATCCTATATGGGATATGCCCGTTAAACAATGAATAGAACTGAAATATTAAACCAGATACAGAAGAACGTAGAACGTCTGTCGGCTTCCGACCTGCCGGAATATAAATACATTCCGTTGCACCAGAAGCCGTCACCTTCCGTTCATTCGATTCGTGAGATTATGCGGTTGCTACGGAAAGTTCTTTTTCCGGGATTCTTCGGTTCCGAGCAGGAAGCGCAGTTTGATTCTATACAATATTATACAGGGGTGTATCTGGAGCAAATATATGATCTGCTTCACGAACAGATATACAACGGTTTATGCTTTGAGGTAGATCGTTGCTGCGATTCTAAAGATCGTGCCGCCCGGATTGCAATAGATTTCATCAACAAAGTTCCTCATATTAAATACCTGCTTTCAACGGATGTCAAGGCAATCTTGGATGGAGACCCAGCGGCTAAAAGTATCAGTGAAATTATCTTTTGCTATCCGGCGATACGTGCGATTTACCACCAACGGGTAGCTCATGAATTGTTGAAGTTGGGCGTTCCTGTTCTTCCCCGTATAATAACTGAGTTGGCTCATTCGGATACGGGAATCGATATTCATCCGGGAGCACAGATCAGTGAATATTTCAGCATAGACCACGGTACAGGTGTTGTTGTCGGGCAAACGGCCATCATTGGAAATCATGTACGGTTATATCAGGGAGTGACATTGGGAGCAAAAAACTTTACATTGGATGAAGAAGGATTACCGGTCGACGTACCCCGCCATCCGATCCTTGAAGATTATGTTACTGTCTACTCCAATGCATCTATTCTCGGACGTATTACGATAGGGAAAGGTTCGGTGATAGGGGGTAACATCTGGTTAACACATAGCGTACCGCCCAATTCTAAAATTCTCCAGACCAGGGCTATTGAAGATAAATAATTCTTTTTTATTTTTCAGTTTAAATAAGGTCGTTAATTAAAGATAAATATGTAAATTTGTGCCATACCCATAGGGGGTATTAATGCCTTA
Source organism: Parabacteroides sp. (assembly GCA_021204335.1). Classification (GTDB taxonomy): domain Bacteria; phylum Bacteroidota; class Bacteroidia; order Bacteroidales; family Tannerellaceae; genus Parabacteroides. The sequence continues at coordinate 36,360 of JAJPZM010000381.1, read as the reverse complement.
AATGCGTATGCCATGAACAAAGTAAAAACATTAGATGACCTTCGGAAGATGCGAGAGACGTTGCGTTCTTCCCTTGACTTGCGAGAAAAGAGTAATAATCCCGAACAGATGGTTCAGATCAAAGTGGCGATGGCAACTTGCGGAATTGCGGCCGGAGCCAAAGACGTGATGAGCTATTTTATCGAAGCCCTCGACCGGGAACATATAGACGCTCTGGTTACTCAAATCGGGTGTATGGGCTTTTGCTATGCCGAACCAACCGTAGAAATAACAGTACCTGGTAAGGAGCCTATCGTATATGGTCGTGTCAACAAAGCGAAAGTAGACGATATCATAAATCGTTACATCAAACAAGGTATTTTAGTGGATGACATAATCCCAGTCAATTACAACTCGGTAGGACCAGAATAACAAACCTTCCAAATTCTTACATAATGGCACAATATAGCAATTATATCTTGGTGTGTGGTGGCACAGGCTGCCGTGCATCACAAAGCGAACTTATACTGGAAAACCTGAAAGAAGCAGTTAGGCAGAATGGTTTGCAGGATAGCGTACAGGTGATCCGTACCGGTTGTTTTGGCTTCTGCGAAAAAGGGCCGGTGGTAAAACTGATACCAAACAATACCTTCTATGTGCAGGTTACTCCCGAAGATGCCGAAGATATCGTAAACGAGCATCTGGTAAAAGGGCGTGAAGTAGAACATTTACTTTATGTAAACCCGGAAACAAACGAGCAGATACTCGACTCCAAACATATCAACTTCTATAAAAAACAGTTACGCATCGCCTTGCGCAACAGCGGTTTCATCAATCCTGAAAATATCGATGAATACATTGCCCGCGACGGTTATATCGCCTTGGGTAAAGCGCTTATCGAGATGACACCGGACGAAGTGATCAAAGAGATTATGGACAGCGGACTGCGCGGGAGAGGCGGCGGTGGTTTCCCTACCGGGCTTAAATGGCAGATTACCCGCAAAGTACAGGCTCCGCAGAAGTATGTTGTCTGCAATGCCGATGAAGGTGATCCGGGTGCATTCATGGATCGTTCCATTCTGGAAGGCGACCCGCATTCGATCGTTGAAGCAATGGCGATCAACGGATACTGTACCGGAGCAACCAAAGGGCTGGTCTATATCCGCGCCGAATACCCGCTGGCAGTAGAACGTTTGAAGATTGCGATCGGGCAAGCGAAAGAGTACGGTTTCTTAGGTGATAACATTTTCGGAACGGACTTCTCATTCGATATCCAGATACGTTACGGAGCGGGAGCATTCGTCTGCGGTGAAGAAACGGCTTTGATCCATAGTATGGAAGGGCTTCGTGGGGAGGCAACGGTTAAACCGCCGTTCCCCAGCGAGAAAGGCTATAAAGGCTGTCCGACCAATGTAAATAATGTAGAGACGTATGCCAATATACCTGTTATCCTGCTGAAAGGAGCCAAATGGTTCAGCAGCATTGGTACGGAGAAAAGCAAAGGGACGAAAGTATTTGCCCTGGCCGGAAAGGTGAACAACGTCGGACTGATAGAAGTACCGATGGGAACTACCTTGCGTGAAGTTATCTTCGGTATCGGCGGCGGCATTAAGGACGGAAAGAAGTTTAAGGCAGTGCAGACCGGTGGCCCGTCGGGCGGCTGTCTGACAGAAAAGCATCTCGACTTGCCCATCGACTACGATAACCTGATTGCTGCCGGCTCGATGATGGGTTCGGGCGGTATGATCGTTATGGATGAAGACGATTGCATGATTGCCATGGCGAAGTTCTATCTTGACTTTATGGTAGAAGAGTCGTGCGCCAAATGCGCTCCATGTCGTATCGGCAATAAACGCCTGCATGAGATATTGCAGAAGATCACCTCGGGCAGGGGAACCATGGAAGACCTCGATAAACTGCGTAACCTTGCAATGGTTATAAAAGATACCGCACTCTGCGGATTGGGACAGACATCGCCCAACCCCGTACTCTCCACGATGGATAACTTCTATGATGAATATCTGGCGCATGTCGACGAGCAACGTTGTCCTTCCCACCAGTGCCGCGAACTTACCCAGTACTTTATCAATCCGGAAAAGTGCAAGGGATGTACCATGTGTGCCCGTATCTGTCCGGTTCATGCCATTACCGGCACCCGGAAAGTACCTCATACGATCGATTCGAAAGTATGTATCCGCTGCGGCTCCTGTATAGAGAAATGCAAGTTCGATGCTATTTATATTCATTAAATCGGTTGGCGGCAACTGTCGGCTGATAAAAGAGATAACAATATGGAAAATATAAAACTAACTATAGATAACAGAGAAGTGGAAGTTCCGAAAGGCACGACCATTCTCGACGCCGCAAAGAGTATGGGTATCCGCATACCGACACTTTGCCACATGAAACTGGAAGATCTGAATTACGAAAACAATCCCGGTGCCTGCCGCATCTGCGTTGTCGAGATAGAAGGCCGCCGCAACCTGGCTCCATCCTGTAAGATGGAATGTACCGAGGGCATGGTGGTCAAAACCCATACATCGCGTGTAATGAATGCCCGCAAAACCGTAATGGAACTGATCCTGTCTAACCATCCGGCAGGCTGTCTGACTTGCAGTAGTAACGGATATTGCGAATTGCAGGCAATCGCCCACGACCTGGGTATTCGTGAAATAAGATACCAGGGCGAACAATCCACTTTCGAAATAGACCGCTCACCGTCTATCGTGCGTAATATGAATAAATGTATCATGTGCCGCCGGTGCGAAACGATGTGCAACAGCATACAGACCGTAGGAGCATTGACAGCCGTCAATCGTGGTTTTAATGCCGCCGTATCTACTGCTTTCGAGTGTGATATTGCAGGTAGTACCTGTTCCTATTGCGGACAATGCGTTTCCGTTTGTCCCGTTAATGCCTTAAGCGGACGCAATACCCAGCAACCCGTCCTGGATGCTTTGGTAGATCCGACCAAGATCGTTATCGCCCAAACCGCTCCGGCAGTACGTACGGCTCTCGGGCGCGACTTCGGTTGCGAACCGGGCACGTTGGTTACCGGCAAGATGGTTTCGGCCCTTCGCCAGCTAGGTTTCGACTATGTATTCGATACCGACTTTGCTGCCGACCTGACCATTATGGAGGAGGGTACGGAGCTTTTGCAACGGTTGGGTAAATATCTTTCCGGCGATCAGGAAGTAAAGATACCGATGATGACGAGCTGCTGTCCCGGCTGGGTCAGCTTTGTGGAGCAGCATTTCCCCGAATTACTGAATAACCTGTCTACAGCCAAGAGCCCGCAACAAATGTTCGGCGCCATTGCTAAAAGCTATTTTGCCGAAAAGCTGGGGGTAGACCGCAAGAACATCGTTGTCGTTTCCATCATGCCTTGTCTGGCAAAGAAATACGAAGCCAGCCGACCGGAGTTTGCCGTAGAAGGCAATCCCGATGTGGATATCTCTATTTATACCCGCGAGCTGGCACGATTGATACGTTATGCCAACATCAAATTCAATGAACTGCCCGACAGCGACTTCGACCAGCCTCTCGGCGAGTCGACCGGTGCCGGCGTTATTTTCGGTACAACCGGCGGTGTGATCGAAGCCGCTTGCCGTACGGCTTACGAGCTATATACCAAGAAGCCGCTTGGAAAAATCGAGTTTGAAGAATTGCGCAGTCTCGAAGGCATCCGCAGTGCAACGGTCGACTTCGACGGTGTTCCGATAGAGATCGGTATCGCTCACGGTCTGGGGAATGCCCGCAAACTGGTTGAAGAGGTGAGAAGCGGCAAGTCGCCTTACCATGTGATTGAAATAATGGCCTGCCCGGGCGGATGCATCGGTGGTGGCGGACAACCGTTCCATCAAGGCCGGATGGAGGTATTACGCAAACGGGCTGCCGCCTTATACAGCGAAGATGCCGGCAAGACACTCCGCAAGAGTCATGAAAACCCCGCTATCCAACAGCTTTACAAGGAATATCTGGGTGAGCCGTGCGGACCGAAAGCGCATAAATTATTGCATACACACTACTTCGACCGCAAGGAAGTAGTCGATATGTTTGTGGAAATCGATAAAGATGAATAAGCCATGGAAAAGATACATTTGCCCCAATCAAAAGTAAAAGAGTTGCGTGCCGTCTGTCAGGAAAACGGCAACGATCCCGGTGAACTGATCAATATCCTGCATGCAGCGCAGGGGATATTCGGTTATCTTCCCCGCGAAGTACAGGAAATAGTGGCTGCCGAGTTGAATATTCCCGTATCACGCGTATATGGTGTAGTTACCTTTTATTTGTTCTTCACCATGACGCCGAAAGGGAAATACCCGATTTCCGTCTGTCTGGGAACCGCTTGCTATGTACGCGGAGCCGAAAAGGTGTTAGACGAACTCCAGCGTCAGCTTGAAATAAAGATAGGAGAGACTACCCCCGACGGCTTGTTCTCGTTGGATTGCCTGCGTTGTGTGGGTGCCTGCGGCCTGGCTCCGGTTGTAACCATTGGCGGGAAAGTCTACGGAAGGATTACTCCGGAAAAAGTGAGGGATATACTGTCCGAATATTATATTCGCGAGGAGTAATACAAAGAATATGTTTTGCAAAACAACTATCACTCTATCACAAACGGTTGTATATGGCTTATAATCTGAGGTGTACGTAGTGATAGTTGTTTGATTTAACTATCACTGCATCTATCGCTCTATCACGAATTATAAATTACATCAGGTGCTATTTTGATTAGGTATATAACTTATTTTCAATAAAGTAAGCAGTTAAATGCGCTGAGACCCGGGTGCGAATGGTATCGACACCCGGGTCTCAGTATTGTTTACACCCGGGTGTAAATCGGGCGCAGATGGGGGTGTTAGGCAACTTTTCTACCTATCCCCGGCAAAACAGCTTAGCTATTTGCATAATTCAGCTGCTTATTCTGCTTAAAAGCGACTGATAGAGCCACCACCTCCCGAACGTCCTCCGCCCCAGGAGCTGCCACCACCGCCAAAGCCTCCTCCGAAACCGCCGCCTCGTCCGCCACCACCAATGATGATAGGGCCTGTGCTGCGTCTCAGCCGGCTGATCGTATGGTTTTTCTTTTCCGTATAGCCGCAATTCTTGCATCTGTAGACATCTTCTGCTACTCCTTCCGAGCTATAGGTTGCTTTCTGTATGACCTGCTGGCCGGCATATACCAACGTTTTCTGTCCGCAACGGGGACAAATACGCGGACGGTATTTCAGGAAAGAGGCCAAGAGCATGATTCCGACGGGGATGATGATTACCATAATCATAAACAACCACAGGAAAAGGTCGTCGCCTTCCGCCTGGCGCTGGTTGTTGCCGGTCATGGCGGCCCGTTCGTAATCGCTGGCCATCAGGTAGTTTTTTACGGCGGCTACACCTTTCAGCATACCTGTGCTGTAGTTGCCGGCTTTCAGGTCGGGTATCATATACTTTTGCTGCAAGCGGTAGGTGATGGCATCGGGAAGCACTCCTTCCAGGCCGTAGCCCGTTTCAAACACAACGGAGCGTTGGGTCGGCTCGGTGACGAGCTGGATCAGCAGGCCGTTGTCTTTTCCCTTCTTTCCCAGTCCCCAATGCTGGAACAGGTCGGTGGCAAACATGCGGGCGTCGTTGTCGCCGATGCTTTCCACGGCAACGACGGCGACTTCTATTCCCAGGCTGTCTTCCACGATCCGCAACAGGTGGTTGATGCGCTCAACGTCTTGTGGCTGAATGATCCCGTCGGGATTGCTCACGTGATTGTTACGGTCGGAGAGGCGTACGTTAGGTATCGTTTCGACCGTATAATCAGTGGCCGCCGAAAGCCGCAGGGGGAAAAGGGATACAAGCAGAACGCCTGTCAGCCATAAAGCCAGCAGGTGTTTGCCCATTCCTGTCTTATTCCGGTATTTCATCCTTTATCTGAGTTTACCGGATTAGAATTCAACTTTCGGAGCCTTCTCCGCACCGCTTTCCGCACTGAAGTAAGCCTTTGGCTGGAAGCCGAACATACCCGCCAGGATATTGGTCGGGAAGGAGCGGATATACGTGTTGTATGATTGTGCGGTTTCGTTGAAACGCTTACGTTCTACGGAGATACGGTTCTCGATGCCTTCCAGTTGGGCCTGCAACTCGGAGAAGTTCTGGTTTGCTTTCAGGTCCGGGTAACGTTCCAGTACGACCATCAGGCGGGAGAGGGCACTGCTCAGTTCGCCCTGTGCGGCCTGGAATTTCTTCATCGACTCTTCGGTCAGGTTAGACGGGTCGATAGTCGTCTTGGTCGCTTCGGCGCGGGCGCTTACTACGCCTTCCAGAGTTTCTTTCTCGTGGGTGGCATATCCTTTGACCGTATTGACCAGGTTCGGGATCAGATCCATACGGCGCTGGTATTGGTTTTCAACCTGGCTCCAGGCAGTCTTTACTCCTTCATCCTCAGTAACCATTGCGTTGTATGTGCCTTTCACCCATGAGAAACCGGCAAACAGAAGTACTACGATAACGGCAAGCGTAATCCATAAAGCTTTGTTCTTAAACATTTTCTTTTTGCTTTAAATTGTTATTTATACTCGTGCAAATATAAGGAAAATATGTTATCCCCGGATATTCCCTTCCTCTGTAATCAGCAGCAGGGATAATTCTCCCCGAGGAAAGAGAGGGGAACAGTGGTGGTAACATTTCTTTAGCAGCAGGTCAAAGAAGGCATCCTGTTCTTCGGCAGGGAAGAGTTGCCATAGCTCGCGTGCCAGGGTAATCGTGTCGATCGAGCGAACGGATGCTTCCGAGCAACCGGCTTCGTGTGCTAATTCTTTTAGGAACTCTTTATTCATCACCACTTTTTTGCTGTGGGTATCGAGGAAACCTTCGGCTAGCTTGACGGCTTTCCCGAGCATGATACCCATAACCACCTGAGGAAACCCGAGCGTTGCTGCGATCTTGAGCGTCTCGCCGATGAAATTGCCGTAGTGGACGAATGCCTGTGGCGGAAGTTCGGGGAAGCGGGCTTTCAGGTAGCGTTCGCTTTTGGCTCCCGAGTTGATTACCAGCGTTGTGCAGCCGATGGCCTTTGCAACCTCTGCTTCCTTGCGGATGGAGGCGATAAAGGCATCGGTCGAGAAGGGGCGGACAATGCCCGACGTGCCGATGATAGAGATGCCGCCCACGATGCCCAGCTTGGGGTTGAATGTCTTTTTGGTCAGCTCTTCGCCGCCGGGTACGGAGATCGTGACGGTTAAGGCTACCGGTTCTTTCTGTTCGAAACGTTTTAGAACGGCAACTAGTTCGTCTGTTATCATCTTGCGTGGCGTGGCGTTGATAGCCGGGCCGCCTACTTCCAGACCTAATCCGGGAAGGGTCACTGTGCCGACTCCCGGGCCGGCTATAAAGCGGATGCATGACGAATCAGAACCGGTAGGGAATGCAACGGTTGCAACAATGCGGCTACCGTTTGTTACGTCCGGATCGTCGCCGGCATCTTTGACGACTGTGCAGGTGGCGGTCTTATCAGTCCAGGTTGTTTCGGCAACCGGTAAGGTAATTACTTCGCCCGAAGGCAGGGTGATGGGCGATTCGGTTTGCTCTTTCCGGGTTAGCAGTGCTACTAAGGCGGCTTTAGCAGCGGCGGTGGCACAGGCTCCGGTGGTGTAGCCATGATGCAGGGGGAAGAAGTCGGGCAACAACCGTTCGATCTGTTTGCGCAGCCCGTCTTCTCCATATACCTTATAAAATGTTTCGGGCAGTGCCGGACGTTTAACGACAAACACCGGAATGTGGCGTTCGTGGGCGGCGGCTACTTTCTCGTTGAAATAACCGGATTGGCCGCTTTCTTTGGTGATGATGGCATCGGGATGCAGCTGGTCCGTCAGTTGGCCAGCATCGTCTTCATCGCGATAGAAAAGCAAGCGGTCGGCAGGAAAGCCTTGCCGGGTGGCAAGCGTAAGCGATTCTTCCCGTTCCAGGATGCGGAACCAGCTCGGGTGTTTCTCCCACCAGGAATGGAGAGGGGCGATGGTGTTTACGCCGGTCAGGGCCAGCAGATGCCGGACGCCCTGTTCTTCCAGTTTACGGATGGCATCGGTATAATCGTCGCACCAGACCAGTTTCGGATCGTGTGGAGGATATTGCCGTTCGTAACGGATTACCGGTATTTGAAGGGCGGAAGATACGTCTGCCACTGTTCGATGCAAGGCAGAGGCAAAAGGATGGGCGGCATCGATCAGCAGGCGAATGCCTTTTTCGCGGCAACATGCTTCCATCTCTGCCATATCCATTCCACCGGTCAAACGGATGCCGTGCGCACAGTCTATTTCCTGAAGAGCCCCTTTCGTCGAATAGTAATAAGGAGCACTTCCTTCATCGGCTATGCGTGCGGCAGCCCGTCCTTCCGTTGTCCCTCCTAATATCAATATCATTTATTTGCGGAACAGGTGTTTGAATTCATCCGCATAGAGGCGCGAAAGCCCTTCGCGGTTATCGATAGCGTCGCCTACGACTAGTAACGTTGTCAATGTCAGGTGATTGTCCTTGACGATCTTTGCCAGGTCTTTCAGTTCTCCGCGGTAAATGCGCTCGTCTTTCCAGGTCAGCTTGTAGCAAGCGGCGACCGGAGTGGTGGGCGCATAGTGTTGCAGGAGTTCTTCCTGTACTTTGTCGACAATGCCCGCGCTCAGATAGATGCACATCGTGCTTTGGCTGGCCGCCAGTTTGTGCAACTGTTCTTTCTCGGGCATCGGCGTGCGTCCTTCGCCGCGGGTAAGGATGATAGTCTGTACCTTTTCCGGGATGGTGAACTGCGACTGCAAAGCGGCCGCGGCAGCCTGGAAAGAGGAGATTCCCGGGGTGATATGATAGCTCATGCCGTACTGGTCGAAGAATGCCATCTGTTCCTGTATAGCACCGTAGATGCAAGGGTCGCCGGTATGCAGGCGCACGATGAACTTGCCTTTGTCGTAGAATTCCTTCATCAGGGCGAATTGCTCTTCCAGGTTCATGTCGGCGGAACTGCGAACGGTGGCTCCCGGCTTGGCGCAGTAGGTCAGTTCTTTCGGGACCAGGCTTCCGGCATATAAGATCAGGTCTGCCTTTTCCAACATCCGGCGTCCACGAATGGATATCAGTTCGGGATCGCCGAGACCTGCGCCTACAATCTCGATATGTCCCTGTCGCTGTACGGATTTATCCATGGCAACGGCAAAGGTGTAATCGTTTTTCTCTCCCAACTGTCCTTTTTGCTTTTCCAGCAGCAGGAGTCCGCCTCCGGCACTCTGGATGGCAGTCGCTTCCGACACGCTCGACGATTGGGTCACTTCCATTACCTTGGCGGATGGGTTAGGAACGGAAAGTTTGTTCAGTACCTCTGCCGGATAGGTCTTGAAAGGGCAGTCCATAATGGCAAAGGCAAGGAGCGCCAATATCGCTTCGTTCTTTTTCAGATCGATCGAAGATATGTCGACAATCGATTCGGGGCAAAGGTTGTTGTCGATCAGCGTGGCGATAATATGCTGGTGCATATCTATGGGATCGCCTTTCAACTCTTTCCGGCAACCGATTCCCAGGTGCAGCACTTTGGGGAAGTAGGATACCATTTTTATATCCGCTTCATAAATAAACGGCCCCACTGTGATTACCGGGTCATACTGATCGAGCGGGATATCCGAGAATTTATCGAATATCTGCACATGTTCCGGGCAGGTACTTTCCAGGTACTCCGTACCTTTGTCGCGTACGTTCAGGAGCAGTGCTGTCGGTTTTTTTGTTGACGAAGGCAGCGATACAGGTATTCATTGCGTTCTCGTTATCGGTCAGGTCGTCGGCAACGACCACCCAACCGAATTTTTCCGCCAACGTATCGAGCGCCCATAAGCCGGTGTTGTCGCTTTGGGTGGTGACGATTGCGTTTCCGCCGATTGCCTGCGCCAGTTCGATACTCAGTTCGTTGGCTCCGCCAATATGTCCTGATAGTACAGGGATAATATATTTGCCTGTACTGTCGATGCAAACAACTGCCGGATCGGTATGCTTGTCCATTATATAAGGAGTGATGCACCGCACGCAAATTCCCATGGCGCCGATAAAGATAATGGCATCCGACTGGAGGAACAGATCACCTACGATACTGTCGATCGATTCCATGACCACCGTTTCTTCCTGCGCTTCCTTACTGTAAATGATTGCTTCAGGATATAGTTTTTTGATTTGTCGTGCCAGCGGCAGACTGCTGACCGATACCACGACAATCGCTACAGATCGTTTATCCATATTTCTTTTATTTAGCTTCTTTGACTGCTTTCATGATACAGATCGGATTGTAATCGCCGATACTTACGTCCAAAGAGTCGGCCAATTCCAAACCGGCTTCAAGTACCGATTCCTCAAATAACATCTTGCTTTCTTCGGATACGGAGTTGAAAACTACCAGTCCGTCGGGCGCCAGGTGTCGGGCTACTTTTTGCATGATCTCCTTTAACTTACCGCCATGTCCGCCGATAAAAACGGCATCGAGTGCGGGCAGGTCAGAAATGTCTTCCTCTAGGAAATCGCATATATGTACATCGATGCCGGGAGTTCCCAGCCGCGAGCTATTTGCCTCCATCAGCTTCCAGCATTCCTTACGTTTTTCAAAGGCATGGATATGCAGATGCGGGAACTGACGTTTGGCTTCGATAGAAACGGAACCGGTGCAGAAACCAATATCCCAGAAATGGTTACACATCGGCAGCATCAGCATGCTCATATCGAGTACCCGGATCGGGGCTTTTGTAATCATCCGCTCCCGTCCGTCCAAATGTTCGAACATCTTGTCGGGTATGCCTAGCGGGCGGTAGTTTACGTCGTTATACATTCGTTTCAGGATCACGCAATTAGGACTGTCGATCGGGTGTTCTTCCACTTCTGACAAGGCCAGATCGCATGAAACTACTTCTTTCTCAGGGTTTCCCAAATGTTGGCCGATGCACATTTTGTAATGTGTGAAGTTATACTTTAATAAACGCATGGCAATGGCAGCCGGCGTATGTACATGGTCGGTCAGGATACCGATCTTTTCTTTGTTCTCTATCAGCGCACGATCCAGTTCATGCCATGGGCGCCCGATAAGCGATACCATGTGCATGTCTTCGTAAGATAGCTGCAAACGGTGGCTCAGGTCTTGCAAAGAGTTGAAAGCCGGAAAGACTGCTATATCAGCATTCGGTCTTTTCTTCAGTATAGTTGAACCGAATACGTAGAAGAAGGGATCTCCCGAAGCAAAAACAACAACGTATTCATAATAATCATATTGCTTGAATACTTCATCGAGAGGAGTTTTTATTTCTATCCACTCGGTATCTTCCGGCAACAGCTCTTTAAGCAATTCGTGATGTCGTTTTCCTCCTGAGAAACAACGAAAGGAACGGATTATCTGCATCAGTTCCAAATTCTCTTTAATATAGTTTATACTATCGGGTATTCCGATAACGAAAAAATGTGTCATACGTCTCTTCCTGGTTTTAATAGTTTAGCATCATTGTAACAAAGTATTGAATTAACAAGTGTGGCAGCCAGATTGCTTCCGCCTTTCCGTCCTTCGACAATCAGTTTGGGGATGGAGGTAAACGGTTTTACCATGTGTTTGGATTCCTGTACATGCACGAAGCCGACAGAAGCCGCAACGATTCCCGCCGGATTGGCTTTGCCTTTGCGTATCAGGTCGCAAAGCTCCATGAGGGCTGTCGGTGCATTGCCGAATACGTATAACGCATCCGGGTGTTCACCTACTGCGATCCGGATACCGGCCTGTGTGCGGGTAATGCCTTTTTCGGTAGCGAGTGCCACTGTCTTTTCATCCTGCAGATAGCATTTCACTTCGATTCCCATGCGCTGCAAAGCTCCTTTGCGGATGCCCGAAGCTGCCATTGTTACGTCGGTGATGATGGTGTGCACTTTGCCGCTGCTCAATAACTCGTAAAGAGAGGATACGGCATTGTCGTCTATCTGCAACACATTCTCCATCTCAAAATCGGTAGTCGTATGGATGGCATGCAACAGCGCCCACTTCTTATCTAATGGAATATCTTTGTTTTTTAATTCTTTCTCGATGGTTTGGAAACTGCGGATCATGATATCTTGCCCGATACCGGTCTCCTTCGTTCCCATTTTGATCTCGCCGTAGTAACCGCGCGGGGTGATCATCTTCCCTTCAAACCGGTATGTCTGCGAGTTACCGATGATGATAACGGTAAACATATCGATCTTTTCCGGATCGAATCCGGCAAGGGTCGTGACAGTTACTTCCTATTCTTCGCGTCCTGCCTAGCGGACATATCCGACAGGAGTCTCAGGATCACGTTCCTGCTTGAACAGCTCGATCAGGCGGTAAAGTTGTCAGTAGCGCCCTTCGCTTTTGGGGTTGTAGACTGCGGTGATGAAATCGGCTGAAGCTGCCGCCTTGATCCGTTTCTCTATCTGTTCCCAGGGCGTCATCAGGTCGGAGAGGGAGATTACGCAGAAGTCGTGTCCCACCGGTGCCCCCAGTAAAGAGGCCGCTTTCTGGAATGCACTGATACCCGGAAGTACAACGATACTGATGTCGCTTCCTTTTTCCTTTTTCATCTCGTAGATCAGAGGAGCCATGCCGTAAATGCCGACATCGCCCGAACTGATAACGGTCACCGTTTTGCCTTCGGCCGCATAATTATAAGCTTCTTCCGCACGCGCCTTTTCCCGTTTCATGCCTGAATCTATGAAGACGGCTCCGGGATGGATTACGCTTTCTATGAAGCGGAAGTAATATTTATACCCGACGATCACGTCAGACTGGCGTATGGCTGATAAGACGGCCGGGGTGATATCTTGTTCACTGCCAGGTCCGATCCCGGCTACGATTATTTTACCTATGCTCATTTATTTATTAGAGTTATTGATTCTGATTCGTTCTGTTATAATCAAACAGAAACAAAAGTAATGTATTTATTCGTATTAATCCTTTTCGGCGGCGTATTGTTTCTTCTTTTCGGTAATATTGATCATCTTATGCCGGGCGGCAAAACGGGCATGATCGATAAATAGATCCTGAATGTCGGAATTCTGCCCCAGACCTTGCATAAAGACTGATACCTCGTAACCTTTATCCTCCAGTACCTGCTTCCAGTCACCGGCAATGTCATTATTGGCATGATCGCCGGCAACAAACATGAAAGGCATCAGCAATATTTTCTTTACGCCGCTGGCTTTTATTTTGGCTTCCATGTCATCGAATGAAGGATACCCTTCGATAGTACCGACGTGATAATCGGTGTAACCTTTTGATTGCAGCATGTAGTCCATCATGGCATATTGGGCCGTCGCAGGAGTATAAGTGCCATGGCCTACCAGGATTGTTGCTCCTTCTTTGGCTCCGTTCTTTGAGATGGCGGCAATGACTGCTTCGAAATCTTCCGGTGTATAAAGTAGCGGGTTGCCGATACGAAGATCTTTAAATTCTTTTTCCAGGGGCGCGATGTCTTTGCGTAACGATTCCATTTCTATACCTTCAATGATGTTGGTAGACTGGATCAGGATATGGGTAAAGCCGTCTGCTTTCAGTTGCTGAAGTGCTTCTGCCGGATTCTGTTTTTCAATGCCGCGGGCTTTGAGACGTCGCATAACGATGCGTGAGGTATAGGCTTCGCGTACTTCCATATCTTTAAATGCGTCTTTTGCTTTTTGATTAATCGCATCGATTGTTAGGGCACGTGTGTCGTTGTAGGTAGTCCCGAAGTGAACCATTAATAGAGCGGCTTTGTCGCCCGGTAGCATTGAAGCCAGCAAGTCGGATGCTTTGAAGTTGCCGCTATCGTGTGCCCAACACATAGGTGCGAGCAGGCAGGCAATGAGTAAAAGTAAATGTTTCATATAATGTATATTAAAAGATAACGTAATCCTTTCTTCTGGCCCCGGAAGAATAAAATCGGCTTTATGCTTTGGCAGGTTTCCTGACTAGCCCAGAAAGCGACCTTCCCATCCATGTGTCGGATAGTGGTGTAAGAATGCTTTCCTTATAAAATAACGGGCTTCACAGTAGCGGGCACTGTTCCGGAATTACACCGGATTCCCTTTTATACTGACAACCGGAAGGTTGCCGTATCACCAAAGCAGTGGCAAAGATAGAAAAATTTGCTAACCCTTTTATATAATCTTAATTCATTTTATGGCAACAACTATTCGACGACGGCTGTTTCAATATCATTCACAGGGCACTAGTAGCCTTTAGTATTAACACCAAACAGCTACTATATGGAGTGGTTTACAAATTTACTCAGGCATTATCCGGAACTGGCTATCTTTCTTACATTGGCTTTTGGTTTCTGGATCGGTAAATTTAAGATTGGGAAATTTTCTTTGGGGACAGTTACCAGCGTCCTGCTGGTCGGAGTATTAATCGGGCAATTGCATATCGATATAGGGCAGCCTATAAAATCGGTGTTCTTCCTGTTGTTCCTTTTTGCCGTAGGTTACAGTGTGGGGCCGCAGTTCTTTCGCGGACTGAAGAAAGAAGGACTTCCGCAGGTGCTTTTTGCGGCATTGATGTGTCTGTTCTGACTTTTTATTCCTTTTTTGTTGGCTAAGTTAATGGGCTACAATGCCGGAGAAGCTGCCGGCTTGCTGGCCGGTTCGCAAACGATCTCCGCTGTGCTGGGCGTTGCCGAAGATACGATAAACCAGGGCGGACTGAGCGCGGCGGATAAAACCTCCATGATAAACGTGATGCCGGTAGCTTATGCCGTTTCCTATATTTTCGGTACGGCAGGTTCTGCCTGGATTATGAGCGATGTGGCGCCGCGTATGCTGGGCGGATTGGCTTCAGTGAAAAAGGCTTGCAAAGAGCTGGAAGCGAAAATGGGTACCGACGACGAGAGCGAGCAACCCGGCTTTATGCCTGCTGCCCGACCTATTACGTTTCGTGCCTATAAAATAAGTAATGACTGGTTCGGGGCCGGAAAGACTGTGCAGGAACTAGAGGATTATCTGGAGAGCCAGGGGCGGCACCTGTTTGTCGAACGGGTGCGCATAAATAATGTCGTATATGAAGTAAAGCCGGACCAGATGCTGCTGAAAGGCAATGAAGTCGTGTTGAGCGGACGTCGTGAGTTCGTGATCGGCGAGGAGAATTGGATCGGGGAAGAGGTAAACGATATCGAATTGCTGGACTTCCCAGCCGAGACATTGCCGGTACTGGTCTCCCGCAAGAAATTTGCCGGCATGACCGTTGCCCGCCTTCGTAAGGAAAAGGTGATGCATGGCGTCAGCATTAAAAGTATTAAACGTGCCGGCGTGAATATTCCGGTGCTGGCAGCGACGCGGATCGATCCGGGCGATATGCTCGAACTGGTCGGCACCAAGATGGAAGTGAACGAAGCGGCCGCCACACTGGGTTATGCCGACCGGCCGACCAACCAGACGGATATGATATTTGTCGGATTAGGAATCTTCCTGGGCGGTGTGATCGGTTCGCTGGCCATTCATTTCGGGGATATTCCGGTCAGTCTCAGTACGAGTGGCGGTGCGTTGATTGCCGGACTGGTGTTCGGCTGGCTGCGCTCCAAGCATCCTACTTTCGGACGTATTCCCGAGCCTTCGCTTTGGGTGCTGAATAACGTGGGGCTGAATATGTTTATTGTCGTAGTCGGCATTACTGCCGGGCCGAGCTTTGTAACCGGTTTCAAGGAGGTGGGAGTGAGCCTGTTCCTTATCGGGGCGTTGGCGACGACGATTCCTCTGATAGCCGGTGTCCTTATGGGACGTTATCTTTTCAAGTTCCATCCGGCCATCACGCTGGGCTGCACTTCCGGCGCACGTACTACAACCGCTGCGCTCGGTGCCGTTGAAGATGCGGTAGAAAGCCAGACGCCGGCGCTGGGTTACACGGTTACATACGCAGTAGGCAATACGCTATTGATTATTTGGGGCGTGGTAATTGTCCTATTGATGTAGATAATGTTACATAATAATTAATTGAATATATAATATGGAAGAAAACAAGAGAATCCAGGTTACCCGTGAATACGAGAAGAAGATGTCGGAGATCAGTCCGTCTGAACTGAAGAACATACTGATCGAACTGGCCGACGAGAGTGCCCGCAAAAGTACCCATATCATGCTGAATGCCGGACGCGGCAACCCCAACTGGATTGCCACCACTCCGCGCGAAGCCTTTTTCCTGCTCGGTCAGTTCGGGTTGGAAGAGTGCCGCCGGGGAACCAAGCTGGAAGACGGCATGGTCGGCCTTGCCGGTGTACCCCAAAAACAGAGTATCGCTTACCGCTTCCGCGAGTTTCTGGATAAACACGAAGGGGCGCCCGGTGCCCAACTGCTACGCGATACCTATAATTATATGGTACGCGAGAAGGGTGTCGACGAGAACGATCTGGTACATGAATGGGCGGAAGGCGTCATCGGCAACCAGTATCCCGTTCCCGACCGCATACTGAAATATACCGATGTCCTGGTCGGAGACTATCTGAAGCAAGCCCTATGCAATAACCGTCCGCCGAAAGGCAAGTTCGATCTATTTGCCACCGAAGGGGGCACAGCTGCCATGTGTTACATTTTCGACTCCCTGCAACAGAACTTCCTGTTGAACAAAGGAGACAGGATCGTCCTCTTTGCCCCGGTCTTCACCCCTTATATCAAAATACCCGAGCAAGCCCGCTACCTGTTCGACGTAACAGAAATACATGCCTTGAAGATGACGGGTGACGGTTACCATACCTGGCAGTATCAGGAGAAAGACCTCGACGTGCTGAAAGATCCTTCTATCAAAGCCGCCTTTATCGTAAACCCCAGCAATCCGCCCTCGTATGCCCTGACGGAAGGGCTGACGGAGCGTATCGTCGATATCGTCAACAATTATAATCCCAATCTGATGATTATAACAGACGATGTATATGCCACCTACGTTCCCGGCTTCCGTTCGTTGATGGCGGAACTGCCTGATAATACGTTATGTGTCTATTCTTTCTCCAAATATTTCGGGGCGACCGGTTGGCGGCTGGCGGTCGTTTCTTTGCATGAAGATAACATCTACGACCGTATGATAGCCCAGTTGCCGGACGACAGGAAAGCGGCCCTGACGAAACGTTACAGCAGCATCATGCTCGACCCCTCGAAGATGAAGTTCATCGATCGCATGGTGGCCGACAGTCGCCAGGTGGCGCTCAATCATACCGCCGGCCTTTCGCTTCCGCAGCAAACGCAGATGGCTTTGTTTGCCGCCTTCTCCATCCTGGATGCCGAGAACCTGTATCAGTCGCGTATGGTCGAGATTATCCACGAGCGGCTGCACCTACTTTGGGAAAGCACCGGCTTCACCTTGCTCGACGACCCGCTTCGTGCCGGTTATTACAGCGAGATCGATATGGAAGTGTGGGCGAAGAAGTTCTACGGAGATGATTTCGTGGAATATCTGAAAGCCAACTACGAACCTGTCGACGTCGTTTTCCGCCTGGCACAGGAAACGGCCTTGGTTCTGCTCAACGGCGGCGGTTTCGATGCCCCCGAATGGTCGATCCGCACTTCGCTCACCAATCTAAAGACTGAAGATTATTCCCGCATAGGAGAGGGCATTACCGCCATCCTTCACAGCTATGCGGCAAGGTGGAAAGAGACGGAGAAAGGCAAATGAGAAAGAGTGTGTTGATTTAAGTGAAAGAAAAAACTACCTTTGTGCAAGATAATCAATAAGGAGTATGGACAAAGGAGAAATCATTCTGTATCAGACAACTGATGGAGAATCGAAAATAGAAGTCAGATTATTAGGTGACACTGTATGGTTGACGTTGGATCAAATGGCAGAGCTATTTCAACGTAATAAATCAACTATATCCCGCCACATCAAGGGTATCTTGGAATGTGGCGAACTCCTGGCCGAATCAACTGTTGCAAATTTTGCAACAGTTCAAAAGGAAGGTAAACGTGAAGTTGAAAGAACCTTGACATTTTATAATCTCGACATGATTATCTCCGTCGGTTACCGTGTGAATTCTCTGCGTGGCGTACAGTTTCGGCAATGGGCTACCCAAGTGTTGAAGGAATATCTTATAAAGGGCTTTGCCTTAAATGATGATTTATTGAAGCGTGCCGGAGGTGGAAACTATTTTGATGAATTGCTGGCACGCATTCGCGATATCCGTTCTTCCGAAAAAGTTTTTTATCGGAAGATACTCGAGATTTATGCGTTGAGTATAGACTATGATCCGCGTGCAGAAACAACAAAGCTTTTCTTTGCTACAGTGCAAAACAAGATGCATTTTTCGGCTCATGGCCATACGGCAGCAGAAATTATTTATAGTCGTGCTGATGCTGAAAAAGATTTCATGGGATTAACGTCCTGGACCGGAGCTTTGCCACGGCGCAATGATGCTGAATATGCCAAAAATTATCTGACAGCGGAAGAACTTGATACGCTTAATCGTATTGTCAGTTTATATTTGGACTTTGCGGATTTGCAGGCACAAAGCCATATCCCGATGTATATGAAGGACTGGATTCAGAAACTGGATGATTTTTTGAAATTGTCGGGCAAAGACTTGCTAACACACGCTGGAACTATATCTGCGGAAATCGCCAGGAGAAAGGCGGACATGGAGTATGATAAATTTGCAAAACGAGTGAGTAATCAGTTATCTCCGGTGGAAATTCATTTTATAGAGAATTTTGACAAGGAGCGTAAACGACTATCCAAGAAATAAGAATAGCGTAAACGCTTTTCCAATCCCTTCTTTCCTCTGAACAAAACAAGCTCGTCATGCGTTTTAATAATAGAACGTATGGCGAGCTTTCTGTTTATAAGGCACTGATTATAGACATACTCTATCCGGGCATAGATATTATTGAATGTCTGGTGTTGATAAATAATATATATTTGGAAAAGATTATACAGGAAATATCCTCCTTAGGACAAACAAATAAAACGATTATACTATGGTGTACGACATTGAAATGCTGAGAAACTTTTATTCCAGTTTCCCGAAACGGGTAGATACAGCCCGCGAAAAGATTGGCCGCCCGATGACTTTGGCCGAGAAAATCTTATATGCTCATTTATATAGTGAAGAAGCACTCCGCCTGTTCCGGCGTGGCGACGATTACGTAAACTTCCGTCCCGACCGCGTAGCGATGCAGGATGCAACGGCGCAAATGGCCTTGTTGCAGTTTATGAATGCAGGCAAAGACAAATCGGCTGTTCCCGCAACCGTCCACTGTGACCACCTGATCCAAGCGAATATTGGAGCGAAAGCCGATATCGAAACGGCCACTAAAGGCAACAGCGAGGTGTATGACTTCCTGAAATCTGTATCCGACAAGTTCGGCATCGGCTTCTGGAAACCCGGTGCAGGTATTATCCACCAGGTAGTATTGGAAAACTATGCTTTCCCCGGCGGGATGATGGTCGGGACAGACTCGCATACCCCGAATGCCGGCGGACTGGGAATGGTGGCTATCGGAGTCGGTGGCGCCGATGCCGTCGACGTAATGACCGGCATGGAATGGGAATTGAAGATGCCGAAGCTGATCGGCGTGAAGCTGACCGGCCGTCTAAGCGGCTGGGCTTCTCCCAAAGACGTGATCCTGAAACTGGCAGGCATCCTGACCATAAAAGGCGGCACGAATGCCATCATCGAATACTTCGGCGAGGGCGCGTCTTCTATCTCTGCTACCGGAAAGGCCACGATCTGTAATATGGGTGCCGAAGTAGGAGTAACCACTTCCTTATTCCCTTACGACCTGAATATGGCAACCTATCTGCGTGCTACCGGACGCGATTCGATTGCCGCCTGGGCCGACGCTATCCAGAATTACCTGGAAGCCGACGAGGAAGTAAGAGCACAGCCGGATGAATATTACGATCGCGTAATCGTCATCAACCTGTCCGAACTGGAACCGCATATCAATGGTCCGTTCACCCCTGATGCAGCGACTCCTATTTCCGAGTTTGCCGCTAAGGTAAAAGCCAATGGCTATCCCCGTAAAATGGAAGTAGGGCTGATCGGTTCGTGCACGAACTCATCCTATCAAGATCTGAGCCGTGCTGCTTCTATCGCCCGCCAGGCCTTTGAAGATAAAATACCTGTTGCCGCCCCGCTGATCATCAACCCGGGATCGGAACAGATTCGCTATACGGCAGAACGCGACGGTATCATCGGCGACTTCGAGCAGCTGGGCGCCACCATCATGGCAAACGCCTGCGGCCCTTGCATCGGCCAGTGGAAGCGCCATACCGACGACAATGCCCGCAAGAATTCGATTGTAACCTCCTTTAACCGTAATTTCGCCAAACGCGCAGACGGCAATCCGAATACGCATGCCTTTGTCGCTTCTCCGGAGCTGACGCTGGCATTGACTATTGCCGGTGATCTTTGCTTTAATCCGCTGACGGATACCCTGAAGACTGAAGACGGCCGCGAGGTAAAACTCCGCGAACCGCAGGGAACCGACTTTCCGCCCAAGGGCTTTGATGTAAAGGATAACGGTTATCTCGCCCCGACCGGAAAGAATGTGGAAGTAAAGATCAGCCCCGATTCGAACCGCTTGCAAGCGTTGCAACCTTTTGCCCCGTGGGATGGAAACGACCTGTCGGACATGCCGCTGCTTATCAAAGCTTCCGGTAAATGTACGACAGACCATATATCGATGGCAGGCCCGTGGCTCCGTTTCCGCGGTCATCTGGAGAATATCTCCGACAATATGCTGATGGGGGCGGTGAATGCTTTCAACGGCCAGACGAATGCGGTGCTCAGCCAATTGAATAATGAGTATGAAGCCGTTTCCGCCGTAGCCAAACAGTATAAGGCAAAAGGAATATCATCCATCGTGGTTGCCGAAGAGAACTACGGTGAAGGCTCTTCCCGGGAGCATGCTGCCATGGAACCCCGTTTCCTGAATGTAAAGGTGATCCTCGCCAAGAGTTTTGCCCGCATCCACGAAACGAACCTTAAAAAACAGGGGATGCTTGCTTTGACGTTCGCCAACAAGGACGATTATGATAAGATTCGTGAGAACGACCATATCTCCATCGTCGGACTGAAAGAGTTTGCGCCGGGCAAGCCTCTCCATGCTATTGTATCGCATGCCGACGGTGCTCAGGATTCATTCCCTGTAAACCATACTTACAATGATTTGCAGATTAAATGGTTCAAAGCCGGATCGGCGCTGAATACTGCCCATTGATTAATGCATTTTTCTTCCTATCTCGCAAGGGGACAGGGCGTGTGTAAAAAACAGTTTGTTTGTAGATAGATTTGCACATACCTTGCCCGCCTTTCGGGAGAGGAATTCAGAGAGATAAATAAACATATAATAAGCTGATAACATGAATAAAATAACAAAGCAAAACGACCGCCTGGTAGTTCCCGACAGGGTGGTTATCCCTTATATCGAAGGCGATGGCGTAGGAGCGGAGATCACTCCGGTGTGCCAGAAAATTGTAAATGCCGCTATTGAAAAGGCTTACGATGGCAAGCGGGCGATCGAATGGAAAGAAGTGCTTGCCGGCGAGAAGGCTTTCAATCAAACCGGAAGCTGGCTGCCCGACGAAACGATGGACGCTTTCCGCGAATATACAATCGGTATCAAAGGGCCGTTGACGACTCCGATCGGCGGCGGCATCCGTTCGCTGAATGTGGCTTTGCGCCAGACGCTCGACCTCTATGTCTGCCTGCGCCCCGTGCGTTGGTTCAAGGGCGTTGTCTCTCCGGTAAAGGAGCCGCAGAAGGTGGATATGTTTATCTTCCGCGAGAATACCGAAGATATCTATGCCGGTATCGAATGGCAGCAGGGAACGCCCGAAGCCCGTAAGTTCCTTAAGTTTCTTACCGAAGAAATGGGAGTGACGAAGGTACGCTTCCCTGAAACATCTTCTTTCGGCGTCAAGCCGGTATCGATAGAAGGTACCGAGCGACTGGTTCGCGCCGCTATCGAGTTTACCCTGACCAATAAGTTGCCGAGCGTAACGTTGGTGCATAAAGGCAACATCATGAAGTTTACCGAAGGCGGCTTCAAGCTTTGGGGCTATGCGTTGGCGGAACGAGAGTTCGGCGACAAGGTTTTCACTTGGCCGCAATACGAAAAGATTAAGAAGGAGAAAGGGGAAGCCGAAGCTGTTAAAGCGATGTTTGAAGCCACTGCCACCGGAAAGGTCATTATTAAAGATGTGATTGCCGATGCATTCCTTCAAAACACGCTGCTGATCCCCGAAGAATATTCTGTCATCGCCACGCTCAACCTGAACGGCGATTACATCTCCGACCAGCTGGTAGCAATGGTAGGTGGTATCGGTATCGCGCCGGGTGCCAACATCAATTACAACAGCGGTTATGCCATCTTTGAAGCAACGCATGGCACGGCTCCCAACATTGCCGGAAAGAACGTTGTCAACCCGTCATCCCTCTTGCTGTCGTCCGTCATGATGCTTGAATACATGGGATGGAATGAAGCGGCTAACCTGATTACTGCCGCCATGGAAACAGCCTTCTCGAAAGGCGAAGCGACGAATGACCTGGCACGTTTCATGCCGAACGGCCGACCTCTTGGCACCAAAGAATTTGGTGATTGTATCATATCTTTATTGTAACCTCATAAAAAAAACAAATCATGAAGAAAGAATATCTTATCTATAAGTTGTCGGACGCATCAAAGGATGCTTGCAAGATTGATAACGAACTGTTCCCTAAGTATAACGTAAAACGCGGTCTGCGTAATGAAGACGGCAGTGGTGTTCTGGTCGGTCTGACCAAGATCGATAATGTAGTGGGTTACGAACGCCTGCCGGAAAACGGCGGATTGAAAGCTATCCCCGGTAAATTGTTTTACAGAGGTTACGATGTGGAAGACCTGGCACATGCCCTGATCAAAGAGAAACGTTTCGGCTTCGAGGAAGTGGCATACTTGCTGCTCTCCGGCAAGTTGCCCGATAAAGAGGAACTGGCTTCTTTCAAAGGCCTTATCTGCGACAATATGCCGCTGGAACAAAAGACCAAAATGAACATTCTCGACCTCGAAGGACAGAACATCATGAACATCCTTGCCCGTAGCGTATTGGAAATGTACACCTTCGATCCGAACCCCGACGACATGTCACGCGACAACCTGATGCGCCAGTCTATCGAACTGATCTCCCGTTTCCCGACTATTATTGCATACGCATACAATATATATCGTCACAGTACGCACGGACGTTCGCTGCATATCCGCCACCCGCACGAAAACCTTTCGCTGGCGGAAAACTTCCTGCACATGCTCAAGAGGGATTTTACGGAACTGGATGCCCGCACGCTCGACTTGCTGCTTGTCCTTCAGGCGGAACACGGTGGTGGTAACAACTCGATCTTTACCGTTCGCGTAACCAGTTCGACCGGGACGGATACCTATTCGTCTATCGCAGCCGGTATCGGTTCGCTGAAAGGCCCGTTACACGGTGGCGCCAATATCCAGGTAGTCGATATATTCCATCACTTGAAAGAGAATATTGCCGACTGGAAGAATGTGGACGAGATCGATACCTATTTCATGCGCATGCTGAATAAGGAAGCTTACAACAAGACCGGTCTGATCTACGGTATCGGACATGCCGTATATACCATTTCCGACCCGCGTGCCGTTGTCCTGAAAGAACTGGCTCGCGACCTGGCAAAGGAAAAAAGGCCGTTTGGAAGAGTTCGCTTTCCTCGAACTGCTGGAAGAACGTGCCATCGACTGCTTCGCCAAGCATAAAGGAACGAAGAAACGTGTCTCCTCGAACGTAGACTTCTACTCCGCCTTCGTATATGAAATGATCGGCTTGCCGCAGGAAATCTATACGCCGCTGTTCGCCATGGCACGTATTGTCGGCTGGACTGCCCACCGCATCGAAGAGCTTCATTTCGACGGCAAGCGTATTATCCGCCCGGCTTACAAGACTGTGCTGGATGAGCAGACTTACGTTCCGATTTCCGAACGCTAATCTTTCCTTTCCTTATACGATCATCGTATCTTATCATATACGACACCCGTATATTCCCACATATGCACCCCGTATCCTCTCGCATAGGAGTGTCGTATATGGGAAGGTACGGGTGTCGTACTTTATAACGTATGTCACTCATATGCCAATCCCTTCGTTTTGTCTATTATTCCTGCTGCTTCGTATACTAATATATCCTGCCATTGTCTGTTTGCCTAGCTTTGCTTCAAGTTCAATAATAACAAAGAAGCATGATATGAAAACAAGATGGTTGATGTTGATAGTGTTCGGAGTTTTTGTATTTCAGGGATTAAGCGCGCAAGTCTGGCTGAAGGCTGAATATATCGGTTCTTCCGGGTTTAGGGATGTCGATAACAAAAAGGTTGACGGAAAGGACGATATGAAAGTGATACAGGGCGGAGTCAATATCCCCGTATCGATGAAGATGGATGAGAACAATCATCCGACGGCCTGGATGGTGGGCTTGGGCGCTTTCTATGCTTCGATGAACAATAAGAATCTGTCGGGGTATATAGATCAGCCGCATATATTTAATGCGCAGATGGCTGTGTCGTATATCCGTCCGCTGAGTAAGAAATGGTCGTTGTTGGCAAGTGTGGGAGCGGGTATCTTTATGGATACCGGAAGCCTTTCATATCTTCGCTGGAATAATGTGATGGGGATAGGTATGGCAGCTGCTATTTGGCATTTGCGGGCGAATCTCGATCTGGGAATGGGGCTGGCATTGAATACCAGCTTCGGTTATCCGATGGTTTTCCTGGCTCTTTTCGTAGGCTGGCGGATCGAAGGACGCTATATGGTCAACGTTTCGATGATGGACGGGGCGGAAGTATCGGGCGGCATTCAGTTGCATGACCTGCTTCGTCTGAAACTGGTCGGTTCGATGAGCGGAATGCTTGCCTTTGTGAAGCAGGACGGGAAAGATAAGATCTTTACGCAACAGTATATAATTACCGGGTTACAGCCGGAGTTGATGATCACTAAATCGCTCTCTGTCCCCATTACGCTCGGCTTGTCTGCTTACCGGGCAGCCTTCTACGACGACCGGTCGCTGAAAGCCATGTTCAAGTCGATGGATAGGGATTACGATCCGCATTTCTCGCCGTCTTTCTACGCGAGTATAGCAATAAAGTATGGTTTCTGAACAGGAAAGGAGTATCTTTACCACTTGTTTATACAAAAAGAGAGATGCCCGGATTGGAAGTAGCATATAATAATTTTCTGATTAGTTTCCTGATAGATCGCAAGTACAGGGTGGGAAGGCATCTGTTGCTGGTGCTTTTCTTTGTGTTCGTGTCGTTCAATATGCCTTTAATGACTTGTGCGACGTTTCTGGATCGGATAGACTATATGGTTATTTATACCAGCCTGGTGTTGCTTTTCACTTATCTGGCTGGGATATACTTGCACATCTATGTTTTGCTGCCCAAGTTTCTGTTGAAAAAGAGATATATGTTGTATGCCGGTCTGGTCTCGTTGCAGATCGTCATTATCCTGTCTATCTCGGCTGCATCCGATTACTGGCTCAATCGGTATTACCATCAGGAGCCGGGTATATATTCCTATTTCTACAAAAGCCGGATACCGGCAGTCGAGATGATCGGCAACTTTCTCTTGTATGCTTTACTGATAGCCGGTACTTCCATCACGATCCTGCTGCGTCATTGGCAGGAATACAGCAAGCGGAAGAACGAACTGGAAAAAGTAAACCTGAAAACGGAAGTCGATCGGCTGAAAGATCAGATCAACCCGGAGTTTCTTTTTAACATGCTCGACGAAGCGAAGGAGCGGACTTTCGATAATCCGGATCAAGCATCCCTGGTGTTGATGAAACTGAGCAAGTTGCTTCGTTACCAGTTGTATGACGGCAATCGTGAAAAGGTTTTACTCCTTTCTGAAATAGCATTTATCGAGCAATTTCTTAGCTTGGCGAAGATGCGTTACAATAACCTTACTTTTACCGTATCGACAGCGGGGAATGTAAACCATAAATTTATTCCGCCCTTGTTATTTGTCCCTTTCGCTATCCATTATATCAGATTGCTGCCGTCGATGAATACGCAAATGGATTTACATTTCACTTTCGATGCAGGGCAGCAGGGATTGTCTTTTCTCTGTATCTGCTTTACGCCCGGAGCAGCACCGCGAAAGGAGTTAGAGGAGAGCCGGGAGCTGAAAGATGTCCGCCAACGGCTCGACCTGTTATTCCCGGCTGCCTATACTATAACTGTCAGTGATGAAGGTGCCTTGCATAAAATTGATTTGAATGTAAAGCTATGATACAGATGTCCGATTATATGATGCGCTTACTGGTCAGTCCCGGCTACAGGTTCTGCCGGCATATTCTGCTGTTTCTGCTCAGCTTTATGATGATCAGTGTGAATTATTATGTGAATGCGTTGGAAGGAAATCTCTGGTCGCAGGAAATAACTCAGAGCTTGATTTTTCTTTCCCTTATTTACTTAAGTGTATTTGTCCTTGCTCCCCGTTTCCTTCTGAAGAACAGGATAGGGACTTATATACTTTCTATCTTCCTTTCTATCTTTATCGCCATTGTCCTTATCTATTTTATACGACCTGACGAGATTTATGCAGAGTATAAAATCTACCAGTTCAGACTAGCAAGTTTTCTTTTTATTTCATCGATCATACAGTTGTGCCTAATTATAGCCGGCGCTTCAGCCGTGATCGTCTTCCAGCATTATATCAGATACGGCCAGCGTATCGACCAACTGGAAAATGCCACCATGCAATCGGAACTGGAACAGTTGAAGAACCAGATCAACCCGCATTTCCTCTTTAACATGCTCAATAATGCGAATGTGCTGATAAAAGAGAACCCGGAAGAAGCTGTCCTTGTCCTCTCCAAACTGAAAGACCTGCTGAAGTACCAACTAAAAGACAGCGTTTCCGAAAGCGTCCGCTTGGAAGACAACATTCATTTCCTGAATGATTACCTGAATATGGAGAAAATCAGGCGCGATAATTTCGATTTTATTGTCACCGTCGAAGGCGATATAACCGGTGTGGTTGTCCCGCCACTCCTGTTCATTCCCTTTGTGGAGAATGCGGTAAAGCATAACAATGATAACCGTAAACTCTCATACGTCTATCTCTATTTCAAGAAGGAAGAAGACGGCTTGACATTTATCTGCGTCAACTCCAAACCTTCCGAACAGAAGGAGCGGCAAGGGGAGGATGGAGGTATAGGACTTGCTAATATCCGGCGCCGGCTGCAATTGCTGTATGATGCCGACCATTCGTTGCAAATAGATGAAACCGATATAACATATACGATCAATCTCCGTTTAAAATTAAAAGAATAGTTGTATGAATTGTATTATTGTAGATGATGAACCGCTGGGACGCAAGGCGATCCAGTTATTGATAAGTGACACTCCGGTCTTGTCGCTTTGCGGAAGTTTTGGCGATGCCGTTTCAGCCGGCAAATTCATGCAGGTAAGCCCGGTCGACCTGGTCTTCCTCGATATCAAGATGCCGGGAGTAAACGGCCTGGAATTTGCCCGTATGATCCCTGCCGACACTCTGGTAATCTTCGTTACGGCTTATGCCGAATATGCTTTGGACAGTTATGAAGTCGATGCGATCGATTACCTGGTAAAGCCTATCGAGATCGAACGTTTCAGGCGGGCTGTTATAAAAGCGCATACTTACCATACCTTATTGAAAGCTGATCATAGTAGGAACAGCATCGAGTCGGTAACGGCCGACCATATCTTTGTTAAAGCCGAACGGCGTTATTTCAAGATACAGTTCAAGAATATCCTTTTTATAGAAGGACTCAAAGACTACGTAGTCATTCAGACATCCGACCAGCGGATTGTGACGAAGATGAATTTGAAGTCTATCCACGAGATGCTTCCCAAAGATACTTTTCTACGTACCAACAAATCGTATATCGTCAATTCCGATTATATCGATTCCTTTGATAATAACGATATATTCATTGGAAAGTATGAAATTTCAATAGGAAACAGCTACCGCGATGCTTTCTTCGAGACTTTCTCTATGAAGAATAATCCAAAAGATTAGAACCTTTTGTTTCGAAAATCGTGTATATTTGCTGTCTGAAATATGAAAGATTCTATACGGATACTACGTTTTGTCATTATAGGCACATTGAATGCCCTCATCACCGCTCTTGTTATCTGGGTGTTGATGGAGGGGTTGGATTGCAATTATCTCTGGTCGAACATAGCAGGATATGTTGCGGCTGTTATCAATAACTTTTTCTGGAGCAAGTATTGGATATTTTCTTCCCGCAGTGGCAAGTTCCAGCGCGAGATACCTCTTTTTCTGGTTGCTTTCGGTTGTGCCTACGGGTTGCAATTCCTCTCTTTGCTGCTTATGGTCGAGGTATTCGATATGAATGAATACCTTGCCCAGTTTCTGGGGCTTTTCGTTTATGGTGCTGTCAATTTCAGCATGAATAAACGATTGACTTTCCTGCGGAAATAAGTGTTTGCTTTAATTATGAATGGATAAGCGTTCCCAAATACCTTCTGGTATAAGTCTCCATAAAAATACAAGTACGGCATACCGCCAGTCGATGATAACATTACGTTTTTTGTGATTCAATGCACGTACGATTCGTTTCGCAACCTTCTCCAGACGCATCAGCAGGGGATACTTGTCGTTTTTCAGCAAGTCGGTCTTAACAAATCCGGGACGAATATCGGTGAAAGTGATCGGCAACTTTTTCATACGGGCTAATTGTGCCAACGCATCGATATAGGTATTCTGGAAACGTTTGGTTGCCGAATAGGACGGGGCAGCACCAAGTCCTTTTGTTCCGGCAATGGAACTGATAACAGCGAGATGCCCTTTACCCTGTTCCTGAAAATAATTGTAAGCCGCTGTCACCATACGGGTAAAACCGATGGCGTTGGTATTGACAGTTGCCAGTTCGATCTTCGGGTCCAATGCCCGGTTCTGGCTGCCGACACCTGTGCTGAGCAGGAAAATATCCATGCCGCCCAGCTTTTCGATCAATTGATGGAATTTATCTACGGCATCGGCCTGCGTAACGTCGATTTGTTGAATCTCTATTTGTTCGGGAGCTTGCTCTTTAAAGGCTTCCAGACGTTCTGTACGACGTCCGGCAACACCTACACGCCAGCCCAACCTGCGGTATATATTGGCCACTTCGTAACCGATACCGGAAGTAGCTCCTATGATAATAATTCTTTTCACTTTTTCTTTTGTTAGTGTACTAGTTGAGAGAACAAATATAGGAATAATAAGGTAATGGAAAAATTGTTTATTTATCTTTGTACCAATAACAAACCAAACGGGACGATCCATGACAAGAATTTTAGTTGTAGAAGACGAACAGCGTGTAGCGGAGCTATTGAAAGTCGGGCTGGAAGAATCAGGTTATCAGGTTGTCCTTGCTTTCGATGGCGAGATGGGGTTACGTCTTTTCCGGGCATCGGCTTTCGAACTGGTGATATCCGATATTATCCTTCCCAAAATGAATGGCTTCGAGTTTACGAAAGAAATCCGGCAATTGAACCCGAATATCCCTGTCCTGATGGTTACCGCTTTGGGAACTACCGATGATAAGCTGGACGGTTTCGATGCCGGAGCTGACGATTATATGGTAAAGCCTTTCGATTTTCGGGAGCTGGATGCGCGTATAAAAGTACTTCTCAAAAGAAATTTGAACGTGTCGCAGGTTGTTCAACCTCAGAAATTGACTTATGCCGATTTGCAGATAAACCTGCATATCAAATCTGTTTTTCGTGATGGACGGGAAATTAAACTGACTCCTAAAGAGTTTAACTTGCTGGCATATATGATGGAAAACCAGGAACGCGTGCGTGCTTTCACGTGTCGAGATAGCCGACAAGGTATGGAATACCCATTTCGATACGGGTACTAATTTTATTGATGTCTATATCAATTATTTGCGTAAGAAAATAGACCGTGGCTTTCTCGTTAAACTGATCCATACCAAACCAGGTATGGGTTTTATACTCCGTACCGAACATGAAAATCAGAACTAAACTCACCATACGCTATACGGCTGTTACTGCAACCGTTTTCCTGATTCTTATGGGAATGATCTGGTTCCTGTCGGAAAACAACCGGAAAAATATATTCTTCCGCGACCTGAAAAAGGAGGGGATAACTAAGGCTAACCTTTTCCTGCAGAATAAGGTAGACGCTGCAACCATGCAATCTATTTATTTGAACAATAGCGAGTTTATCGACGAGGTGGAAGTCGCCGTTTATGATACGGATTTTAACCTGCTCTACCATGATGCCAAAGAGATCGATCGGGTGAAGGAAACCCGGGAGATGATTGATCGCATCATCCGGGAAAAGTCGATCGAATTCTTTGAAGGAGGCTATCAGGTAGTCGGTCTTTTATATCCTTTCAACGGGAGGGATTATGTTATTACGGCAGCCGCTTTCGACGGTTACGGTTATGCCAAAGTCGATGCTTTACGGAATATCCTGCTTGCTTTATGGATGATCGGGCTGGCTATACTCGCTGTGGTCGGTTATTTCTTATCGCGGGGAGCTTTGTCATCTGTATCCAACATTGTCAGGAAAGTTGAGAAAATAACGGCTTTCAATTTGGGTGAAAGGATCCCTGTGACAAACGGAAAAGACGAACTGGATGAATTGGCTATTACTTTTAACCATACGCTCGACCGGCTGGAACAATCATTCGATGCACAAAAAATGTTTGTCAGCAATGTCTCCCATGAACTTCGAACACCTATGGCTGCATTGATCGGCGGTTTGGAAATAGCCCTTCTTAAAGAGCGTCCGGTAGATACCTATCGTAAGGCGATTGAAGATGCATTGGTCGATGCGGATAAGGTAGTGAAGTTATCCGAGGGTTTGCTCAACCTGGCTCGCGCCAGTTACCAGCCGGAGCAAATCAAAATGGAAGAAGTATGCCTGGATGAATTGTTGCTCGATGCCCGCGAACTGGTTCTGAAAGCAAATAACACCTATAAAGTAACCCTGATTTTCGATGAAGAAGCTGATGACGATGCAGTGATCACCGTTTCAGGTAATGCTTATCTATTAAAAACTGCTTTTGTCAACCTGATGGAAAACAATTGCAAATTTTCAGCCGACCGGACCTCGTCGGTACAGATCTCTTTTTATGGAGAAAAATCCATTCTCCGTTTTTCCGATTCTGGAATAGGAATACCGGAAGAAGATATGGGACATCTTTTTACTCCCTTTCTGCGCGGTAGTAACCGTAATTATGCAGTCGGTAATGGCATCGGCATGGCGTTGGTTCAAAAGATAGTCCAGTTGCATAAAGGTAATATTCGGGTACATTCCTATCCGGGCGAAGGAACAGTTTTTGTGGTAGAGTTACCGCATATCTAAGATGGATGCAAGGCTACAAAGGTTGTTTAATAAGAAAGGCGCAGACTGTTGAAGTCTGCGCCTTTCTGCATTCTATATAGGGAATTACTGCATGCGTCTGATAAGAGCATAGTTAAATTCTTCGCTCAGATAATCATCTTCACTGAACTTATATCCCTGCGGACCCCAATTTTTCATTGCTAGCATAGCAATCATCGTCATGGGGTTGAAATTTGTCATATCGCCACCTGCAGCTTCCAAAGGTATAGAAACCATCTGTTCGCGCATGGAATGATCATAATTCTTATTGATTACCATATTGCGATACAGGGCAAGGATTCCATCTCCCTGTTCTTTACGGTTCCAGACTAATACATATGTACCATCGTTTGCGTCTGCTTTGGCCTTGATATTTTCGAGTTTGGCAGAATTTGCATCAGCAATGATAAAGGTAACGAAACCGTCTTTGTCAACCTTCGGCATCTCTTCGTCATAGATTGAAACATACGAATAAGTTTCGGAAGAACCGAGGCAGACAGACCAGTAACGTACATCAGCAGTAGGATATTCGCTCACACTTTTGGGGGCTGTCGGCGGGATAAAACGGAAAGTTGCCACTTCGCCTTCGTTTAGTTTGATACGGGTGAACAAATACTCGGCAGGACTATTCGGATACATCAGGTTCAGAGGAGCCTGCATGAAAGGAAGCGGTTTCATATCTGAGGAAAAGTCCATCGGCGGCATTTTTAATGACTCATGAATGTTGCATTTTTCGCGTTTGGGGAAATCAACATCTTTACCTGTTGTCACATCAAAAGCTTGGATCGCAGGCATTTCTACACCACCATATTCATCTCCACTGTATTGTTTTGCTAGATAAAGACGCATGAATACGGAAACCATGTTCAAAGTATCCGGAAACTCACATATATTCTTCATAGAAGCACGCAGGTTTGCCGGTGTACTTGCCGGAACGATGTAAATCGTATAGCCGTTCGAACCGTAATCATTTGTTTCTTTGGTATATGGATTGATCGAACTGTCATCCGGTTGGATATTTACATCTTCAATGCTCGACATGTCTATCTGCGTTTCATCATCGTAGATTGTAAAGTTAAAGAAACGCGACTTGGGATATTTTCCGGTCAGGCGTAAACCAATGTTAGGATTATCCTTATACGAATAGGTATATTCCCAGTAATCGGCAAAAATATCAGGGAAAGCCAACAGGGTCTGATTGTCTCCGCGGAGTGTTTTTTCCCATTGTTCCTTCGGTGTGGGATTGATAACCGGGGTATCGTTATCATTGTCGTCATCACATGCGGTAAATAGGCCGAATATAAAGGCCACCGCTACTAAATAAAAAGTTTTTTTCATCTCTCTTGAATTTTATTTAAAACGGGGAGCAAAAGTAATTCAATTAATTTACCGGAACGAATGTTGCGTAAAGATGGAATGTCGATTATTAATTTGGAATATTAATAGTCGGATTTTTAGTTCAAACACCTCCAAATACCGAAATTCAGAAGATACGTGTTTTTCAAACTCATTCCCGGCATTTTCTGTTATATTCCAGCCAATATTCATTTAAACAGAAAATAAAATGGAAGAAATTGAAAAGATTAAAAAAGGGATTGCCAGGAATGGGTTTGTGCTTTATGCGCTGGGAGTGATCGATAGGATGGAGCAGGGAGGGCGCTATGGAATAGCACAGGCCTACCGGAGCAGACTGAAATCGTTCGTGCAGTTTACCGGGAGTGAACGGATCCCTTTTCAGCTTTTTAAGCCGGTTGTGTTGAAAGACTACGAAAGCTGGGTGCTGCGTCAAGGGTGTTGTGAAAATACGGCACGTTTTTACCTGCGTAATTTGCGATCTATCTACAACAGGGCGGTGGATGAGAAAATTATCCGTCCGCGCGTAAATCCTTTTACAGGTATACCGCTCGAGACGATGCCGACCCGTAAAAGATCGCTGCCTAAAAGATGGCTGCGGAGGATCAAGAACCTCAAACTGGAAGAAGGCTCATCGCTCGCCATGTCGCGGGATATGTTTCTTTTCAGCTTTTATGCCTGTGGGATGGGGTTTGCCGATATGGCCTGCCTGAAATGGGAGCAGGTAGAAAAAGAAAAGATCCATTACGACCGGGTAAAGACCGGCCGACCAGTTTTTGTCTTTGCCGAAAAACCGATGCTGGAGATCATAGCGAAATATCGTACCGATAGCAGCTACGTCTGGTCTATACTTTCCGAAAAGGAAGATGCCGAAAAGAACTACAAACATTATCGCAGTGCCCTTTCCAACTTCAACCGTCATCTCAAGATTATTGCAAAAAAAGCCAATATCCCAGAATCCTTGTCATCCTATATGGCGCGCCATTCCTGGGCAACGGCCGCCCGCAACCAGTTGATGCCGACAGCGATAATCAGTTCCTGCCTGGGGCATGCCAGCGAGAAAACGACACAAATTTATCTCGACTCGTTTAATGAAGACTTGGTGAAACGAATCAATTATAAAGTAACGAATCTGGATTGACTGGATATGCTCCGGTTATCTTTGAAAATCATTTTGTCATTTAATCTCTTTTTCCGTCCTTTCTATGGGGCAAAGTAAAGGAACGGGATTATTTACGTGCTTCAGGCGAAGTTGAAGCATGGCAGAAAGAAAGTGGGCTGAGAAATCTGATGACTTTTTGTTTTTGTGTTTGGAATAGCTTCCGCGACAGTTTGTTCCTATGCCGTTAAGCAAATAAAAACAGATACATTTTGTTAGTTAGGAATGAACCGTTTTTTTATGGCGTTCCAGCAAAAAGATGTTGAATAACCGTCGGTCGTTCACTGAAAATAGGGAAGTGGGGTAAAGATGTCCCAGCTAGATTTAATTACCTGCCGGACAATTCCGGTTACCTGCCGGGTGGTTGAAACTATCCGGCAGGTAACCAGAGCTATCTGCCGGATAATCGATGCAAAACCGAAGCCAATAGCTATGAAAAAGCCTTTTTCCTCTGCCCAAAGTACCCTATTTATACCTAGATACCTTGTTTGAGAAAAAGAGCGTGTTACAAATAAGCTTTAGATATGATCAAAATGATAGTTAAACTTCCCAGATCCTGTACCCTTTGTTCGCTGTCACATATATAACAAACCTGCGAATATGGAACTCTGGAAATATTTCTTTGGCGTCGGCCGCATAGCGACGAACTTGATCAACGTCTTCTGTATGCGGGGCTTCGAGGGCAAGAATACGTTTGGCCTCTTTCGATGGGAAATATTTGAATTCAACAATCTGTTTATTCTTATGATAAGAAGTACCTGGACGTCCGGTAATCTCCCAGTCTGCACGACCGGAGGGATAGTTTTGTTCCAGAGCGAAAAGGTACTCGCTGCTTAAGTAACGGTTGCAAAGTTCGTAGAAGGTATTCCTGATAAAGTTCTCATTCATTTTATCGAAGCTTTGTGCCGGGAACTGCCCCAAATAGACGCGGTAATAACCCTCGAAAAGTGTTTCGATGGAATGATCCTTCGTGAACTGTTTGAAGAAACCGATA
The DNA here is from genome assembly GCA_021204335.1 of Parabacteroides sp. Taxonomy (GTDB): domain Bacteria; phylum Bacteroidota; class Bacteroidia; order Bacteroidales; family Tannerellaceae; genus Parabacteroides. The sequence continues at coordinate 1,512 of JAJPZM010000381.1, read as the reverse complement.
TATTTATCGGCTGTGCCGCGAAGATCGTTCAGGGTATTGTAATAATCGACGAAAATAGTACGCATCGTGTTATTGGGCAATATCATATCGAAATTGTCGGCCAGTGTCGTCATCCCCAAATAGAAGAGTGAAATAGGATAGAACTCTTTCTGGAAGAACTGTTCCCTGGTAAATTTACTTTTCATCATCTCGCGGGTATAGCCCAATGTTCCTTCATATACCAGCTGGTGGAGCATCTCTTTTGCCCGTTCTTCACCTAAGGTCAAACGTCTGATCCATCCCAAGTCGGTACGGAGATTTTCATCGATCAGTTCATCCGGGATAGTACCGTTGTTGATGGTAAAATCACTCAGAAAGTAAGTGAGAATCGTTGAATTATAGATTGGATTTGCATTAGGCAGGAAACGGTAGCCGTCATAATTATTCCGGATAATCTGGCGGACTTCCGGCAATAATGCTTTGTCGAATCCATAACCGTCGAAAATTGCTTGCAGATAAGTTTCCGTTTCTTCGTATGTAAATCCTAGCATATTAACCAGTCCCGGTTGTAATGTAACCATTTGCGCAATATTAAACCCGCTGGTAAGATCGTCCATTGTGATAGGAAGTACACCGGTAATGAATGTCCCGGCAATACCCTGGGCTTTCACCCCTTCTTTAATGACCTTGAAAAACGTGCGGAGAAAACTATCTCCGGTCGTCAACTCGCTGTAAAGATTGTCTTTAAAGGAGGTGATCAGTTGATTAGTGAAATTATCGTATTCGTCGATGATCAGATAAATAGGGGGGAGATCATTTAGTGATATGTAAGTAAGAATATTGGACAATAAATCCGACGAACTCAGAGAATCCGCTTTGAAATCTGTAAAGAATTCTTTATAGGTAACCTCTGCAAACCCCCGGATTTTGGGTAGGATAACTGCGTCGAATGCCCGTTCCAGTTCGTTGAGATTTTCTCTCACAGAGACGATCGAGAAGTCCAGATGCAACACCATATAGCTGTTTTGCCGTCCGGTTGGATGCTGGCCGATCCAGGTATCGCCGAAAAGCGATTCGAAACGATCAGCCTCGTTCAGGTCATAGTAATAATCAAGCATCGTACAGAAAAGACTTTTCCCAAAACGCCGCGGGCGCAGGAAAACCGGTACCTGATATTTCTCCAGTTCTGCAATATACCGGCTTTTATCGACATAATAATAACCTTCCTCACGCAGTTTGGCGTAATTCATTACAGCATACGGTATCTTATAACTTCTCATAGCGAAACAGATTAATCGTTCAGACAAAGATAGTTTATTTTCTCTTATATTATCGGGAACTATTCAATTTCTTTAGAGATATCCAAGGGCATTTTCAGGTGATTCTGCTGCATGCAAAAGTATAAATAAAGCTAAAATGAAATTGACAGGACGGTCTTTTGAGATAGTTTGAATTTCAATTATTGTAGGATAATTGGGGATGAAGGTGTCCTAAAAGGATGCCTTCTTTTTTTTGTTATGCGGCCAATTCATT